>JBEKZD010000020.1:0-60440 GCA_049510215.1 Verrucomicrobiia bacterium
TGAGACCCGCCAGGAATTGGTTGGTGTTGCTCATGCCCTTGCCCAACGGATCGGCATCGGGCGCGGCTTGCGGGCAGTTGGTGCAGCCGAAATAGTTCATCTGCCATTGCTGGAACGCGGTCCAAGCGCTGACTACCAGCTTGACTTGACCGGCCGTGCCGATGTCGATGCTGTAATTGTAGCCCGCTGGCGCAACGCCCATGCTCAGCCCATTGTAGGTCAGCGTCTTGCCGTACGTGAACAGAATGTAGGTGCCCACGCCGAACCCACCCGCATCGGTGATGTTCAGCGTGCCAGCCACCGTCAGGTTGCTGCTGACCACCGTCCGATCACTGCTACTGCCCAGGTCATAGGCCAGAACCGCGCCGCTGTTCAACACCAGGTTGTTGCTGATGGTCAGGGTGCCCACGCTGCTGCCGGGAGCCAGCTTGCCGTTGACCGCTACCGGGCCGGCGATGACGCCCGTGCCGCCCAGCGTCGCTCCGCTGACCACCGTGACCGCACCCGTGCCCGTTCCGCTCGCCGTGGTGTTGTTGACCAACAGCGTCCCGTTGCTCACCGTCGTGACACCGTTGTAGCCATTCGTGTAGGCCAACGTCAGTGTGCCGGCCCCCAGCTTGGTCAATCCGCCATCGGCAGCCGCCACGCCGGGATCGTGAAACAACGACTGGCTGATCGTAATCGCATACCCGCCATCATCAATCTTCGCCCCGCCCGTCTGCACCCGGGCAGACAGACCAGACAGCGCGTTCAAAAACCCATTGGTGCTGCTCGTCGCCTTCACGACACCGCCATTGAAGTTCAGAATCGAGGTTTGGTTCGCCCCGGTCGACGTCTTGATAAAGCCGCCCACGGTCAACGTCGTCCCTGGGCCGAGCCGAATGGTACTGGCCGCCGTTGACGCCGACACGTTGAGCAGGTCAAACGTGTTCGCCCCATTTGGCGCCGTCAACGTCAATGCTCCGGAGTTCGTAAGTGTCAGGCTGAGCGTGGCCATACTCTTCCCCGAACCCATCGGTACGTTGCCGAACGAAAGACTGGCGTTGTCCTTGATCGTGACGGCGACGGTATTGTTGTCTGAACGGCCGAATCCAAGACCGGTGCCGGTCGTTGAAATGGCCGTGTTACCCGCGAAAACAACCGTGCCGCGCGAAACGAAAAAGTAACAGCTGCCCAAGGTTGCGGTCACATTGGTGAGGACGAGGGTGCCACCGGTGGTGCCGGGACGGAATTGCGCGCTGCCTGAAGCGCTGACGGTGCTCATCCACATGCCTGTGCCGGACGGACAGTCCATCATGCAGTCCGTGGTGCCGGTTGAGACGAAGCCGTTTGTGATAAGAATGCCGTTGCCCAGTTGCACCGAGCTGCTGCACGTGATCGAACCGCTGCCGGCGGCGTTGTTATGGGTCAGACGGAGGTAACCTCCGTTGACGGTCGAGCCGCCGCCGTAGGTGTTGTTGCCGGACAACGTCAGCGTGCCGCTGCTGCTCTTGGTCAGGCTGCCAGCGCCGCTGATCACACCACTGTAGGTGATCGAGTCGGTCCGGCTGAATATCAGCGCCCCGTTGTTCAACGTGTCGCCCGTTCCCAGAGAACCCGATGTGGAGCCAGCGCCGAGCTGCAGCGTGCCGTCGAGAACGGCCGTCGTACCCGAGTAGGTGTTCGTACCGGTCAGCGTCAACGCCCCGGTGCCAGCCATCGTGAACGAGCCGTTGCCGCTGATATTGCCGGCCATGGTCAAGGAACCCATGTTGGCCACGACCAGGCTGGAGAGGTTGGAAATGCTCCCCGACCAACTGCCGTCAGCGCTCACCCCATCGCCCAATTGCACCGTGCCGGCGTAAATCGTCAGACGGTTCGTAGAACTATTGAGGGTATTGATGAACAAGTTGCCCGAACCCGACTTGACCAGCGTGGCTGGGCTGGTCAGAGAACCGGTGCCACTGAACGTGTAATCCACCGTGGCTGTCACCGTCACCGAAGCCGGATTCAGAACACCGGTCAGACTGACCGGTGGAACCGCCGAACCGGTATCGTCGAACCGGACGTTGTCGAGAGGATAGAAGTTATCCGGGAGGCCTCCGTTCAACCAGTTGGCCGTCAGGCCCGTGTCCCAGACGTTGGCCACACCGTCGCCGGCCCAAGTGATGCCCGCCGGCGCGCGGTTGCTGATCACCAGCAGGGCAATCTGTCCAGGCACATTGGTCAGGGCCAGCGTGAAGGATGAGGAAATGGCACCCACCGTGAGATTGGAGACGCCGCCGTTCAGCGTACCGCTGTATTGGAACAAAGGATAAGAAGTGTTCAGAGGCAGTGTGCCGTTCAACATGGTGATCTTGATGGAATTCTGACCGCTGAAAGTCAGGTCTCCATTGATGACAATCAGATCGTTCGTCTTGATCGTGCCCGTCGGATCATCGGAAAGATCGAAGTAGTTCGCCACCCCGCCGGCTTCGGTCAGGCCATTGGAAATGCTCAGCGTGCCGGCCACGTTGGTACCGCTGCCGACAATCACGCTGGCTCCGGCTTGCACGGTGAGACCGCCTCCCAGTCGCCCGCTGCCACCGATTCTACCGAGACCCCGCAGACTGCCGCGCACGGTCACAGGACTTTGATCGAGGCTCCCGTTGACCAGCAAGGTGCCGTCGCTAACCGTCGTGGCACCGCTGTACGAATTGGTTGTGTTGATGGTCAGCGCGCCCGTTCCAGATTTGACGAGTTTCATTGTCCCCGTCAGCGATCCGCTGCCGCCAAACACATAATCGATCGGCGCATAGACCGTGACCGCTCCCGGCGCCAGTGCGCCGGCAAGATTGACCGGAACGTTGTTCGACCCGCTGAGGTCAAACAGAACGGCGTCACCTTGGTTGAAAACGGCAGCGGTGCTGCTCGTCCAAACTCCGCCGACCACCCAATTGGTTGCGGTGGCCACATCCCACGTATTGGAGACGCCATCTCCCCGCCACAGGCGGTTGGCGGTGGAGATGGGCGGAACCGGTGGTGGTTGCATGCCGTAGCCGACGTAAAAACCGGTGTGGGGCGGCTGATTATACGCCACATTCTGCCAGGCGATGCTCAACCGGTATTGCGGGTCATGCATGAAGGTGTAGAAACGGTTCGCCGCCGGAATGACCGTCGTATAAATGTGCAGCGCCGTGTTGTCCGATGTCCGCCAGATCACTTCTTCGCGCCAGTCTCCGAATATGTCGGCGGACAAACAGGGAGTGGATTTTGTCCCGTTGTTCGACGAACACTCGTTGGCGGTCAGCAATCGTGCGTCACTTGTGGCGCCGTACTTGTCGATGTGGTTGCCGTCGAGAAGCTCACGACTCACGTCGGCGTCCCACCACACCAGGAAATTGTCCGAGTCGGGAGTACGGCCGATATTCTTGCCCTTGGTGTCGAATAGTCCGCCGGAAGCCGAAGACCACATCTGATATCCCACCATGTTCGTAATCAGGTTGTCTGCGCATCCCCTGCCGGTATCTGATGTTCCTGGCAATCCAAATATCAGCGCCCCGGTTCTGGCATCACGGAACTCGCCACCGCCACAGGTGGGATTGGGGGTTTCATGGACATTCCACACTTCCAAACCCGGCCGGGTCGGATCCATGTCGCCCAAATGCAGCGCGTCTCCATGCCCCCAACCCGTTGTATAAAGCCCTGTCCCATCATTGTTAATCGCCGCGGCCCCGTACACGATCTCATCCTTGCCATCGCCATTGAGATCACCAACGCTCAGGCTGTGGTCCCCTTGCCCCTGATAGCCGGCCAAGGGATTCGTACTGGATGTGCTAAACCCGGTATCAAAAACCCAGCGCTGCGTCAGTTGGCCGTTGCGCCAATCCCACGCCGCCAGTACCGCTCTCGTATAGTAACCACGGCACATGACAAGACTGGGCCTCTGTCCGTCAAGGTACGCCACACACGCTAGGAACCGATCGACCCGGTTGCCGTAGCTGTCCCCCCAGTCCGAAACGTTACCTCGGAGCGGCACGTAATTGGTCGTGACCATCGCCGCGCCTGTCTGGCCGTTGAAGATGGTCAGATACTCCGGCCCGGTCAGGATGTAGCCGGAAGAATTGCGGTAATCTGCATTGGGGTTGTCCCCCGGCATGATAACATTATTGCCCTGGCCATCCACTGTCCCGGGCGCCGTCTTGCAGGCCAGTTCCGCTTTCCCGTCGCCATCGAGATCATAAACCATAAACTGCGTATAATGCGCTCCGGCTCGGATGTTCTTGCCAAGATCAATCCGCCACAGGCGTGTGCCATTGAGTTTGTAGGCGTCCAGAATACAGTCGCCCGTATAGCCGGAAATCGAGTTATCCTGGGAATTGGAGGGATCCCACTTCACAATAATCTCGTACTCCCCGTCGCCATCCAGATCAGCAACACTGCAATCGTTGGCGCTATAGGTATAGTTGACGCCATCCGGGGTCGTGCCGCCGGCGGGTATCTGCAGTGGAACGGAGAGATACTGCTGAATCGGGGTGTTGGCCGGCAGCGTGTATGACGCGCTGGCCGCCTGCTCCACTCCGTTGATCACGGGCCGTACAAAATAGGAATTCGTCTGGGTCAGATCCGCAGTGGTGTCGACAAAATCCGTTGTCTGCGTCTGGTTGGTCGTAAGCTGAACCGGCGTGCCGTTGGTGCCGGAGCGGTACAGGTTGAAGGCGATGTCGTCCGGGTCGGTCCCCAACATCCGCCATCCGACGTACGCCGTGGTGTCGTTGGTGCGAACTGCCACGACCCCCCGTCCCAGATTCTCCATCTGCCGCTGCGCGTTTGCCCCGGTCGCGATCAGGAACAATGCTCCGATTACGAAAGCCAACTCGATTTTAGCGCTTAACTTCATCAGACTTGACCTTTCGGTATGAAGATTCAACTTCGCCCGTGCCTCGCAGTGAACTGCTAAATTTTGTCTCATATTCTTGGGGAAAACGCAAGATTTATCGGAGACACTGGTTCCCGCGACTAACTCAGGTACTACGGTACTAGGCGGATGCGGTAGTAGCGGGACGGGGCGTTGGTGGCCCCGCCCGTGTCGACATAGTTGGTCGTCGTATCTCCACTGACCGGGATGATGATCGAGCCGCTGATGTCGGTGAAGTTTGTCGCATAGCCGCCGTTCGCGTCTCCGGCCGTTGCCTGCACCGCGTTGGTCCTGACGCCGGCCGTCGTCCAGGTGATCACCACGTCGTTGCTCTGCTGCACTGCGGAGATGATCCGCAACGCCGAGGCGCTGTTGGTCGGATTGAGACCTGCCAGGAACTGGTTGGTATTGCTCATGCCCTTGCCCAGGGGATCAGCGTTGGCCGCTGCTTGCAGGCAGTTGGTACAGCCGAAGTAGTTCATCTGCCATTGCTGGAACGCCGTCCATGCACTGACTACCAGCTTGACTTGACCGACCGTCCCTGTGTCGATGCCGTAATTGTAGCCCGCCGGGGCGCTGCCGATGCTGACTCCATTGTACGTCAGCGACCCTCCATAGGTAAACAACACGTACGTGCCCGCCCCAAATCCGCCGGCGTTGCTTATATTCAGCGTGCCGCCCAAAGTCAGGGTGCCGCTCACTCTTGCCAAATCGCTGCTCGTGCCCAAGTCATAGGCCAGAACCGTGCCGCTGTTCAACACCAGGTTGTTGCTGATGGTCAGGGTGCCCAGCGGATTGCCGGGCGAAAATGCGCCACCGGAGTTTACGGTGACCGGCCCGGCGATGACGCCGGTGCCGCTGAGCGTGCCACCATTGACCGTGACCGCGCCGGAACCGGTGCCGCTGCCTTTGGTGTTGTTGACGAGCAACGTGCCTGCGCTGACGGTCGTGCCGCCGCTGTAGTTGCTGTTGGTGCTGGTGAGCGTCAATGTTCCGGTACCGGTCTTGGTAATGGCAACCGTGCCGACGGTTCCATCCTTGATGATTCCGTCAAATTCGGTGTTGGCATTGGCGCCGCCGATGGTGTACGTCATGTTGGCTCCGCCGCTGCTATTATCCCCCTGCAACTGAGTGCCCGAACCCCCTGTCAATCCACCCAGGGAGATTGCGGTCGTGGTGGTGTTGCGAACGTTGGCCAAGGCGGTTCCCGTTCCCAAATCGAAAATGGCAGCGCCGTCTCCCGAAGTGCCGTTAAATCGGAGCGTCATGCCGGAAGTCGCCAAGGCAAGGGTTCCGGAGCCGGTCATGGTGCCGGTCAGGTCAAACGCCTTGCTGCCGCCGCTGACGGCCAGATTCAGTACTCCCGCATCGTTCAAGGTGGCAATGCCCGTGCCGCTATTGCCGTTGCCCGTGATTGTATTGGTGCCGTTGGCCGCAACATTCGGCAACGAACTGGCGCTGATCACCGTTACGGCCCCGGTGCCGGTGAGTGTCACCGTCCCACTGGCAGGAATGGCAGCGCCAACGGAAAAGACGAGCTGGCCGTCGGCCACGATGGTTCCGCCATTATAGCTGTTGGTATTGGGACCGCCCAAGGTCACGGCGCCGGTATTGGACTTGACCAGGCTGGCGGTGCCGGAAATCCCGGCGAGCACGTTGGTGACGGTGTAATTGATGGTCGAGTTGGCGAATGTGACGGTGCCGGGGGACACGGCGTTGGTGATGGCAACGGTTGCGCTGGCGCACGAATTATTGAAGGTCACGTTCTCCCCATCGGCATAAACGGTGGCGGTGAGGCCATTGAGCCAGTTGGTGGTCGTCGTGTCCCACGCCGAACAGGCCGCGCCGCTCCAGACCAGACCGGCAACCGTCGAGCCGGTGGGAGTCGCGCTGGCTTCGGGAGAATTGAGGCTCGTGCCACCGGGCCCCGTGGCGGCGACGAGGTAATAGTACTTCGTCCCGTTGACGACGTTCGTGTCGGTATAACTTGTGCCCGTAATCCCTGTGGCCAGCGTCGTCTCACTGCCGCTGCTGAGTCCGCGCTTGATGATATAGCTGGTCGCGCCGGGGGAAGCAGCCCAATTCAGCAGAACCTGGGCGTTGCCGGGGGCGGCGCCGAGCGTGGCGGGAACTCCCGGGGGGCCGGCGACCGTGGTGGAATTCGAGACGCCGCCGGCGTTGACGGCGGTGACGATGTAGTAATAGGCCAAGCTATTGCTCAAGCCGGTGTCCTTGAAGGTGGTTTCCGTGATGCTCATCACGTACGTGAAAGGTCCGCCGGGACTGGTGGCGCGCTGGAGAATGTAACCAACCGCCCCGGGCACCGCCGACCAACTGATGACATTGGTTGTCTGTCCGGCACCGGCGGTGACGGTGACGGTGCCGGGCGCAGAGGCGGGAGCCGGAGGTATGGGCATCGCCACGACCGGCGTCGAGTTACTACTGGTGCCGCCCGCGGCCGTCGCGGTAACGAAATAACTGTAAATACTGCCGTCGGTCGGCGTGGTGTCGGTGTATGTCGTGTTGGTGGTGCCATTGTCGAGCGTAATGAGGCTGAGCGTAATGTAAGTCCCGACTCCATTGTTCACGAGGGTGGAACGCTGGATGGTGTAGTAGTTTGCACCGGGCGAAGCGCTCCAGGTCAGCGTGGCCGTGCTGTGGCCGACGGTGGCGGCGAGGCCGGTGGGCGCGGCGGGCGGGTTGGTGGATACGCTGGGCGAGGGGACCGCACCGGGGCTTTCCACCGAATTGGAACTGGTGCCGGCAGGGTTGACCGACTGCACGACGTAATAATAGGTGGTGCTATTGACGGCGTTGGTGTTGAGATACGTCGCGTTATTCGAGCCGCTGCCGCAGACCGGGCCGATCACGTTGCTGGCAATCGTGGTGTAGTTGCTGCCGGAGGTGGTGGTGCTCAGGATGTTGTAGCTGGTCGCCCCAGGTGTCACGGGCCAACTGATCAGGTTGGAATTGTTGCCGGCGTAAGCGGCGACACTCGCCGGCGGAGGGGGCACATATCCTTGCAGTTCAAGCTGGATATAATCGTACATGGCGTGATACTCGGAGCTACCGCTGTTGGGCATGTTGATGGTGATGGTGTTCGTCCCCTGCTGCAGCAGACTAGCAGGAAATGTCAGGCGCTCGTCGGAAAACGCGCCATTAGGCCCCTCGCGCACGGTCGTGTCACTGATCTCGTAGAAGTAAGAGGGGGTGTACCCACCCGAACTGTTCGCATTGGGGGTGGAAGTAACGCCTGCGGTGCTGCCGAGGTTGTTGCCGTTCACTGTAACAACCAGAGGCGCGTGGAAATTCGAAGCTTGGGCGATGTAGAGCGAGGCGGTAGAAACGGCGGACGGGGCCGACGCGAGTTTGAAGGTGATGGTCGAGGTCGATGGACCGAAACTCCCCTGACTGTTGGCAACGGTCGTCTGGATGTAATTCCAGTCAGTTGACCACCGGCTCTGGCCGACCACATAGTTGGGTCCATTGGGGAAATCGAACGGGTATTCCAGGAATTTGCTCCAGATGGGGCTGGGAGCGGTCGGACTGGGACCGATGTCGCCCACCCAGTAATCGTCGCCGTGGCGGAACTTGTCGCCTTTGCGGTCCGGATAGCCGATTTCAAACACGGTCGGACCGACACGGGTCGGGGTCCATGTGACGGTGCCGAGGTTGTTGGTTGCACCGCCGGTGACGGTGACACTGAAACTCGTGGCCGGAGGGTTGTACAAGATCGGGGGATTGCCGCCCGTTTGGTTCTGCGACATGAACGTTCCCGCCGCGCCGGGCCCGAAGGCGTAGAGGGTGTAGTTGGCTCCGGCGGTGACGTTTGGGATGGTGAAATTGCCGTTGGTGCCGGTCTTGACCCAGAACTGATATGGCTTCATCCACTGTGTAAAGTCATAGATATTGGTGATGGTGTAAGGTTGTTGGATGACGCCCACCCACAAACCGGCGGGCGAGGCGTTGGGATTGTACGTGTCGTTGATGGCGATTTTGCCGGAGACCGCACCCCGGTTGGAGGCAAGGGCATAGTTGGCGTTGGTAAACCAACTGTACGGCCAGGCCGTCTGCTCGGCAGCGGCCTGGGCGACGGCATCGGAGTACAGGGCGCTGGAAGCCTGTGTGGGATCGGTGATTGTGTTGGTAATATTGTTGCAGTAGATGAAATGAGGCCCGTACACCTTGGTCCAGACCTCGCCGCTGGCAAAGTACATGTCCATGCCCATGTAATAGTGACTGCCGTTGTACATGTTGAGAATCGTGGTGCCGATGTGGCTCATCAACTCGGGTTTCATCGGACCGCCGTTGTAGTATTCCACGCTGGCCGTGACATCCCAGAGACCGACATTGGCTGCAGTGACTGTGTTGCTGCCGACACTGCTCCAACCCCAGACCCGTTGCGCGCCGAAGTTGGCGCTGTACTTGTATTTATCTTCGTATTGGCCTTGATAAACCCCATTGGTCCACAGCGTGACTTCCGCCGGCGCACCCAGCACGGCGATGGCCAGGCAGCTAGCTGATACTTCCATCAGCCGGTTGCGGGCGGCATCCACGCTCATCCAGTTGAAGATGGAGCCCGCGTAGATGTTATCGCGGTTCTCGCCCATCCCGATCGCGCCGTCGCTGCTGCTATGACTGTAAATCCCGGTGACATAGAATCCCGGCGAACCTCGGAGCATTGAATAGTGAACCTCCAGTTCGTCATTCGCCACCGACGTGGTCCTGCTGTACATTGCTATTTCCACGTAATTGGCGGTGTTGGCTACCACCCAGTAGTTGGTGAACGCAGGCCCGTTATTAGTGTTGTTCTCCCAATACAACTCCCCGCCGTTGTGGCCATTGGCCAGCAACTGGTTGGTGATCGTACCGCTGCCATTGTTGTAAATATAGTTGATCTGACCGATTACCGCTGACGATTTGGTGCAAACAATCGAGACAATCCCGTTGCTGATGGTCACCGTGCTGCCGTTGTCCACCAACGTCACGTTGGGTCCGGTGCCGGTGCCGCCTCCCGGAATGTTTGCCGCCAGCACGCCGGTCGCGGAAATCAGGCAGAGCAACCCGAGCGACCACCATCGCACCGCGGTGACTCTCATCAGGCGATTCGCCGAAACGATCTTCTCATGCGACCGGGCGAAGGAATCAAGGGAATCAGAGTAAAGAGTGGGCTTCGAAACAACCCGATAAGAGGAAGGTGACTTGCATTTCATGATGCACCTGAGACCGTCGCAAATTTACCACATCACCGACCGCTCTACAATTAGCCAAAATTGCGCTCACCATCCACATTCTTGACTTCTCTCATGGCTGCGCCGCCGTACCGTCGCTCGATGGAGCCGCATGTGATTCGATCACTTCGGATCCTTCCACGAAGTCACGAGCTATGGCACGAGTCGTATCCGGTAGTAGCGGGAGGGGATGTTGGTGGCTCCGCCGGCATCAATGTAGTTGGTCGTGGCGTCGCCGCTGCCCGAAATGATGATCAGTCCGCTCATGCCCGAAACAAGCGAGTGGGGTCACGTCTCATGGGCCTGTTGCCCAAATCAATTTCCGCGCGTTTCGGTGTAGCGGCGTTTCTGTGAAACGCCGAATTCCTTCGGGAAATGAATGACCCGCGCTTCGCAGAAGCGCAGCTACAACCGGAAAAATCATTTGGGCAACAGGCCCTCATTATTCTTCAATAATGATGAATGGTGATGGGCGAACAACAAGTTCATACTCCGTTTGCGCGGTAATGTCACGCACCGCGATGGCTTCGCCGGTTTCATCGAACGACGGCCAGCGATCTTTCGGCAGATAGATTGGGGCGTCCTTGCGCAACGGCAGAATCTTGAGCGTCAGCCCTTTCTCCAGCGCTTCGGGCGCGAACCGCTTCAGTCCGATCTCCCAAACGCGACCGAAGTAGAAGTCGTCGGAGATCAATCGATTACCGAGATACGCACGTCCGACGTCACCCGTGTAGTCGATGCGCAGAAACAACTCGTGGATGCCGTCGAGCGCATTCTTGGGCACGCGCACCCGCACCTGCCACACCCCGGCGTCGGCGAAGTCCGCATCGTCCGGTGCCAGCACGGCGCCTTTTGCGTCGGTCTTTACGGGCCGCGCGGGCGCTGCGGGCTTGAGTCGCTTCCATTCGACGTTGATTTTCCGCGTCATCGCCGATCCTGCGAAGCGGGTGAATGCACCGTCGGCCACACCTTTCATCGCCAGCGGCGGCGCAGGATACACGGCGAACGTCAAGTCCGCGGGATTGCGGGACTGCACGCGCAGTTTCTCGCCGTCGAACACCAGCCCGGCCGAGGAAAGGAACAACCGGTCCGCGCCCCAGATGTTTGCCTTCCAGCAATGGCGCGCTTGCTCCTCGGTGAGCAACATGATCTTCGCGCCCGCGCCGTTGCGGGCGCGGACGCTGAAGACGCAGTCCGTCCCCGGCTTCAACTCGCGGAACCGGGCACGGCTGTCAGCGGCGAGCGTCTGCGGATCGAAAGCGAACTCAGCGTCCACGCCGGCGGGCGCGAAGAAAACAAAACAGTCCGCGACGCGGCAGAGCGGTTGGGCGGTGGCGTACTTCAAGAGCGCGCCGCCGAGGTCGAGGTTGAACGGCCAGATCATGTATGCGTCATTGGGAATCCGAATCGGCCTGCTGGGAACAGCTAGCGTCTCATCTTTCAGCCGCAGTTCGAGTTGGACATTCTCGCGGTCGGGCAGAGACTCGATGCGCTGGTAGTTGTTGATGAACACAAAACCGCGTCGCCCGTCCGAGCGCGCCGCCCAACGCAACGTCGTCCGATCGTCAATACTTGCCGGTTTTTCCGCGGGCATGACGGAAGGCAGCGGCGCGAGATTGCTGCCATAATCATTCAGGAACAGGTGCAGAACGCGCAAGGCATCGTACGACTCCCGGCGCTGGCCGAACTCGCCGAGCGGCGCCTGAAAATCGTAATTGATCACGGGCATGTCATTGGGATAGCCACTGGCGCGCGATTCGTTCATCGTCGTGAGCTTGCCCAGTGGGTGTGAGCCGCCGTGATACATGTAGTAGCCTTGGAGGTTGCTGCCGCTGCCGATCTTCGTCAGTGCCACCGCGGCGATGTCGTCGGCCTCAATCACGGGACGGCGGCGGTAGCTAACCTGCATGCCGCCGCCGATCTCGCATGTGCCGTACGGATACCGCAGCAGAAACGACGTATCGGGCATGCCCGGCTTCTTCATCAGGTCGCTGCCGACGGTGCTGTCGTCGCGTTCGAGGCCGAAGAAGTATTGTTTGCGGCTGTCGCGCGCCCAGTTGCCGATGTCGGTAATCCAAAACCCGTCGGGGTAACCTCCAAACACGGGGATGAACTCATCGCCTTCCGGCACACGCACCCGGTCCCAGCCGGTCATCGTGTACAGGGGCACATCGAATCCCAATTCGCGGGCGAGCTTTTTCAATGTCAACATATGCGACGGGCTGCCGTGATATTCGTTCTCCAACTGCACGCCGATGACCGGACCGCCATCCTTCCAGAGAAGGCCCTGGAGCTGTTTGCCGATCTCGGCGTAGAACCGGCGGACATACGTCAGGTACGGCTCGGCGTCTTTGCGCACATCCTTCCCGCATTTCTGGAGCAGCCAATCGGGAAAACCGCCGTTGCGCGCCTCGCCGTGTGCCCACGGGCCGAGGCGCGGATAACAGTACAGCCCGTGCCTGGCGCAGAGTTGCGCGAAGCGGCGCAAGTCGCGGTCGCCGGACCAATCGAACTGCCCCTCGATCTCCTCGTGGTGAATCCAGAAGACATAGGTTGCGACCACTGTAATGCCGCCCGCCTTCATCTTCAGCAGTTCCTCCTCCCACGATTCGTGCGGGTAACGGGAGAAATGAAACTCGCCCATCACCGGTAGCCACGGCTTGCCGCCCAGCGTCAGGTAACGGCTGTTGGCATTGATCTCGATGCCTTGCGGATTCTTCCCGCCCATCTTCAGATGCCCCGACGTCACCGACAAATCCGGGTTCGTTAGATTTACCACGCTTTGAGCGTGGTCAATCGCAGGGCGAGGCGTTCCTTGCTTATCTTTGATTTCGTCTGCCGCCAATGCCGGGCCGCCAATAAGACAGGCCAAAGCCAACACGATGAGGCATGGTGTAGCGGCGCTTCTGTGAAGCGCCGAATTCCTTTGGAAAATGAATACCCCGCGCTTCACAGAAGCGCGGCTACAACGGCAAACACGGTTTGCGCAACACCCTCTCATGATTCTCTCTCCTTTCGGTTACGCTTCTTGCTTGGGGCGGTCGCATGGCGACAGCAAATCCGCCGCTGGCGCGTGACTGCGATCGAACCGCAGGACCTTCTTGATGAGCGTGCTCGCCTGTCGCTTCCGCCCCAGACCCAAACTGGCCTGCGCCATCAGGAACAGCGCGGTGGTCTGCTGGCGCTTCTGCAGGTCGTCCTCAAACAACAACATCGTCGGCAGAGACGTGGCGAAGTAATCGATCTTCGCTTCCGCGCGGTAGAGCTTCTTCGCGTAATCGAGCAACTCACGCAACAACTTCCGCGCGGCGGCGCGCCGGCCAAGGTTCTCCAGCGACAGCGCCGAATAGTAGGTCATCTCGGAGAAGGCGCGCACGCTCATCTCCTGAAAGTCGCCGCGGAACGTCGCGGCCTTTGTCCACCATCTCCGCGCTGCTGCTGTGTCGCCGAGCGCGTCGCACGCCATGCCCAGCCAGTACCAAACATCGCTCTGGTTGGCGAGAAGATGCTTCGCTTCGCCGAGGTTGGTTGGCGAAGTGAATGCTATCTCGAAATGCTCGTGCGCCTTCTCAATAGCAGCTCGGGCGTCCCGCCCGTGTAGTTCAGGTTTCGCGGGCGAGACGCCCGCGCTACGAAGCAGCCGCCGTCCGAGTGCCAAATGCGTCCGCACATGCTGTCCGAGCGCCAATCCTTCCCCGCCTTCCCACGGCTGGAACTTGCGGCCAGTGATGAGCGCAAGAGCCTTCTCGTGCTGACCGGTTTGGTTGTAGAGCGCGGACAATTCAACGGCGAGATCATCACGCTGCCGGACGAGGCCGAGATGTTTTTCCAGTTCGGCCAACCGCTTCGCAGGCGATTCACCGAGCCGCTTCCACAGTTGGTCCCGTTCGTAAAGCAGACGCGCGTCCTGCGGGTTGGCGCGAAACGCCCTCTCGTACGCCGCGCGGGCCTTCGCAAGCTGCTTGCGGATGTTGACCACGCTAAGAGCGTGGTTAAAGTAGCCGATGCCGAGGTTGCGCCAGACGACCGAAAACGAGCCGTCGAGCCGCGCAGACTTTTCCCAAAGACGGATCGCGTCCTCGTGCCGGCGCCGGTCGTAGAACAGGTTGCCAAGGTAGTACGGTGCTTTGGCATCGCGCGGGTTGGCGGCCATCGCTACTTGGAGGATGGCGATCTCTTCGAGCCGCGACGGGAAACAGTAGTCGGACGAAGCGAGTGCCGCAGCTTTGAAGTGCCCAAGTGCCTGCGAGTGGTCGCCAAGTTTCTCGTGAAGCCAACCGAGGTAGTAGAGGCGCAAAGGCTCGGTGCCCCAGTCGTTGTGAGAGCGACCTCCCGGCTGCGATGCTGATACCCCGGTCGCCCCGACGCCGCCGTCGGGGCTCCCACGCAGAAAATCGGTTGCCTCCCCATCCAGCCCCGCGCGCGCGAAGTCGAGGGCCAAATCCAGTTGCGTTTGGACGTCACACGTGATCTTCTCGCCGAGGAGACGCCGCGCCCACCAATCGAGCGGATCAAGCGCGAGTGTTTCACGCAGCAGACGCTCAGCTTCGTCGGCGCGGCCGAGCTTGCGTAAGACGATGGCGCGAAGGTCGCGGGCTTTGAGGTTGTCGGCGTTGACGCGCAAAACGCGGTCGAGGTGGTCGAGCGCCTTTTGCCAGTCGCCGCGGCAGCAGTCGAGTTCGGCCAAGGCGTGATAACCAGCCGATTGCCACGCATAGTTCCACGTCGCCTTGTAGAACGCGGCGTAGGCGTCCTCGAGGAGATGTAGGTAGGGACGGCTCGCCGAGCCGTCCGCCATTTCTGTCTTCGGCACGCCCGGTGGTCGCATCCTACCCACGACCTTTGCCAGCAGTGCATCGGCTTGATATCGCAGGCACAAGCCCAGGTTATAGTGCGGTTCGCCATCGTAGGGGTTCGGGTTGCGACCGGTGAGACGCTCAATCGCGCGGCGGAAGTGTTGCTCGGCCTCGGTGAACTCACCGCGACGCAGATGCCAGAGACCCATCGCGTTGTTGCACCGGGCGTCCAACGGATCGCGGCGTAATGCTTCGCGCCAGTACAATTCAGGATGGCGGGTGGCGTGGCGGTATTGCCAGAGATGCAGACCGGTGACGTAGAGTTCGTCGTTGCTGCCGATGTCAGCCGGCAGCCGCGGCTCGGTGGCGGGTGGCGGGACCCAGCCTTTGGCGCGTGATTTTGGTTCGTAGGAGATGATCTCCCGGCCATAGCGATCGAGAACAGCGAGTTTCAGACCGGTCGCCCCGACTCCAGTGTCGGGGCTCCTACGGACGAAAGGAGAACCGGGTGCCAAGTTGGTCTTCTCTCCGAAGACGACCTTGCCGTTCTTGGTGAGGCGGACGGTAGCCGACGGGAAATCGCGTGTCACGCAGATGCCGACGTTGCCATCTTCGAGGTTGACCGCTGCGTCCAGGTTCGCGTGTTTCGCGGGGCCGATTTTTTGGATCGTATACCAGAACTGACTGAACGTTCTCGTCTCGCCGGGGGCAAGGAAGGAAAAGTCCGGCTGGTTGTCAGTATAAACTCCGGCCATGAGTTCGATGTACGGGCCGTCGGTGTCGGTGAGGTTGCGATCCCACGCGTAGCCGAATTCGTGATTGCCCCATGTCCACTGCTTTTTGCCGGGCGAGATGTGGTGGTTGGCAATGTGGACGACGCCCGCCTCTGCGCGATGATCGTAGCCGCCGAAGAAATCTTCCTTCGATCCCATTGCCATGTAGGAGCAAGGCGTCGGGATGTTGGCATACCATGAAAGGTCGTTCGGCGCGTAACGACCCGGTGGGATGAAATTCGTCGGCATCTCCCCTGGCGGAACGCCCTTGCGACCGCGCTCACCGTAGTTGACGCCGTAGTAAAAGCCTTGGCAAAGCGGGTATTCGCTCGTCGCGCGCTTGGCGTGATCGGCAACGTAAAAGACGTCGGACGGAAAGAAGGATTGATACAGTTCGTGGACGCGCGTGGCGACGTTGGCCCACCAGAGGAACGTCTGCACGAACGGCGTGCGATTGTAGAGTCGCACCTTCAGTTCGATGTACGCCTTGCCCGGATGCAGGCAGACGCCGTGCATGCCTTTCATGCGGTTCATCGGGTCGTGGTCACTGCACCAGACTGTTTTCGAACCGTCCTCGTGCTCTTCGATGTGAATGTCCACGGGCATGAACGTCGCGGGGCGATGATGCTGCGGCCAGTTGAACTCGACGCCGCCCGAAATCCAAGGCCCGGCCAGCCCGACGAGCGCGGGTTTGATAACGTGCTGCTGGTAGAAGAAGTCGAATCCGTTCGTCTTGTCTTGCCCGACATGAATACGTCCGCCAATCTGCGGCAGCACCATCAGGCGGATGTACTCATTCTCCAAATGCACAGCCTCCCACTTTTGGTCGACCTTCCTTTCCGCCACACGGTCGTAGAACGGCAACGGATACACCTTGCCGTTGCTGCCTTGATAGACGCGCTTTTCCAGAAACATCGGCTTCTTGTCCGGCGGTGGCACGGGATAGGTCGGGATTGTGATCAGCTCGCGGCGGACGAAAACTGAATGCGACTGGCTTTGCATGGTTGTCTCCCCCTTCAAATAGGTCAGTTCACAATGGGCTTGGTCAATCCGCCAACTCGCGTTCGATTTGCTCCAGCGTCTTGCCCTTCGTTTCCGGCACGCGTGCGAGGATAAAAATGAAACCGGCGACGCACACGCCGGCAAACATCCAGAACGTCTTCGCCGGCCCGAGCGACCGATTCAGAATCGGGAACGTGAACGTCAGGATGAAACAGGCGATCCACAACGCCGAGACCGACACGGACACCGCCGCGCCGCGGATGCGGTTCGGGAAAATCTCCGAGATCAGCACCCACGTCACCGGTGCCAGCGACATCGCATAGCAGCCGATCGCAGCCAACACCAGAAGCAGCATCGGCAATCCTTTGACCCCGGCGTAATAACAGCATCCCATCACGATGTAGATCGCCGACAAGCCGGCCGCGCCGAACAACATCAGCGGCCGTCGTCCGCCCCGGTCCACCGCGCCTAGCGCGACGAAGGTGAAAATCAGGTTCACCGAGCCGGTCCACGCGATGTTCTTCAACGTGTCCGAGATGTCATAGCCTGCGGCCCTGAAAATCTCCTCGGCATAATTGAAGATGACGTTGATGCCGCACCATTGTTGGAACACCGCCAGCGCCACGCCAACGATCAGAATCTTCAAGATTTTCGGTTCCAGCAGGTCCTGATAACGCACGTGTTGGATTTCCTGGCCCGCCAGCGTGTTCTGCACGTCGCGCACTTCCGCATCGGCATACGCCGGGCCGCCGATTTTCGCCAACACGCCGCGGGCCGTCCCGCTATTCCCATTCTTGATCAGCCAGCGCGGGCTTTCCGGCACCGCCAACGATCCGATCAGGAACACCACCGACGGCACTGCCACCGCCATAAACATCCAACGCCACGCGTACTGCCCGTTCCACGATTGACGGATGAACTCCGCCGTCGCTCCCACCGGCACCGGCTGCGCGATCCTCAGGTTGATCATCTGCGCCGCCAGGATCCCGATTACGATGGTCAACTGATTGATCGCCACCAACCGCCCGCGCAGATGGGCCGGTGCCACCTCGGCGATGTACATCGGCGAAAGATTCGACGCCATGCCGATGGCCACGCCGCCGAGAATACGCCAGACGACGAACCAGGTGAACGTCGGCGCCCAGCCCGTCAACACCGACGAAACAGCAAACACAAACGCCGAAGCAATCAGCAGCTTCTTGCGCCCGAACTTGTCGCTCATCCCACCCGATACCAGTGATCCCACCAGACAACCGAGCAACGCGCAGCTATTGGCCCAGCCGCTCAATTGTCCGCTGCTCAGTTGAAAGTATTTCTCGAAAAACGGTTTTGCGCCGCCGATGACGACCCAGTCGTAACCGAACAGCAATCCGCCCATGGCGGCCACGAGGGAAATCGTCCAGACATACGCCATGTTGTAGGTGGCCTTTGCGTCGCCAGCGGGCACGGGTTGGCTTGCCGTATTCATGTGCCGATTCTCCTTTCGATTGAACCGTCCAAGCTTGCCGTATATGAAACCGGCATGGCGCCCGTCGAGTACTTTATGAAGCGCAGGTTTCGGCGTGAACCGTCGTGAAGGACGAAGCGAAGCACGCCAGCAAGAAGCCCGGCTAGAGACGGTAGGGTCAGACCGCCGGGCCGACCGTCCGCGGATCAGAGAAACAACTTATCGCCATTCGTGTTTTAACCCCTGAACGGATCCCGTATCCCCTGCGCTCCAAAAGCAATTTCCTATCAGTTGGCGGTAGTACCAATGATGCGCCCCGAGCGGTGGAAGCACCGGGTTTGTCCTTGACGCCGTTCTTTGTATTGCAGATGATAATGGTGCGTTTTCCAAGAGTAGGAGAAATGGGAACGAAAAGAAGTATTTGGGCCGCAACGCTCGCTTGCGCACTGATGGCGGCATATCCGGCGAAGGCTACGGATTTCACTCTGTCCGACTCGGCGATCCTGTCTCTCGACTATAACCTGAGCAGCAGCTTCTTGCCACCGCCCACGGCAATCATCACGTCGGAACAAGACATCCCTGGGACAGGCGTGCAATTCAGTATTCACTTCTCCAGCACGAATTCGCCGGATTACTTCCGCTTTCAGGTTTCGGACAACACTCACGGAGCCGGGACGCTGGCTGGCCTCAATGTCAGCGCGTATTCGAATTTCGTTCTCAAATTCACGGTGCTTTCAATCGACGGCTCCGCCTCAGCAAGCCAATTGCTCGAGGTCGGGGCGCTGATTGGGCCCTACAACGGTTCCGCTTGGGCATTTCACCCGCAGATTACCAGTCCGGCCGGCTACTATCCGCCTTCCGCCGTTTCCACTATTTCGGTTACCTCGGCTACCATTTCCGACATCGGTTTTTACACCTCGGAGTGGCCGTCTTGGGAATGGAGTGCTGGTCCGCACGATGTCACATTGCTCGTGCAGCCGGCGGCCGGAGCGGTGCAGATTCCCGAACCCACGAGTTGGGCGATGGTGACGTTGGGTACCAGCGCGCTCTTCGGCAGTCGCCGTTTGCGTCTCCTTCGGCGAACCAGCCCGCGAGAATAGAGAGAGATGCTTCGACAAGGAGAGACGCGGCGACGAGCCAGGTCCGGTTTGGGGAGACCGATGTTGTTTTCATAGGCACATGTTGAAAAGGGCTTTGGGTTTGTCTGCCATGATGTTGGTGTGAGTGAGCATCTATTCGAACACCATCGTTACGGACGCAATGTCGACCGACGGATCGGTTTCCGCCTTTCGCGAGGCCGCCGATGGCCTGAACGAGAATTGCAATCGCTCCACTTGATCGAGGCGAACATGGTCGTCGGGACCGCCGCGGCCTTTGGCCGGGGTGATCCAGTAATTCCAGCGTTCGGGGAAGCCCAGCGGCAGCTTCACGCCGAGCGCAATCTTGAGTTGGTCGAGGGGCACGACGATGTCCTCCCAGCCCGACTTGAGCGTAAGTTTCTTGGTCCACGAAGTGCCGTCGGCCTCGACCAGCGTGAGGTAAATCTCCTGTTCGTCGCTGACGCCTCTCGCCTTCACGTCCAGCGCCTTGGCGGATGAGATGCCCGGCTTCCGGTCCGCGATCTTGTCCTTGATCGAGAGTGAGCCGGTGTAGTCGTCGAGACCCCGATCGGAACTCAACGGGAAGAAGAGCCGCAGCGCTGCCGGGTCGGCGCCGGAGGCCGGCAGGCTCTGGAAAATGCCCCGACGACCGGCGTCGCCGATGCGGGTGTACGCGAGGCGATTGGCGTCCTGTTCGGCAGTGAACAGTTGCAGCGGCGCCGTCGGATTGACGATGTTCGCCTTCCACAATTGCTCTGCGCCATCCGAAGGGAAACGCACGGTCGAGTCGCCCGTCTTCACCGAGATGAAATAATCCATCGGCCCTGCGGAGAGCGTGCCCACCGGGATCGTAGCGCGGTAGGTGTAACCGCCGGTGGATTGCATGGGGAACGCCTTGAACGGCGCGCCGTCCCCTTGGCGGACATGCACCGTGACCTCTTGGGGCGTCGTCGCGTCGACGATCTCCGCGGCGATTTTCACCGGCTGATCCGCCGGATACTCCGCGTGCGGAGACAGCACCACCTGCGTGGGCAGTTTCGGCGGCTCGGGACAGACGAATTCGTCGATCTTCAAATGGCCGATCTGCTTCGGCAGTCCGTTCAGTTGAACACGGCCGCTTTTGGACAACACATACACCCCCGGATTGATCTCGAACTTCCCGTTCTGCGCCTTGGCGGAATACGTGTTGCCGGCGTTGAGCGGTACAACCTTGAACGAGCCGCCGAGGTCAGGGAGCCGGATCGTCATCGGCCACTGCCGGGCCACCAGTCGCGAGCAAACGTGTTGGTAATCCAACCGCTGGGCGAACGGATCGCGCATGATCAGCGCGTCGGGATAGACCTCGAGCCGCCACGTGCCGTCGGCGAGCTTGTCGAGGAAATAGATGCCCCGGCCATCGTAGGCCACCACCGGCGAGGAGCCAAAGCCGACGATTTTCTTGAGCGCCGCCGGTTTTGGCGGACTGGTCTGCGTGTCGTTCGAATACATGAACTTCTCGTCCGTTACCATCTCGCCCAGGTCCTCCTCGTAACTGACGCGGAATGGGCCGAAGGTTCTGTTGTCCGGATAGTCGCCGTAGTACTTGTAACGAGGCAGGACTCTTGTCGCCTCGGCCGCAATGATCGCGCTCACTGCCTTCTTAGGCGAGTAAACCATGTTCAGGAAGTGGGTCTGCCAACCGAGGTTGTAGGGCGCGGTATCGAGCATGTCGTAGGAAAACATCGCAATGAACTGCGCGCCGACGCCGCGGAACGAGCGGACCATTGCCGGATACATGTATCCCGAGTTCATGTCCGCCGAATCGAACTCGTAGACGATCTTCGGCACGTTGAGCAGGTCGGGGCGCAGCATCGGCGCGAAGTCGTCCACCGTGCGCAGATAGTTCTCCGTGAGCGTGTGGCGCGCATTCAAGCCCGTGGGATACCACGCGAAGCTGGCGCCCTGGGCCTTCGACGCCTTTATCGCCGGCGCGATCTTGAAATCCTGGCTTACGTTGTGGAACAGAATCTTCTGGCAGCCGGTGCTGCGCACCGCGTCCGCGAGCGCGTTGATGTAGGCGACCGAGCCTGCGAAGTCGCCGCTGTGATGCGCCGGCTCGTTGATCATCTCGACGAAGAGGATCGCAGGCTCGTCCTTCAATGCGACACCCGTGTAGGGATTCACGTGGTTGAGGATCTGCCGGAGGTAATTGCATTGCGCCGCGATGGCGTCGGGATTCGTGCCGAGTTCCCCCTTCTTGTAGTATTTGGAAAACCCTTGGAGCTCGTCGCTGTCTTTTCCGTCGGGAAACAGTGAGCTGTAGGTCGTGATCGGGGTCAGCAGGATGTAGATGCCGCGCTGCTTTGCCTGTGCGATCGCGTAATCCATCACGTCGAGGTGATCGTTGACAATCAGGTTGCCTTGTTTGTCGGAGTTCTCCCAGTCGCCCCACAGGCAGAGCCGCATACCATCCCACCCCATCCGCGCGAAGTGGGTCATGTCCTTTTCGACGAGTTTCTTTCGGTCCGAGCCGACGTAACCTGCAGCCCGATAATCGCAGGACGAGGGCAGGGAATAGTTCGCACCGAAGAGCGCGACTTCGCGGTCGTCTGTTTTCCACCGGATCACTACTTCCTGATCGACATAAGCGAGCTCGGTTGGGCCGTGGTGAACCGGGTTCTGGCCGAAGGCGTTGATTCCTCCCCAGACCGCCACAAGAGCGGCGAAGACGAACTTCGAAAGAAGTGTGTTATTGGCGTTCTTGGTTTTCATAGGACCTCATTTTCTGTTGGCGATCTCGTCGTTACCATACTCCTTTGCCATCTTTGGGTAGAGGCGAATGAATTCATTTGTATTCATCCTGCTCGAACGCTACGTCGGACCGGGCTGGTCTGGTTACGTCATCCTCATCTTGGCGCTGCTGCTTCCGTTCATCGCCATCGGCTGGCTCGGCTACCAGCATTTCCGACAGCGCAAGCGATGAATTAAGTGGACTGCCGCTTTAACAGATGCTTTTCCTGACGTGGCGGCGCGGTGCGCGACGGAGTGCGGTCGCGGTTGGACAACAGCGCAATCTCGTTTTCGGCCAAGCCCATCTTCTCCGTAAGATACCGCGCCACCAACTCGTTGAGCCGCGCCAACGAAATTCCGTGCGTCTGCTTCGTCTCAGCATAGAGCCAGTCGCTGAATCTGAGAAACGACCAGAAGGGGGACAGCGTCTGCGGCGCGGAGGGGCCACCGCGCCCTACCAGATTCCGCTGTGGAGTCGTTGGTAGGGCGCGCTCGCCGGGCGCGCCGTTGCTTGCCCAAATCAGCGGCGTCACCTCGACGAAGTTGCCGCTGTTGGCGATCAAATCCCAGTACCGCGCAAACCGCCGCAACCGCTGCATCGTAAAGAAATCAATCAGCTTGGTCTGTAGAATCTCATACGGCGGGTGCGGACTATAGACCATCTCCCATTCCCGGTCGTGACGCACAATCGGCGCGCCGCGCAGCCGTTTCAGCAGGCCGACCTGAATTTCCTGCGGCCGCAACGCCACCAAGCGATCGAACCCCGCTGCGAAGCTATTGATGTCCTCGCCCGGCAACCCGGCGATCAAATCCGCGTGGACGTGCACGCCGGTTTCCGTGCGCAGCCAGCGCAGGTTCTCTTCGGCCTTCGCGTTGTCCTGCCGACGGCTGATCAATTCCGCCACGCGCTCGTTGAACGTCTGGATGCCCACCTCGAACTGAAGCGCGCCGGGCGGAAACTTCCGGATGATCGCCTGCAACGGTTCGGGCAGCCGATCAGGAATCATCTCGAAATGCACGAATAGCCCCGGTCGGTAGCGTTCCCAAAAGAATTGGAGAATGGCGGCGCTGATCTTGATGTTCAGGTTGAACGTGCGATCGACGAACTTGAACTGCCGCGCGCCGCGATCCAAGAGCGATTGCATCGCAGGCAGAAACTTGTCGAGCGGCACGTTGCGAACGGGCACGTCCAGCGATGACAGACAGAACTCGCATCCAAACGGGCAACCGCGCGATGCCTCGACGTAGATGACACGGTGCGCAATGTCCTCGTCCGTGTACAAGTCGTAAGGCAGCACCAGCTTGTCGAAGTCGGGCAGGGGAGCAGGAAGGATGCGAGGCAGTAGGGCGGGCGTCTCGCCCGCCGGTTGCTGTCGATTCCACGGGCGAGACGCCCGCGCTACTATTCCCCGGCACAACTCAGCAAACGCAAGATCGCCTTCGCCGGTGATGACGTAATCGGCCAATCGTGAGATTTCCTGCTGATCGACTTCGTAGCTGACCTCGGGTCCGCCGATGATGATGACAAGATCGGGACGCAGCCGCTTGAGATCGGCAACGAGTTGGAGCGATTGCGCGGCATTCCAGATGTACACGCCGATGCCGACGATTTTCGGTCGCTGGCTCAAGATGACTTCGGCCACATCGACGGGCCGCTGATTGATGTCGAACTCCAGAATCCGCGCGCGCGGTTTCAGATCGCCGAGGTTGGCCATCAAATAGCGCAACCCGAAAGCGCAGTGCGCGTACCTGGCGTTCAATGTCGTGAGGATGATGTCGGGCATGGTGCGAGCCATCAGCGATCAGTCATCGGAAAGATTAGCCGAATGACCGGGACAAGGCGAGGGAATCCGCTCCGGTGCCTGTTACAGATCGATCGGTGACCCCATCAACCTAATCAGGTAACTCGGGGGGATCACATCAGGGAAGGGAACAACTCGTTCTCTTTGGCGGCGTGCCTCTCGAGGTTGGCGAGAAAGTCGAGCATGGCCTTTCGCAACTCGCCCGTGCAGTTGCCGTCAGGATTCTGGTTCGACAGCATCTCGTTCAATCGTTTGGCTTGCTTCAGGAGCGACACATGTTCTTTTCGAAGGATTGAAACGGCGTCGGAAACTTCCTTGCTCGGAATCGCCTGAAGCAAACCGGGGAAAATGTGCTCCTCTTCGTACGCGAAATGGTCAACGACCTTCTGATTGATGATCAGTTTGATCCCGTCGATCTCTTCTCGCATGTTCTTGGGGGACTCATCAGCGAACATCCGGTTGTAGCGCTCAATGTACTGCGAAAGAATCTCATGGTCCGCCATGGCTGTTTTTACGGATTCCGAGAGGTCTTGTTGTTTGCTCATACTCGCACCGATAGAGCGCAAACTATCTCTACTGTGCGGCGATGTCAAAAAATATCTGGTGGGGAGATTGGGGCGCATCTGTCACCGCCACCGACAAACCCGGGGTAACTGATGTAGATGCGTTTCTGCGAAACGCCGAGTGGTTGGCGGAATGGTTTCGGCGGCTCACAGAGCCGCCGCTACACCGGCCAGCGTCGCGACAGCGGTGGCGTCCAATTGTGTCTCTCCTTTCATATCCCGTCAAATCACCTTGCCCCGGTTGCGGCCGGGGAACTAGGATGGCGCGAATCGGCGGGGTTGAAGAATACCCGATAACCAATGCGAAACTTTCTGAGGCAGTTCAAAGGACGCCAGCACAGTCCGCTGGTTCAATTCATCAAGTACGCCATCGCTGGCGCGATTGCCACGGCAGTGCACGTGTGCCTGTTCTATTTCTGCGCGCTCAAGCTTCTGCCTGCGCTGAATCAGCACGACGTGTTCGCCGGCTTGTTGCACTTGCGCGTCGCCACCGTGTCGGATGCCATCCGCGCACGCAATTCGATCGTAGATAACGTGATCGCCTTCATCTTTTCCAATCTGACGGCCTATTTGATCAACATCGTTTGGGTGTTCGAGTCCGGCCGCCACAATCGCGTGGTTGAAATCGGATTCTTCTATCTCGTATCCGGTATCAGTACGGTCATCGGCAGCGCGCTGATGGGCTTTCTCATCGGCCGGTTCGGCATCACGACGACCGTGGCGTTCGGCGCCAATGTGGTAGTGTCCTTGATGATCAATTTCGTGTTGCGGAAGTACGTGATTTTCAAGCGCTAGTGGAATGACACGCTTCATTTGATGGGTCGTTGGTAGGGGCAGACCGCCGGGCTGCCCGTGGTCTGACGACTCGGCGCGCCCGGCGGCCTGCTCGCGTGCCGTTTACAGAGTCGCGCCCTACCTCTCAAATCAAGTGTGTCGAAGCACTAGTAGGATGTTTTCAGCATAGGTGTGTCACATCCCGAAACGTCTTGCGGCAAATCGGCTGACCCACTAGCATTCACTCGAGCCTGAAGGAGGCCTTGGTATGAGATTCAAGATCGCCGTGTTGCTTCCGCTTTTGTTGTCCCAACTCACCAACGCGCAAGATGCCCCACAGCCAAAGCCGGGTTCACTGGTTTACCTGGACTCGCGCTACGGATTTCGTGACCTGGAGTTCGAGCAGCCAATTGAAACCTGCAAGGGAATGGCGCTTGTCGAAGACGACGGAGACTTGAAGTTCTACACTCGGAAAGAGGAGAGCTTGGAACTGGGCGGCGCAAAGATAAAGCTTATCGAGTATGGCTTTTACAAGGGGAAGTTGGCGAACGTGACCGTCAATGCGGAGGGGAAGACAAACAGCGTGGCACTGCTGAACTACTTGAAGAAATACTATGGTCCGGGGCGCAAGTCGCCGCGGGGCGCCGAGAAATACTACTGGTTCGGCCAGAAGGTACTGGCGGACTACATGGCGTACAGTGACGGCGAGAAATCCAGTTCCGGGATGTGGAGTAAACCGATGCAGGCCCTCGGAGAGGCTGACGGGAAAGCGAGGCCCAAGAAAGACGCTGGAGGCCGGTGAGCCGAAAGAGATTCTTCGAGAAGATTGGGAGGACAGCGCGGGAATCGCTCCCACGGAGACGAATTGGCGGCGCGCCCGGCGGTCACGCCATGCCAAAGACCTTTGTGATGAAAGGGGATTCCCTCGTCGCGGTTGAACAACCGCTCCTGCGAGAACTTCATGGCTTCAGCTTTTGGGTAACATCGGGGCGCGGCGTTTGACGAGTTGGACGGCGAATCCCCACGGATCGCGGAGCATGGCCAGTTCGTCGCCGTTGTCGGCCACCGTCATCTCACCGTCGGCGGTCGCGCCGGCTCGCAGAAGTCGGGCACGGGTGGCGGACATGTCGTCCACCGCGAACGCGAGGTGCAACACGAGCGGGTTCACCGCTCGGTAATCGGGCACGGGCGCTTTCGGGTTATTGTAGATCTCAATCATCGTTTGCCCGTGCGCGTCTGCCACGAAATGCGTATGGGTCGGCGGGCCAAAGCTCCGCACGGTGCGCATCGCGAGATTGGCCTCGTACCATTTCGCCATGGCGACGGGATCCTGGACGTTGAAAGCAACATGCTCGATTTTCATGCTGCCAGTTTACAGGGCGCCAGCGACTTTGAAAACTCGAAAGTCCGCTTAACGAGTCGCTATGGCTCTTTCCGGTAGCTGGAGACGACCCAGTCGCTGAGGAATTTGTCGGGGTCGGCCAGCGCGGACTTCGGAAGCACAAACTCGGTCTGACCGGTGTTGGTTTTGATGAGGTTGAGGCCGAACTGGTAGTCCTTGAGCAACTCGGTGCAGAGGTCGGTCACGGACTTCTGCGCGGCGAAGGCGCGGTTGATGATTTCCTCCTCCGCGTCGTCGGCGAATCTGATCTTGAGTTTGTGTTTCTCCTCGAATTTGCGCCCGAACTCGCGCACGAATTGTCGCATAAGCTGGCGTTTCTCGTAGTCCGGCTCATGGAGGATGCGCTGCAACTCGGCCGCGGGCTGTTCGATCAGCGCCCGTGTAACGACGAACTGGCGCACCGAGGAAGATGGCAACTCGTATTTGAACTCGCGCAGGTCGTGTTCGCAGGTCGTGAGCAGGCCGCGCGCGCCGGTGTTTTCCTTCGCCGCCTGTTCGGCAACCGCATGCAGGCCTTCGTCGGAGAAGATCACGTCGATGCCGAAGGCGCGGAAGCTGGATTCATACTGCCCGATGACCGAGCCTTCGCTGTGTTTGAGAATGTTGTAGAGATCGTCGACGGTCAACTTGTCGAGCACGACGCGCACGGGCAGTCGGCCGACGAATTCAGGCTCGAAGCCGAACTTGATGAAATCCTCCGTTTGCACCGTGCGGAGCAAATCGGCTTCGCTGATTTCCTCCGTGGCGATGTGGCTGCCGAATCCAATATGCGTCTCGCGCAGCCGGCGGCGGATGATGTCTTGCAGTTGGTCGAACGCGCCGCTGACAATAAAGAGGATGTGCTTGGTGTTGACGGTTTCGCGTTTGACCTTGCCCCGGCGCTGGAACTCAAACGCGGCTTGTAGCTGGGCTTGGATGTCTGTAGGCGACCGAAGCGGGACTTCGGTTTCCTCCATGAGCTTGAGCAGGTTGGTTTGCACGCCACGGCCGCTGACGTCGCGGCCAATGATGTTCGCGGGTGTGGCGATTTTGTCGATCTCGTCCAGGTAAACGATGCCGTACTGGGCGAGTTGGACGTTGCCCTCGGCCCGATGGACCAATTCCCGAACAAGATCTTCGACGTCGCCGCCGACGTAGCCTGTCTCGCTGAACTTGGTCGCGTCGGCTTTGACGAACGGAACGCCGATCAGGTCGGCGATGATCTTGATGAGATAGGTCTTGCCCACGCCCGTCGGACCGAGGAGGATGATATTTTGCTTCATGTAGTCGCGCAGCTCCTCGCCGCGCTCGCAGGCTTTGACGTGGTTGTAGTGGTCGCAGACGGCGATGCCGAGGGTCTTCTTGGCAGCATCCTGTTGGATGACGAAGCGGTCGAGGTGCGCTTTGATGTCCTTGGGTTTGAGATTGAAATCGAACTCGATGAATTTCTTCTTGGTTTCTTCGCCCGGTGGCGTTGTCTCCACGGTTTCGGCCTGCGGCGCGGCAAAGACCACCCGGTCGCCGAATTCCTTTTTCATAAACTCGTTCAGTTTGCGCTGAATCTCGTCAGGAGTTGGCAGTGGCTGTTCGCTCATGGTATTCAACGTAGCTTACTGTCAGATGTACTACTTTTCAACGTTCGTGGCGCGCAAATGGTTCATTTCAAAGTCAGCGGCCAGATGATCGGCAGGATGACCATCACGACCACAAACAGCAGCACCGTGAGTGGCAAACCGACTCGTACGTAGTCGCGGAAGCGATACCGCGCTTCGCCCATCACGAGAATATTCACGGGATGACCGAGTGGTGTGACGAAGGCCATCGAAGTCGCCAGCGCCACACCCATCGCCAATGCGCGCGGGTCGGCGTGAATGGCGTGCGCCGCCTGAATCGCGATGGGCGTCATTACGGTCGCGATCGCCGCGCCTTTCATGGCCTGGGACAGGAGGATGGTCAGAGCCATAAGCCCAGCCAGCAATGCCCACGGCCCTGCATTGCCGAGGACGTGAATCAGTCCATCGGCCATCAGCGCTGCGGCGCCTGTTTTCGACAGGGCGATGCCCATCGGCAACATTCCAGCGACCAGAAAAACCACGCGCCACTCGATGGCGCGGTACGCCTGGTCCATCGTCAGCGCACCCGACAGAATCATGATCAGCGCTCCCGCCAACATCACCTCGGCGATGGGGAAATGCCCTGTTGTCGCCACGGCCAGGGTAATGATCATGATCGCCAGCGCCAGTTTGCCTTTGCCCGCAACTGGCGGCGCTTCGTCCTGTGCCTCAGAAACGAGGATGAGATCGGGATCGTCACGGAGCACGGGCAACCGTTCCCGTGGCCCGTGCATCAGGAGTGCGTCGCCAAACTGGAGCGGCAAATCGGCCAGGCCAACGTAAATCTTGCGCCCGGCCCGCAAGATCGCCAGGACGTTCATGCCGTGTTTCTCGTGGAAGTGCGCGCTGCTCAGCGTCTGCCCGATCAACGCCGAGCGCGGCGACAACACCGCTTCGACCACGACGATCTTAGCCGATTCCAGGTCGCGCTCCTGCCATTCGCCAAGCGGCAGGATCTCAAGCGACTGACCGGCGTCGCGCAACAGCAGATCCTCCGCTTCGCCGGCGAGAAGAAGGATGTTGCCATGTTCCAGGAGAGTATCCGGCGATGGCGAAAGCGCGAGTTTTCCGTCGCGGTAGATGCCAACAACGGTCAGGCCGTAGGCGTCGCGGAACGCGGTTTGTCGAATCGATTTTCCGACGAGCGGGGATTCCGCGGGCACAGCGGCACGGAACAGATACTCGCCGAGTCTGTAAAGATCTACCAGGTCAAGCGAAGTCCGGCGGCTCCCGCGTTCGGGTTCGACCGCCGAAGGCAAGGGCAGGAGGCGACGACCAACGAACACCATGTAGATGATGCCGCACAGGACAAGCGGCAGTCCGACGGGCGCGAACTCGAACAGCCCAAACCCTTGAATTCCCTGTTCGCGGAGCAGCCCGCTGACGACGATGTTGGTGGTGGTCAACAGGGTTGCCATGCCCCCCAGCAGGGTGGCGAACGCGAGCGGCATCAACACGCGCGACTTGCTCACGCCCGCCTTGCGCGCCGCGCCCGAGACGGCAGGCAACAGAATCGAGACGGCGGCAATGTTGTTCATGAACAGCGAAAGGAAGGCGCCGGCCGCCATGACAACCGTCATCAACCGGCTTTCGTCACGACCGGCGATTCGCAGCAGCCAGTTTCCGACCTGGCTGGTCACCCCGGTGCGTTCCAGACCTTCGGTGAGAATGAAGATCGCTACGAGAATGATGACCACTTCTCGGCTGAACCCCGGAAATACCTCCTCTGCAGTCAGCACACTCGTAGCGCCGAGGGAGGTAACGACCAGCAACGCCACCAGATCAACGCTGAGGCGTTCGCTCAGGAACAGCGCCATCGCGATGACCAGGATGACCAACGTGGCGATCAGTTGCGGATTCATTGCCGTTGGGACTTGTTCGAGTCGCGAAGCCTACCAACGACAGGTGCCAAACACAATTCGCTTCCTTCGGTGGACTTCTGGGGCGCGTTTGCACACTGCCCCCGCGGAACTGTCGGTTTCGGTGTAGCGGCGCGTCTGTGAATCGCCGAGTCGTTGGTTTTTCGGGGGTTTAGGCGGCTCGCAGAGCCGCCGCTACACCGGCCCAGTCACGAGATCGGGGGCAGTGCCCAGATACGCGGGGACTTCTGCAATCGCTGAGGAAAGGCTTGCATCCTGGAACACATTGAGCGAAACTAGTGCCGTTTGCGTCAGATGCAACAGGGAGAAAATGACGCATCGAAAGGAGGACCCGACCAAAATGCCGAACCAATGCCCGACTCACCAAGAGATCGCTGCTCGTGCCCACGAGTTGTATGTGGAGCGCGGGCGCCTGCCGGGGCATGAGATGGATGACTGGTTGCAGGCTGAATACGAGTTGATGCAGTTGCCTGTGCGGAAGCTGGCTGAGATGGAGCCTCCACCGCCGATTCTCAGAGGCAAGCCACGTAAGAGATCGATTATCGACGTGGTGCGCGCTGCAATGTGCTGATCCAAGGGACGTAACGCCGCCAATTCAAATCCGAGCCGTTCTTGACGACGCTGCCGCGGGCGATTTTAGCATACTGCCCCCTATTTCATCTTCGCAGCTTCACCGTTTTGCACTTCCCCTTCCTTACGCGCGATCCGCCATGCCGATCTCGTGCTGGTGCTTGACGACGGCGGGAACATCGAACACGTCTCTTAACCGCAGATGAACGCTGATAGACGCGGATTACCTTGTTCGGCGAACCCCGACACGCTGTGTCGGGGCTGGACACGAGCAGAGTTCTCCAAACTCAATCGTCTGTACGGACCCAGACGACCCCAATCCTAAAAAATCCAGCGGAACGACCCCACCCCGCTTGTCCCCACCCCCATACCCAACACCGTTTCAATCCTACCGTAGTCCGATTAGAACCGTACGACTTTTGGTAGGCCAGAATGAGTTTTGCCTTCCCCCCGGAAGCACGTGAGGTAGAATGGCGAGGCGTCCATCCACTGTAGCTCCGGCGTTTTGCCTTCCCCCCGGAAGCACGTGAGGTAGAATTTACCCGATGCTGACGTGAACCATCTGGACGTTTTGCCTTCCCCCCGGAAGCACGTGAGGTAGAATGGCCACTCATGGAATGACCGGCTGGCCGGAGTTTTGCCTTCCCCCCGGAAGCACGTGAGGTAGAATGGACTAGCTCACATGGCTCGCAAATCGCGGGTTTTGCCTTCCCCCCGGAAGCACGTGAGGTAGAATGTTACGGCATGACAACTGAGAGGAAAGCAAGTTTTGCCTTCCCCCCGGAAGCACGTGAGGTAGAATAAAGAATCGCTTGATTGGCCGCTTGTCGAGGTTTTGCCTTCCCCCCGGAAGCACGTGAGGTAGAATAAACCAAGTACCATGAACCTTGACATTGCCGTTTTGCCTTCCCCCCGGAAGCACGTGAGGTAGAATCAATCCATCTAACAGGGATGAATTAGTATAGTTTTGCCTTCCCCCCGGAAGCACGTGAGGTAGAATTCAACCCCATAGAATGGTGTATGGAGTGCGGTTTTGCCTTCCCCCCGGAAGCACGTGAGGTAGAATCGGTGCGCCTGGGCGGGATGAAAGGTTTGGTTTTGCCTTCCCCCCGGAAGCACGTGAGGTAGAATCGCCTCAACACGCTGTCGCCCGTCTAACGCGTTTTGCCTTCCCCCCGGAAGCACGTGAGGTAGAATGGGCTTGCGGGATGCGGCTGAATGTGTTGTAGTTGCGTCAGGTTACGCGCTTCCGGGGGGAAGGCTTAACTGATGAGGAGCCTCGCTGCCCACTGCTTAGCACGGCAGCGAGGCTCTCTTTTATTCCCAGAACTCCACTTGATCAGGCACCTTCGGAGCGACAGCCCGCTTCCCTTGATCGTAGTTAGGACCGATGACCGTAACGCTCTTCGCCCACTGTTCGTCCGTGATAAAGAGCAACCGAACATTGCCGGCGGTAGGAACAAGCCTTTGAACATCGCCAATGTGTTTCTTTAGCTGTTCGAAGTTCACACAGGGGCGTGCATAAACCGAAAACTGAATCATCAGGAATCCGTGATCCAGCAGGTCCTTGCGGAATTGGCTGGCGACCTTACGTTCGTCGTTAGTCATCACCGGCAGGTCGAACATGGTCATGAGCCAGCCCATACTGAACGGACTATTGTTCATGCTGCGGTCGCGGTTGCTTCCGGAAGTTCCGGAACCCAGAAATCTTTCGCTGAATTTGCCGCATAAGCTCGGGCCAACGAGTTGGCCGACGTATCAATTGAATCCATCAGCTTCAATGTAACATTGCTGCGTTTGACGCGCCGTTCCCGCAGTTCCGTGCCTACCTTCTTCGCCCACGCCTTCATCGAAACATCCGGTTCCAATAGAAACTCCGCCAACATCAACTCCACGGCTGGTCGGAATGGTTCCATGAGATCATAGACCAACGGATCAGAACGGTAACGCGGCTTGTGATGCACGCCGAGTTGCGGCGACAGACCGTGCACGATCAGGCTGCGGTGACACAACGCGCTCAGAACGGCGTACCCGTAGTTTAGCATCTGATTGGGGGCTGTGTCTTCTTTGCGGTCTCGCCTTGTTCCCGTCCAACCGATTGCGGGAAAGTACAACTGCCAGTATCGTTTGGCGCAGTTGGCCTCGTCAAATACGTCCTTGTCCAAGGCGAACTCCAGATAGCGTGAATTCAGTTGACGGTGTTGCAGTACACGGTTCTGATTAAAGGTCTTGCCGCGCATCAGCACATGCCAAAGCCGCTCGTTGAGCCGCTTCGGCTGATCGGTTTGATGCTGGAACGCTTGGAGATCGACCACCCTGGCCAACGGAGCCGTGATGCCGCAAGGCTGATACCGTTCATCGCAATGTAACACAATGGCATCCTGTTCCATCATCGCCGATAGGAAATTCGACGTAAGCATCACGCCGCGCGCAGCGATGATGACGGCGCGAATGTCGTCCAGCGGCAGCGTCCGCTCAGTCTTGTCTTCGGCACGACACACGATGAAACCGCGCTCGCGTGCCAGCGTCGCGCCGTGCTGAAAGATATGGAGAATGTGGTGGCTCATGACACTATTCCTCCCGTCGCAGCCCAGCTTCCCAAAGCGACTTTAGCGATATTCCTTGCGGCACGTCACCCCCGAAACAGACATTAAGATTCACCGTCTTTCCATTATTGGAGAACGAACCCAAGAAATAGTAATTCGGCTGAACCGTTTTCTTCGTAGTGCCTGCCGGCTTGGATAATCGTAGCAAATCGCCTGAGCGCCAGATTTGGCTATCAGCTAGTTCCCATTTGTTGCCGGTCAGCCATTCTCGGACAAGAGTCTTGGACTGGAAGAACCGGATCGGGAAAGCCTGAATCCTGTCCGCTTTCGTGCAGATCAAGTAGCCGCGGTTTCCTCCGCGTACAAACTGACCAGTGCCGTCTTTAGACAGGTCGCAGTATTCTTCCAGATTCTCGCCCACGGTTCGCTGGATTTGCGTTACACCAGGTCCGCTTTGGCGCTTTAGGAAATCTATCCATTGTCTAGCGGACAAGTTAGAGTTGCTGCCAACGAATTCTGCCACGCGCTGTTTATCAACGGTGCGCGCGACTGCGCAAAACTCCTTCCAAAGCGATTCCTGTTGAATCCCGCCAGGAATCTGAAATAGGCTGTCAGCAAACCATCCGAAATAATTGCCAAGCGTCTGGTCAACAATCTTGTCAGCCCGTTTTTGGAGTATGTGAGCTGAAAAGACCCTGTCTTTCCGTTCGAATAAGACCCGTAACAGCGCGAGCGGCTTTTTTGGTGGCCGGTCTGTTTGCCAAGTGAAAAGAAAAAGAGCTTTGGGCAGCTTGTGTTCTTGTCGAAACTTATCGAGAGCATCTTTGAATGCTTGTTGCTTTTCGTCCCAAATCTCGGTTTCAGAGGCAGTCATTCCTTTCGGCTTCGGGCCGGGCAGAAGGGGAGCGAGTTCTTGTTCCAGTTGTTGCCGCAATGTCTTGACGTTAGCTTGAGTCTCCCGATCCCAAGCGAAATTCTTCCAGTTATCCCAAGGCAGAGCATCGGGGTGGGGTTGTGAGGCTATTGCCTGCCGAATTTGTCGTCTGCCGCGACCGCGCGGGCTGCTATCCAGTTTGCGGACAATCTTGCCCGTCGTATCGTCGAAGTAGTCGGGATTCCAGACGTACACATTGCCGGTACCGTAGGCGAGGTCGGACAGCGGGTATCGTTTCGCTGGCAGTAGAGCAACTTGAAACACCTTGACCTTGCATTCTGCCGGATCGGTTGCCGTGCGCTTGCTGTTGCCATTGCGAAATAACCCCTGAACATCCGGCTGCGTGGCAATTGCGCGCCAATCACCGTCTCCAAAAGCACGCCCCTTGGCGCAACAAGACACACAAGCGACTTTCAGCTTGTCATCAAGCGCAGCCTTGAGTTTGTTGCGGTCGTAATCGGCATGGTCGGTGATCGATTGGATTCGTGTATGAAGCCATTTTAGATCGAAGAGGCACCGAGTCACGTCATGGAAATCCGGGCGGAGGCCGAGTTCGATGAGGGGAATACGCGATAGCTCGACATGGTTGCGGTCAATGAGATATGCGCGCCGGTAGAGTGTATCTTCCACAGGCGTTTTCTTGAACGCAACCGATCGCGGGAGAACAGGGGATTCAACTTCTAGCTGCTGTCGGAACCAATCGCGCACGGCGCGGATGTTCCGCGGCTGCTTGCGCTTGTCCAGGAATTGGAAGCACTGCGCCATTTCCTTGCGCTGCGGGAAAATGCCGTCTTTCAGCCGCTGCATTTCATCCCACTTACCGGTTTCCTTCGCAGCTTTGATTCGCTCACGTATGGGTGCTGTCTCGGCTGCGAGTTGTTGGATTCGCTTCCGTGCGAGGGTGACCTCTTTGAGGCCTTCTTCAGAATAAAGTGCGTTGTCTCCGACTTCATCGAACCGGAAGAAGTCTTGTTTGTTTCGATCTCGTGCCCAATTCGGAAGGAAGCTCAGTACCATCGCATCTAGCGCGTGGTGACGCTGATCATCGCGGTTCTTACCTGATTCTGAAGCGAGGGCTTGGAGTTTCTGACGAAGATCAGCCCGCTTCTGCTTGCGGGCCATTTCCCCCAGCGATGTATCCGCTTTCAAACCATCCAATTCGGCAAGCGTATCGTCGATGTCCTTTCGAAGCTTTACAGCGTCCTCATCACTTCCCAACAGTGAGTCCAAAAGATACTTGCGGCGAATGCGAGCGGTAAGCCCGCCGGAGATGGCGATGACTCGTTCCTTCTCTCGTTCGTCATCCAAAGGCCAGCCGAAGTGAAGACGAGCTACTGACTGGGCCAAGCGCGCGATCCATGCAGTGGCAGCAAGCGACGTGTATTTCTCTCCCACCAGTTCACATGCATCCGCACGAAGCAGTAAGTCGACCTTGCGCCTGCCAAGCTTCGAAGCGCGATCCAAAACGCGTCGTTTGTATTCTGCCCACTCGCCATCTGTCTTTTCTTCTCGAAACCAATTGTATGGAATTCGGTTGCTCTTTTGCGCGTTGGCCTCCTCTGTGCAAAGCGCCCAATTCCAATAAGCATCCGGTCCGCCAAGGGCACGAGGAACGATGTGCTCAATCTGGATGGTTTGGTTTGCCAAGTCGCAACAAGAGATTGCATTACTGGTGTAAATGCAAAATGGCCCCTGATCTTCCAGCAGCATCCATCGCACGATCATTTCATCACTAGTTGGAAGTTTGGAGGCTTCAAGTGCCTTGCGCGCCCGTTCACGGCGATCTTCATTCCGTCGCAGAACTTCTTGGTAGGTTTCCAGGCGCTTTTGACCATCGAACGAATTGTCCTTGTCGTCGCGGACGAATTCGAGCACCAAACATTCCGGTTCGGTTAGACCGAATCCGGCCTTCTGCTTCTTCGCATCAGGGCTGATTGTCGGGTTTTGGAAATGTTGAAGCCGCTTCCAATACCGAGTGAGGCGTTCCCGGACAATCGGGTTATTCTGTTCGCCGATGAGGTCGCTGATTGCTTGTTCGCGCCGCTTCAATTCGGGATCAGCACGATGAACAAGTTCCGAAAACGGTGTTTGCGTCAGGCTGTGCTTCTTGCGCAGGTGGCGCAAGGCCATATCGGGAATGCGAAGGTCATGCGGCGAGTATTGCCGGGGTTTGCCCTGTTCATCCTTCGCTTTCCAAGCGAGATCGAGAAAATCGAGATCATCGAGAAGAAGCCACGGGCGCTCTCGCCGCTTTTGCTGCCGGTGTTTCATCGGTGTTCGGCGCGGCTCTGAATTTAACAACTCGAAACCGAGTTCGTTGAGAAGTTCTTTGTCCTGCTTGCGAAGTCTCTCGGTAAAACCTGTTGGCTTCTCGTCGTGAGTCAGCAGATGGCGCAGAATAGCTAGGGCTGGGCGACAGAACCGAGAGCGGCCAGTCGGCTTCGGCGCCTTCACAACATCGTTTGATTTGCTGCGCGCTTGCTTGGTCGCTGTGTTCTCTGGCGCGGTTGCTGCCGCTACATCGTGGCTCGTCTCGCTTGCCGGTTCTTGCTCGCTTTGGTTGTCAGAACTCTCGGTGTTGATTGGCTGGAGATTCTTTTCGCGACACCACTTGTTCCAGCGGGCTTTCGTAATCTTGAAGCAATCAAGAACCTTTCGTTCCCAACCATCGGCAATCGGAACGGCATTGGTTTCGTTGCGGACGAATTCGAGCAATTCCGTAAGTTCCGATGGTTTCAAGAAACGGAGGAGGCTCTCATTCGGATCGTCCACCTGCACATTCTTGAGTTGCAGCAGGAAGACCACTTCCGCTGCCAGTAAGGAGCGAGGATCAATTTGCTTTTGACCATTCGCAGTTGCCCGCCAACGCGGCGCAATTCTACAGACCTGCAAGCGGGGAATCAGCGCACACGCTTGCACAATTCGGTTGTCAAAACGAGGGGTCTTTTGCGCGGTCGCCCCCATCCAATCGGCATTGCTACCGGGATGGATGCCGCACTGTTTGCGAAACTTGAGATACTTGCCAAAATCAGCTTTTGCCTCTGCCGTTGGCTCGCCGGCGGGACCATGGACGAGAAACTCTGCAAAAGTTGCCGCTGCCACCGGGAACGGTTCTTTCCCGTCTTGTCTCCAGCCTGTTGCCTTTATCTCTGCAAATGCACTCTTGATTTGCGGAAGTTGTTCGGCGGCCTGCGACGCCAGATTATAGATTTCTCTTTCAACATCATCTTTGGAGAACCGCACCTTGCGTGTGCTCCGTGCCTTGTGCGGAACCGGTTCGCCCACAAGATTCAAAGTCGCCGAATCCCACAGCCCCATCTTGGCTGCGTCATAATAGCAGGGGAAATGGAAGTTTGTGTCCCGGACCTCTGCTTTGAATTTAGGCCAAGCCTCGACCGCAGCTTTGTAAGACAGATCTTTCTTCTCCAAATCAGCTTGTTCCTTCTTCGCCAACTCTTCCGGTGTCATTCCTTGGCGCGCGGCTTCTTTGGCGGCCCATGGCACTCGGCCATAACCACGTTTCTGAATTGCCGAATGAAGGGCTTTGTAGATTTGCCACTGTTCCAGCTTTTTGCCACGCAGCAGTTTGATGCGTAGCAACGCGGAGTTGTAGGAGATTGAAAAGTCATCATCGGTCTTGGCCGGTGCGCCGTCCTTGGCTTTTCCATTGGGGTACAGCTTCCGCTTACCGTTTCTGTCGAACTTGGCGGGTGGGAATTCGCGTTCCAAGCGGTAGTCGCCTTTCGCGACAACATCCCACTTGCCCTTTTTCTTCTTCCATTCGGCTTGTGGAATCGGCTTGCCGTACTCATCCACCTTACCGACCTGCCGACCTTTGAGTATCTCGATGTTGGCGGCGCGCATGACTTCATCAAGCCATCGCTCGCGGGCTTTGTGTGCTTGCCGAGTGCGCCACATTCGGCGGCGCGAAGCGGCGGTCTTGGTTTCAGCAAAGTCTGCCGGTATCAGCAGGGAGGCCTTGTGAAGAAACTTGGTGCCCTCTTGACTTATCTCTCGGACGGCTTCACCGATGGAACCTTTGCCCAAGTCAAATGCCCAGATCGTGCTCGCTTTGCTCATGCTTCCTCCCGACCTATTTCGCGGCCTGATGGGCTAATTCTGATACTCTTCCCGCTGGAATCAAGACAAAGTTAGATAGGACAAACCGCGTCAAGCTGACCGCCAGACGGGTACATTGGTTCAAAAGCGTTTCTAATTCCGAAAGGCGGGAAGCAATTCCCGCCTTTCGTTTTGAATTAACTCGCTAGCGGGGCGTTGCGATGGCATTCGCGTCGATCAGCGTTCATTCGCGGTTTACTGCTCTGCCTGCCCGAACGCGTCGTGGATTGCCCGGCGATCTACACGGCGGTCACAGACCGCCGCTACAGGGTAAACTCCACAACTTCTCCGGATACTCGCCGCGGCGGATCAGGGTGCGGACGCTCTCGATGACTTTGGGACGGTCTTCCTTGTAGGTGACGCCGGACCAGGTCGAGCAGGTGGGCAACACTTTCACGCGCACTTTCTTTTCACTGACCAGCGCGTTGACCACCGTCGGGATGAGGAACTCGGATTTCTCTTCGTGGCCGTGTTTATCGAGGAACTTGGTGAACTGCTCTTTCAGGTGGCCGAAGAGCGTCGGCGTGAACCCCCACATGTTCATCGAGACGATCTCATCGCCCGTCAGGGAATGCGCCGCGCCCTGACTGTCCGTGTGGCGCGCGCCCTTGTCATGCTTCTCGATCTTCAACATCTCGACGACCTGTTGCAGCAGGTTTTGGGAATCAACGCGGCAGATTCCGCGTGCGACCGAGCCGTGTTCGGACAACGTGTTGCGCAACGTAAAGCCGACCATCGAGTAATCGTTGGATTCGACGCGCGCGGCCTTCAAGCAGTCGCAGAGGGTTTTGAATGAATCTGCGCCGTAGAAGTCGTCGGCGTTGATCATGGAGAACGGTTCGTGAATGACCGGCTCGGCCATGAGAATCGCGTGGCCAGTGCCCCACGGTTTGGTTCGATCGGGCGGGACGGTGAACCCCTTCGGGATGTTGTCGAGTTCCTGAAACGCGTACTCGATCGGGATGCGCCCGGTGAACCTGCTGCTTACCGCCTCTTTGAACGCCTGCTCGATGTCGTGGCGGATGACGAAGACCACCTTGCCGAAGCCGGCGCGAACCGCGTCGTAGATCGAGTAATCAATAATCGTCTCGCCGTGCGGGCCGACCGGATCGACCTGCTTCAGCCCGCCGTAGCGGCTTCCCATTCCTGCTGCCAGAATCAATAATGTCGGTTGCATGTGTGTTGTGAAAAGTTGTCCTGCAAATTCCACTGGTCTTCTCGGCGCGGTGGGCCACCGCGCCCTACCAACGACCGGATATGGCCGACTGGCCCCGCCGTTCCAGTTGTGTTCAAAACTGGCGGAGGGGGCGAGATTCGAACTCGCGAGGGCTTTAGACCCCACACGCTCTCCAGGCGTGCGCATTAGACCGCTCTGCCACCCCTCCGGCGTCAAAGCGGCAAGACCATACCGCGGACGCCGCAGCGGGAGCAAGCCCCGAAGGCGTTCGGCTTTCGGGGCTGGAACCGCCGGCGCTACACCGGGACAATGTCAAGTTTTGTCCCCATAGTAGCGCGGGCGTCTCGCCCGCCTGCGTGGCCGCAGCCACTGCGGCGCGGCGAAGGCCCGTGTCGTGCGACATCCCAACTGGCAACGGGCGGGACGCCCGCCTGCGCGGACGAAGCCGCTTCGACGCGGCGAAGGCCCGCGCTACTGTGACAGGCAGGATGCCTGTCCTACTTGCGCTCTTTCAGTTGATTTAATAACCATTCCTCGTCGAGCGGTCCGAGATCAAACTTCATCGCGGCTTCTTCAACGGCCTTCAGCTTGTCCAATTTCGGGTGGAGGCGCAACTGGTGGTTGACCCAGTCCAGCGCCTTCGCCATCGTTTCGGCATCGGCCTTTGGCATGTTTGTAGCCGCGAATCTTATTCGCGGCCTTCCTTGTCCTCGCCGCGAAAAGGTTTCGCGGCTACAGCGCCAGCCGCGCGCAGCAAACGGTCGCGCACGGCCAACCCGATTCCCTCGGGAGGCGGCAGCACGCACAAAATGGCGTCCACGCCCTGCGCATCCAGTTCGCGCAACTGCGCGAAAAGAGTCTGGGCCAATCGTTGAGGATCGTCAATTCCATTGATGATCCCCGTCCGTTTGTTTCGGCGGTGGAGTTCATCAGCGCGGGCTTGAAGTGCTGCTTCGTATTCAAACAGTTCAACTTGCGCCCGCGGCGCGTAGTGTTTCGTCGTCATGCCGGGCCCGACCATGCCTTTCGCGCCAAGCTCATCGGAAACGCTGGCAGCCAACGCTACTTTGCCCAGCAGTTTTTCCAGCGCCTCGCAGTTGACGCCTCCGGGCCGTAGAATCGCCGGCGGGGATTGTGTCAGGTCCAACACAGTCGACTCGACGCCCATCGGAGTCGGCCCGGCATCGAGAATGAGATCGACATGCTGACCCAGGTCCGCGACCACGTGCTCGGCTCGGGTCGGACTGGGACGACCGAATAGATTGGCACTCGGCGCAGCGATGGGCAAGTTTGCCGCCGCCAGCAAAGCAGCGGCCACGGGATGCCGCGGCATGCGAACCGCCACGGTGGAGCGCCGCGCCGTCACTTCGTCGGGCACGTGTGCCGCCTTCTCGAAGACCAGCGTCAGCGGGCCGGGCCAGAACTGCTTCGTGAGCTGATCGAACTGCGCCGGCAGCGTTTTCGCCAGCGCGCGCGCCATCTCGACATTGCTGACGTGGACGATGAGCGGGTCCCAGTCGGGTCGCTCCTTGGCCGCGAAGATGTTTCGCACTGCTGCAGCATCCAGCGCATGAGCGCCAAGCCCGTACACCGTCTCGGTGGGGAAGGCGACCAGCCCGCCCGCACGCAGAATCGCCGCAGCGCTTTCGATCACGTCGCGTTGAGGCGCCTGCGGATCGACTCTCACAAGATTCTTCATTCGTCGCCGAAACTTGTGCCAATCGACCTGGCCATGCGGATCGAGGGCGAGCGCAATGAAACGAGGCATGGGGTTTTCCCTGGCACAGACAAGGAGACGCTGCTGATGTGGCCGTTGCGGAGGGAGACCATGCTGTTGAAGTGGCCCTTCACCAGCAACTCCACGGCAGCGGTGGCGAATTCGGTGGCGAGGAAACGATCGAATGGGGTAGGAGTGCCGCCGCGTTGGAGGTGGCCGAGGATCGTGTAGCGGGTTTCCAAGCCGGAGAGTTCTTCAATCTGTTTGGCGAGGACCGCCGAGACGCCGCCGCCGGTGAGGATGCCGATGCGTTTGATGCGAGTCATCCCAGGAGTCTGTCACAGACGGGCGATGCTGAAAAGTGAGATTTGCATTGCGAAGCTATGCCCAAGCGTGGAAAACTGGGACGCAGTCGATGAAAAACACCGCGATTCTTCTGGTTGACTGTCCTGACCGCAAGGGGATCGTTGCGGCGTTATCGGATTTTCTGTACAGCCACAACGCGAACATACACCATGCCGATCAACATCAGGACGCCGACAAAGGTTTGTTCCTAACTCGGATCGAATGGGACTTGACTGATTTTGGATTGCCGATTGCGGATTTTGGATCGGCGTTTGGGAAGATTGCCGAACAGTTTCAGATGCAGTGGCGGCTGGAGCTTTCGGCAGCGCGGCCGAAGATGGCGATCTTCGTGTCCCAATACGATCACTGTCTGGCGGATTTGCTCTACCGCCACGCAAGCGGCGAACTGGCTTGTGAGATTCCGGTGATTGTCAGCAACCATCGCGATGCGGAACGGTTGGCAGCGTTTCACCGAATTCCGTTTCATTGTATTCCCATTGAGCCAAACGACAAGGCTGAGGCGGAACGACAGCAACTGGAGTTATTGCGTCAGCACGCGGTGGATTTCGTCGTGCTGGCCCGGTATATGCAAATCCTGTCCGCCGACTTTGTGAGTCACTATCCGCATCGGATCATCAACGTCCATCATTCCTTTCTGCCGGCGTTCAGCGGTGCGCGGCCTTACCACCGCGCGTTCGAGCGCGGGGTCAAACTGATCGGCGCGACCAGTCACTACGTCACAGTAGTGTTGGACGATGGTCCGATTATTGAACAAGATGTCATTCGCATTTCCCATCGCGACCAGCTTGAGGATTTGATTCAAAAGGGACGGGACCTGGAAAAGGCGGTGCTTTCCCGCGCCGTGCGCTGGCATATCGACCACCGGATTCTCGTCTATGCCAAGAAAACCGTGGTGTTCGATTGACAAGCCCAATCACGTTTGAAGGCCAGTGTTGGCACTGCGCTTGCTAAATTACATTGCATGAAATCACGGCTGAATTCCATCCGCAGCAAGACTGTCCTGATTGCTGAAGATGACGACGCGGTGGCCCAACTCGTGGCGACCGCCCTGGAAAAGGAGGGTTTTCGCACCCAACGAGCGGCTGACGGCATTGCGGCGATCAACGCCATTCTCGAAACCAGGCCGGATGTGGTGCTGCTCGATCTCACGCTGCCGCGGCTGGATGGCAACGACATTTGCAGAATGGTTCGCAAAACCGATTCGGTTCACCAGACGCCAATCGTCGTCATTTCTGGACGGACGAGGTTGGAAGACCGGCTGCATGCCTTCGAAATGGGCGCTGATGATTACGTGACGAAGCCGTTTGAACTCGACGAACTGATTGCGCGCGTCGAAGCCGTGCTGATGCGTTCGCGTCAGAACAGTTTCCCAACACCATTCCTCGCCGGGGATTCGGAGTAACCGAGCCGATTGAAGGGTGGCGCGCCCGGAGGGATTTGAACCCCCAACCCTCGGTTCCGAAGACCGATGCTCTATCCAGTTGAGCTACGGGCGCGTGGTGTGATCACAATATTCCTACGCGAGAATCGCTTCTGGCTCAACACCAAAGCAGGGGCGCACATTTTGGCACTGCCCCGTAGATAGTAGCGCGGGCGTCTCGCCCGTGTCGTGCGGCATCCTCAAACAGCAACGGGCGAGATGCCCGCGCTACTGGGGCGTTCAACGCCACTCGTGCTTCGGATATTTGCGCTGGAGTTCCTGTTTGATCTTTGGGTAGGTTTCGCGCCAGAAAACTGAAAGATTCTCGGTGATCTGCACCGGGCGGTTGTTTGGCGCGAGCACTTGGATGCGGACGGGAACACGGCCGTTGGCAATCCACAGCGCTTCCTTGATGGCGTACAAATCCTGAATGCGCGCCGCAATCGTCGGCGGCACGTCGACAGAGTAGATGACCTTCACCTTGCGCGGTGGCGTGGGCGTCCCTGCCTGCAGTCGTTGCGGCAACTCGATCCGCTCCGGTGCGTACGCTTCTATCCACGCCTGCTGTTGCTGAGACAGCCATGACTTGACGACAGGCCAGACGGGTTTGTCTTTGATTTCCTTGTAGCTGACCGCGCCGAGACAAATCTGCTGGAGCAGGGCGCGTCGGTCATCATCCCCGATGGCAGGCAACGCCAACTCAGGCATCCATTCCCGCAACCGATTTACGCGAATGATCCATTGTTCAACCGATTCGTCCCAGTTTTTCAGCACGAGATTGCCCTTGAGAACCTCGTCGGCAAGCAGCGTTGCGGCGCGCGCCCGTAGGTTAAGCATCTTGCTTGACTGCCCCTGATCCTTGGACAAGCTGGAAGCCTGCCCTACAACTTCCGACCGCTCGGCCTCCAGCACCAGATCGCGAAAAACCGTTCGGCGCTCGGCGAACGCGCGTCGCAAACTTGCGTCGTACACGACTTCTTGTGCTTGATGAAAATCTTGGGGAAACAATTCACGCAGCCATTCTTCCTTGATCGCCGTGGCCAGGCTGAGCACCACATTCAACTCTCTGTGCTTGGCGCTTCCGCTTTCCACCTCGCGCACCTCGGCTGCGACGAACATCGGGGCTTTCTGCACGACGCTCTCACGAGCCAAAACGCCGCGTCGGCCATGGACCAGTTCGCAGCGCAGCGTGCCGATGTCGAGACGTTTGGCGAGATGGTCGGAGAACCCAACCAGCACGCACTTCTGGACGGCTTCGTTGAGCGTTGAGCGTTGAGCGTTGAGCGTTGCACGTTGAGATGTTTCATTCACGTCGAGACCTTCGCGCTTGGCAATGTCGAGGAACTGCTCTAACAACGGCCCGACCTGCCGCGCGGATTGAGCGTGTATGCCGAGTCGGCGGCAGCGATCGAGGTTGAACCCGCTGCGCTCTGCGTAGCGCCAGGCGCGGATCAGCACGAAGAAATCCGATTCCGTCTCGCCACCGAACAGATCGTCGCGCGCGTCCTCGACTTGTTTGCCCTGGCGGCGCACGAGCAAATCTCGCCCTTGCGTCAACGCGGCGATCAACGCGACGGGCCGCGCGCAGCCGTAGTCTTGGGCCGCCAGCAACATCCGCGCGTAACGCGGATGAACAGGAAATGCGAGCATGCGACGGCCCAGGGGCGTGATCCTCGTAGCGCAAGCCTCTGACTTGCGGTCGTTGACGGCCGCAACCGGGACGGTTGCGCCACAATGAGTTTCGAGTGCTCCCAAATCCACCAACAGATCCTCGGCGCGCTCCAGCGCGCGAGGGTCGGGCGCTTCCAGCCAGCGGAATTTCTTCACGTCCTCCACGCCGCTCGCTTTGAGCGTCAGGACCACTTCCGAAAGATCCAGACGCTTTACCTCGGGAAATTCCTGGGTCGGGCGCGCTTCCTGTTCACGTTCTGTCCACAGACGCAAACAATGTCCTGGCGCGGTGCGTCCCGCGCGCCCAGACCGCTGGTCGGCTGAGGCGCGGCTGATTTTCTCGATGAGCAACGTGTTGATGCCGCGATATGGGTCATAGCGCGGGATGCGGGCCAGCCCGCTGTCGATCACCAGGCGAACGCCATCAATCGTGAGCGATGTTTCCGCGACGTTGGTGGAGACCACCACTTTGCGCCGGTCGTATCGGGCCACAGCAGCATCCTGATCGTTCGGGGGCAATTCGCCGTGCAACGGAAACACGACGAACTGTTGGCCAAGCGTGTCGCGCACCGCTTGTACCGTCCGGCTGATCTCATACGCGCCCGGCATGAAAATGAGAGCATCGCCTTCGGGATGCTGGCGTACCAAGCGTTCGAGTTCTACAGGGGCGAGTTCCCAGATGGGCATGTCACCGGCAGGTTTGGGCAGATACTCGATGGCAACGGGATAAGTGCGGCCTTGCGACGACAACACGGCACAAGGCTGGAGGTATTTTTGAACCGCCGCGACATCCAGCGTGGCCGACATGACGATGAGAAGAAGATCGGGGCGCGTCGTTTCTTGGATTTGCAGTGCGCGGGCCAGCGTGATGTCGCCGTACAGATGCCGTTCGTGAAATTCGTCGAACAGGATCGCGCTGACTCCCTTTAACTCGGGATCGGTCAGCATCTGGCGAACCAGCACGCCTTCGGTCACGTAGCGGATGCGCGTCGCGGCGGAGGTGACGTTGTCCAGCCGCATCTGGTATCCGACCTCGCCGCCGAGTTTTACGTCGCGTTGGTTCGCGACCCATGCCGCGAGCATTCGCGTTGGCAACCGGCGGGGCTGGAGGATAACGACCTGCCCGTCGCCCGGCAACCCGGCGTCGAGCAACATCTGCGGCACTTGTGTTGATTTGCCCGAGCCTGTCGGCGCGGTGAGAATCAGCCGCCGGTGTCGTGCCAATGCGGCGAGCAGTTGCGGTTTGATCTCAAGGATCGGCAGATCGGATTGTCTCATAGCGGACGCCGGGGGCGAGGATCCGTTGCTCACTGTGGTTCTTTCGCGGCGGCGTGCAGATTAGAGGCGGTCTCACAAACCTCCGGTGGCACAGGCGTCTCTGCCTGTGCGGGCGAATCTGGACAGGCACGGAGGTCTGTCTCACCATTTGGCAGATAAGTTTTAGAAGGACGGGAATCAGTCATGAATCCTCCAATTCGTTCGAGCGCACGGACGTTAATCCAGCGCTACTGACATCTCAAGACGGTTTGTAGTATCGTGCGCAGTGGCATGACGGAAATCCAGTGTTCATCCGAGCGACATCGCGTGCGGCTACCGGCAGTGGCATCGCTCTCGTTGCAGAAACTGCCACGCGAGTTTTATGACCGTGACGCGATCATGGTCTCGAAGGATTTGCTTGGGAAATACCTCGTGCGCGCTGCGCGTGGCGTCGAACGCGTTGGCAGGATTGTTGAAGTCGAGGCGTATCTTGGCCCGCACGATCTGGCGGCGCATTCCGCGCGCGGTCGCACGAAACGCAACGAAGTGATGTTCGGTCCGCCGGGATTCGCGTACGTCTATATGATTTACGGAATGTACTACTGCATGAACGTGGTGACGGAACGCGAAGGCCACGCTTCGGCAGTGTTGCTGCGCGCGTTGGAGCCGGTACAGAATCTCGACGGCAAGACGAGTGGGCCAGGGTTGCTGTGCAAAACGATGGGAATCGACGGACGGCTAAACGGACACGACTTACTCAGCGACGATTTCTTCATCGCAACCGATGAAGCGCCGCAGGACTTCCGTATCGTCAAACGCCCCCGCGTCGGCGTGGATTATGCCGGCGAGTGGGCGCGGCGACACCTGCGATTCTATATCAAGGGCAATCCGTTTGTGTCGCGGCGGTAGGGCTGCGTCACAGTTGAATGGTAGGGCGCGACCGCCGGGCGCGCCGTTCGTTCAACCATTGGACGTTCGGCGCGCCCGGCGGTCGCGCCCTACCTTGACGTGTGAAACCCACCATTAGTCGGTGCGGGCCCTTGCGATAACCGCCAACGTTTCCTTCCCGAACTGCCGCGCTTTCGCCGGGCCGATCCCGCGCACTTCGAGCAACTCGGCTTCCGTCTGCGGCGCGCGGCGCGCCAACTCCTTCAGCGTCCGGTCCGGATAAACGATGTAGGCGGGAACATTGCCCAAGGAGATCGCTTTCTCGCGTCGCCATTGACGGAGAGCGTCGAAGATCTTCGCGTCGAATGGCGTCTCGTCCGGTTCAGCCGCGCCACGTTTCGGTTCGGATTTGGCGGGGCGTGAAGGCGCTCGTTTTGTAGGAAGATCGGGCAGCGGCAGCGGAATCGTTTTCTTCCGCCGCATCACGGCACCGCCAAGTTCAGTCAGCGATAGGGTCGGATATTTGCCGCTGCTCAGCGCGACGCAGCCGGCGCGGATCAGCGTGTCGAGCAGACTCCAGACATAATCCGCCCCCACGTCGCGCAACAGGCCGTACGTCGAAAGCCGGTCCAGGCGCGCGTCCACCACGTCTTTTGACCGGGAGCCGACGAGCGTTTGCGCGACGCGGGCGCGCCCGAAGCGGCCATTGACGCGCGCGACACAACTGAGCGTCTTCTGGATGATGACGGTTTCTTCCTCGGTGGGCAACCGCGCGGCGGTGGAGACGTGCGCCAAACAATTGTCGCAAACGCTGCAATGTTCGGCAGCCTCCGTATCGCCGAAATAATCCAGAATGAAATGATGCCGGCAACCCCGATGGTCGGCGTACTCGATGATGCGGTGCAGTTTCTTGAAATCGCGTTCGCGCTTCGAGTCCAACCGCTCGAAATCAATCGGCAATTCGTCCAGCGGTTTGACAGGCTCGATCAGTCGCGTGGTGTAGGTGCGGCTGCCTTGCCGGTAATCCCGCTGGATGAAACCGGCGCGTTCCAGAAGATACAGCGCCGTGCCCACGGCCATGCCGTTTTTGGCGGCCGGAACCTGCTCAGCAATCTTGTCGATGGACATCTCGACCGCCCCGCTTCCGCACAGTCTGTGCAAGGTGTGGTAGAGATTGGCGATGATCTCTCGCGTCGGATTGGCGCCTTCGATGAAAAACTCCTGCGTCCGCACGTCGGCATAGTTGAACAGCATCTCGCACCGCGCCGGCTCGCCATCGCGTCCCGCCCGCCCGGCTTCCTGATAATAGGCTTCGACGCTGCCCGGGATATCGTAGTGAACCACAAAGCGCAAGTCGGGGCGGTCGATACCCATCCCAAACGCGTTGGTCGCGACAGCGACGCCGCACTCGCCGCCCATAAACTTGTCTTGAGCGCGCTTGCGCTGATCGTCAGGTATCGCGCCGTGATACGCGATGCAGGCGACGCGTTGCTCGGCAAGATGCGCGGCGATTTTCTCGACGTTCTTGCGCGTCGCGCAGTAGATGATGCCGGTGTTGAGTTGACGGATGAACTCCGTGATGCACTCCAGTTTGGCGGCCTTGCCCTTCGTCGCCGCGACGCCGAGCGTGAGATTGTGGCGCGCAAAGCCGGAGACAAACACGCGGGGCGGTTGGCGGCCGAATTTGCCGAGGCCGAGCTGTTCCACGATGTCGTCACGCACTTCAGGCGTGGCCGTGGCGGTCAGGGCGATGACTTGCGGTTGGCCGAGGTCCTTGAGCGCCCATTTCAATCGCAGATAATCGGGACGGAAGTCGTGTCCCCATTGCGAAATGCAATGCGCCTCGTCCACGGCAAACAACGCGATGGACAACGGCGACAACGCTTGAACAAACCGTTCGCTCTTGAACCGTTCGGGCGCGATATAGACAAGGCGGAACTTGCCTTGTGTCATCGCGCCGATGCGTTCGTCCACTTCGGCCTGGCTGAGCGAGGAATTGATGAACGTGGCGGGAATGCCTTTCTCGATCAGTCCGTCCACCTGATCTTTCATCAACGCGATCAACGGCGAAATCACGACGGTGATTCCGTCGAGTGAGAGTGCGGGAAGCTGATAGCAGAGTGATTTGCCGCCGCCGGTCGGCATGATCACCAACGCATCCTGTCCATCTAGGATCGTTTTGATGACATTTTCCTGACCTTCGAGGAATTCTCGAAAACCGAAATGCTTTTCCAGCAGCGCGTGTGGAGCGTTCGAGTCGGGCACGCGCCGATACTAGAAACGCGGCGGGTCAATGGCAAGTCGGGACGAAACAAGAAACAATAAATGGGGTGGCTGGTGGCAACCCCTTTGAATTAAAACTATACAGTTGGCTGCGCGAACTGGTCAAGCTGCGGGATGTTTTCATGGCCGACCCAGCGACGGCCAAACTGCTGGCGGTTCTAAGTCCGGGCGGTTTCACGCTCGACGAAAAAGAGGGTTTTAGAACCGTCACAACCGATTGTGTTTTCAACGGCTTGTATGAGGCAGCAGCAGTGCTAGTGAAGGATGGGGTGACCGACGGGATTCGAACCCGCGACAGCCAGATCCACAATCTGGAGCTCTAACCAGGCTGAGCTACGGCCACCATCCTAACTTGTTACCCGAAGCGGGGTGAATTTAGCATTGCGGCACGCAAGGGGTCAAGTTATCGTGCGAGTGCTTCGCGGGGAAGTTCCATCAGGCAATCATGAAGAAGATCGCGTTTGTCATTCTGGTTTTGTCGCTGGCGCACGCCGCTCGGGCGCAGGTGGACATTGAATCTCGCCGCACGCTGACGGCGCAGACCGGTTTCCCGCTCAGAGGGGAAGAACAACCCAGCGCATTCGGCTACTTCTGGTTCAACGAAAACAATTATCCATGGACGAACACCGCGCTGCGCGTGATCTTCGCGGGCGTGTTCGCCGACTCGGAACTGAGCTGGTTTCTTCCCGCCAACACGAACGTCGCGGTCGGCGCGGGCGCGGGCGCGGGCGCGTACATCGACAGCGTCATGCCGTATCGGCAGGGAGAACTGCAGACGCACGAGCGGTTCTATGGCGACGTGGCGACGGGACGCGTCTTCGTCAACGAGACGATCCCGAATCCGACGCCGTTGCCGCTCAATGTGCGCGGCACCTACAGCGTGACCGGGTCGTTCTACCGGAAAACGGACACGACGAGCGGGTTCGCGTTGCCCGACGATTTTCTCACGCAATCGCTGACCGCCGAGTTGCGCTTTGGCGGCATCGAGCCGGGGTTGACAGCCCGGCGCGGCGCGGAACTCTACGTCGCGGCGGACGCGAACCACCGCAGCGGGTTTGAAGCGTTTGGACCGGACGGCAATCTCCTGCCCGCGCACAGCACGTACCAGCGGGTGTACGGTTCTCTGGCCGGAAAAATCCCCGTCGAACGCACGACGTTTTACGCGCGGGTCGGCGGCGGCTTGGGTGATAACCTCGACGAGTTGAGCGCGTACAAGATAGGCGGCAATCTCATCAACGTCGAGCCGTTCACGACCACGCTGCACGGTTATTACACGCGCGAGTTTTTTGCGGATGACTTTGGCATGGCCAATCTCGCCGTCAGCCAGCAACTCACCGACGCGCACAAGGTGTCGGCCCACCTTTACGGCGACTGGGCGGTGCTGAAACAGGTGCCGCCGGGCTCCGACGAGTGGCACAACTACTTTGGCGTGGGCACCGGCCTGAGTTTCCGCGCGTTTTGGGAAACGAACTGGTTACTGACCTACGGCTACGGCATCAACGCCGTCCGCAACGGCGACAACGGCGGCCACGAAATCGGCGTGGCGATGGAAAAACAGTTCTGAAGCGTTGGAGCCGGTAAGAGCGCTAACAAGACACTTGCGTTTGCGCTCTCGACGGTTTTCACGTTTTAACCCTTTTAACGGTTTTAACGTCCGTTATAATCAGTCCCGTGAATCGCATCCGACTCCTTCCCGAACACGTCTCCAACCAGATTGCCGCGGGCGAAGTCGTCGAGCGGCCGGCGTCGGTGGTCAAGGAGTTGGTGGAGAATTCTCTCGATGCGGAAGCGCGGCGCGTCACCGTTACCATCAAGAACGGCGGCAAATCGCTCATCTCGGTGGCCGACGATGGATTCGGCATGAGCCGGGACGACGCGTTGCTGGCATTGGAGCGGCACGCCACGAGCAAGATTTCTAAAGCCGAAGATTTGTACAGCATCCGGTCACTCGGTTTTCGGGGCGAGGCGATTCCCAGCATCGCGGCGGTCTCGCGGTTCACGCTGACGACGCGCGAACGTAGCACACTCGGCGGCACGCAAATCGAAATGGCGGCCGGAAAGATTCTGTCGGTCAAGGACGTCGGCGCGCCGGAAGGAACACTTGTCGAGGCGCGGAACTTGTTTTTCAATCTGCCGGCGCGGCGCAAATTTCTGCGGGCGGAACAAACGGAACGGGCGCATATCGAACACATCGTCACGCTCTGCGCGCTGGCGCATCCGCAGGTCGCGTTTCGATTGGTGGTTGATGAGCGAGAGGTGTTCAATCTCGCCCCGAGCGCCGAACTGCAAACGCGATTGCACGAGTTGTACGGCGGCCAACTGGTCGAGCAGTTGATTGCGGTGAAGTCAGAGAAAGAAGATGTCAGTGTCAGCGGCTTCATCGGCAAACCCGGCGTGAGCCGCGGTGATCGTCGCCAGCAGCATCTCTTCGTCAATGGGCGTCCCGTGGAGAGCAAGGGGATCAACTTCGCGCTGCTGGAAGGCTATCATACGGCGCTGATGAAGGGGCAGTATCCGGTCACGTTCCTGTTCATCGACATCGATCCCAACCTCGTGGATGTGAACATTCACCCCGCCAAACGTGAGGTTCGTTTCCGTGACGAATTCGCCGTGCGGCAGTGCGTGATCGATGCGGTCCGGCACGCGATTGAGCCGAAGGGTACTGTGAGGCCGCTCGAAGTATCTGCCGTCGGTAGGGGCGAGCCGCTGGCTCGCCCGCCACTGGTGTTGCGGGGAGCGGGCGACTCGGCGAGTCGCCCCTACCAACAACCCACCATGACAATGCCATTGCACGGTGAAGTCGCCATCGTGCCGACACAGGAGGTTCATACTGACGAGGGTGCGTGGCGCATTCTCGGCGTGATCGGACAGCTCTACGTGCTGGTCGAATCGCCCGAAGGCTTGGTGTTGATGGACCAGCACGCCGCGCACGAGCGCGTCCTGTTTGAGAAAATGCTCAAAGAGTTGGCAAGCGATCCAGCGCCTTCGCAAAAGTTGCTGCTGCCATTGACGCTCGAACTGGATGCGCGCGACGCAGTGTTCCTGCAAAGCAATTTGAAGACGCTGCACAAACTCGGCATCGGGATCAGTGAGTTCGGCGACAAAACGTTTTTGATCGATGCGCTGCCGCCCTATTTTCAATTGGAGAACCTGTCCCAGACGTTTCGCAACATCGTGGACGAACTGCGACAGACGGGCGAAGAAGTGCACGCGCGGCGGCTCGGCGAGGACAAGATCGCCACGACCGTCTGCCGTCATGCGGTCAAGGCGCGCGACCCGCTCAAAGGGGAGGAACTCCGCGCCCTGTTGGAACGGCTTCATAAGTGCGAGTTGCCATACACCTGTCCGCACGGTCGCCCGACGATGATTCAGATCTCGTACGCGGAACTGGAGAAGAAGTTCGGGAGGAAGGTCTGAGCGCGAGAGCGGTCGGCATGGTGGCCGAGGAATCGAGACGGCAATTGTTTTATGACGAGGGCGCGTTGCCCAAACCAATTTCCAGCGGATTTGGTGTAGCGGCGCTTATGCGAAACGCCGTTCTTCAGAGGACGAACGTCCCGCGCATCGCAGAAGCGCAGCTACAACAGACACCATTTCGGCAACACGCTACTGGCTCTTGACAGGTTGGTGCTGAACGACAAGTGAAAGGGGTGACTCTTGCGGTCAAGAGGGTCTTGTCATTGTTTCATGGTTGCATCTGGCAACGTGACGAATTTCGTGAATCGATGGGAACGTCTCCATCACGTTCGGGCAGGATCATCTTGATTGCCGCATCGGTGCCGCCTATGCTGCGAGCAGTTCTGTGCGGTGCTTCTGCGGCGAGAGGCGAGCGCGTGCTGATCGCTGTCTCATACATCCGCGTCAAGTCAGGCGAGCGTCGGCCATTCGGTTGGGACTGCACACAACCCATGAATCTGAGCGAAAGGAATAGCAATAAGATGGAAACCACGAACAATCCGATGACGCTGAAACGGCAACACACGCTTCCGATAACCCTCTGGCTGGTAACGGCATTTGCGTGGTTGCCTACCCTCACCGGCCGGGCGGCGGACTCACCCTCGACTGCCGCGAGAGCGCCCGCCAAGATTTTCGATGTCCGCCAGTTTGGCGCGAAAGGCGACGGCAAAACGCTGGACACAGCGGCCATCCAGAAGGCGCTTGATGAATGCGGGAATGCCGGTGGCGGCACCGTGCGGTTCCCGGCGGGCACGTATCTGAGCGAGCCGATTTCACTGCGGAGCAAGACGACGTTGCTGGTCGAAGAAGGCGCGAAGCTGCAGGCGACGGGCGAGCAGGCAGCTTTTCTAAAGTCGGGTACGAATTGGCTGGCGGCCCAGAGTGGAAACGATTTCATTCCGTTCATTAGCGGTAAGAAGCTCACCGACGTCACGATCACCGGCAAGGGGACGATTGACGGCGCCGGCGAGAACTGGTGGGGGCCGGCGGAAGAGGCTCGACGAAAAACTCCGGGCTTCACGCTGCCGCGTCCGAATTTGATTGTGTTGAATGACTGTAACAATGTGCGCATGGATAAGATCACCCTGCAAAACTCGCCCAAGTTTCATTTCGTGCCGACGGACTGCGAAGACGTGGTGGTCGAAGGCGTGACCGTCCGAGCGCCGAGCCGCTCGGCGAATACGGACGCCATTGATCCGAGCAGGTGCCGGCGCGTGCTGATTACCAGGTGCGACATTGACGTGGGCGACGACAACATCGCCATCAAATCCGGCAAGAAGGTGCCCGGCCACGAGTTTGCCTGTGAGGACATCACGGTCACCGACTGCATTTTCCGGCGTGGACACGGCATGTCGATCGGCAGCGAAACGGCTGGCGGCGTGCGTAACGTGACGGTGCGAAACTGCACGTTTGAAGGCACCGAGAACGGGATTCGCATCAAGTCGCGGCGCGGCAATGGCGGCACGGTAGAGAACATCAGCTACAGCGATATCACCATGAAGAATGTTGATCCAGCCATCACATTGATTTGCCAGTACGGGGGCACCTCTGCCAAAGATCCCGTGCAGCCATCAGCTTCGAAAAAGGACACCGCCCAGCACGTTACCGAAACCACCCCGATCTATCGGAACATCCGCATCACCAATCTAAAGGCTACCTGCGAGAAATCAGCAGGCATCATCTTCGGCTTGCCGGAAAGCCCCGTTTCTGATGTCGTCTTGGAAAACGTCCAGATCTCTGGTGCCAGTGGCTTAACAATCCGAAATGCCAAAGGCGTTCAACTCAAGAACGTGCAGGTGACGCCCAAGGAAGGTCCTCCGTTTATCGTGGAGAACGCACAAGTGGAGGGTCTGAAGAGCACGAAAGATTAGGTGCGCAAGCGACGGCGTCGAGTGCAACTTACCATCTCGACGCCGCTGCTGCGGAAAAACATGAGCGCCTGCTGCCCACGCTGCCAGAAGCCGTTGGAAACCGCACAGGTCGACGACATTCAAGTCAGGTTTTGCCAGGGTTGTCGCGGAATGCTCTTGGCGCATCCCGATCTCGTCCAGATTCTCGATGCAAGCTGGCGTGCAGTCTCCGAGAAACAGGCCGAGGAAACGCAGTTTCGTGCGCGCGAAGGATGGCAGCAGGAAGTGGTCTTGCGTTGCCCGGATTGTCGGCACGCGATGGAGAAGTACGGCTACATGGGATTGGCGTCCATCCTGATCGATCGTTGCGACCGCTGCATCCTCGTCTGGCTTGACACGGACGAATTGCAGAACATGGTGCTCGCGCTTGCCAAGACCAACTACCACAGCCAGCAAGCGATCCGAGAAGCGCAGAACACCAAATTGGATTTCGTCACCCATGCCATGCAGGCCGCTGCGCCTTATGTATGTTCGGTAAACTGGCTGTTTCGCGATAATCTGCCAGAGGGCCTGGCCGTTGCGCAGACCTTGCTGCGGTTGTTTATGAAATAGGGGCCGTTGAAAGAACGTTTGTGGCGCTTCCCTGCCCCGAAAGCTTTCGGGGTGAACGAAGCGCCGAATATGGTCGTGATACGGGCACCCCGCGCTTCACAGAAGCGCGGCTACAATGCCGTGAGCCAGTTGCGCGACGCCCCATTGGCATGGTGCGAATTGAATTCCACTTCAATACCTCACAGACCTCTGTCTATTGATTTAATGATCTCGCGCGCCGTTTGTTCGTCAGCAGCGATCTGCGCTCTGAGCGCGTCGACGGAATCAAACTTTCTCTCGTCGCGCAGCTTTTGGAGGAACAACACCTCCAGGTCCTGACCGTAGATTTTGCGGTCGAAGTTGAAAATATGAATTTCAAGAACGCGCTTGCGGTCGCGGTTTGCAAACGTCGGTCGCACGCCGATGTTGGCGACGCCGCCAAATTGCTCCCTGGCGATCAACACACGCCCAGCATAAACGCCGTCAGGCGGCATGATTTCGTTGTGAGGATTGAGGTTGGCGGTCGGATAGCCCAGTTCGCGCCCAACGCGGTCGCCTTCTTCCACCGTGCCCAGAATGGAAAAGGGGCGACCGAGCATAACGGCGGCGCGATCGATCTGGCCGTGAAGCACATGTTGACGAACTGCCGTGGAGCTGATCATTTCGCCAGTACTGGTATGCACGGATTTGATTTCTTTGACGATAAACCCGTACGTCGCCGCCAGCTTCTCAATGAGTCGGACGTCGCCCGCCCGGTTATGCCCGAAACGGAAGCGTGTGCCTACGCAGATTTCTCGAAGCTGGTTCCGCTTGTCGGCGACCATTTCGATGAATCTCCCGGCCGGCGTCTCGGAAAACGGCTTGTCGAACCTCATTAAGAGGCAGGCATCCGCGCCGAGCTGTTCGATCAACCGCAGCTTGTGCTCGGTAGAAGTCAGCAGCAGCGGCGCTTTCTCAGGTTGTAGCACGCGCATCGGATGCGGATCGAACGTCAGCGCCACGGAAGTTCCGCCTGCCGCGCGCGCATCCTCACGTGCTTGCCCGATCACGCGCTGGTGGCCGACGTGTACGCCGTCGAACACGCCGATGGCCATATAGACGCCATGGGCGACCCGCGCGAGCTCGTCGAATGAGCGAATCACTTGCATCAGGGCAATTTCACCAGCTTCAAGATCGGAATGACCGCGTCTTGGAGTTCCTCGCGCGACATCTTGAGCAAGTCGTCGAGTGTCCGCGCGTTCCTGACATCAAACGCGCCCGATCGGAGGCGGCGCAACTCGGCGAGATGCGCGCCGCAACCCAGCACGTCACCGATGTCCGAGCACAGCGTGCGGACGTACGTGCCCTTCGTGCAAGCGACGCGAAATTCCACCCGTGGCAAATCCAGCTTGAGCAAGCGGAGATCGTAGATGTGCACGTTGCGCGGCTCGCGTTCAACGGTGATGCCTTTGCGGGCGAGTTTGTACAATGGTTGCCCTTTGTGTTTCAACGCGCTAACCATCGGCGGGATTTGCTGAATGTCGCCGCGAAACCTGGCGAAAACCTGCTCGATGTCGTCAGCGGTTAGTGGCGGTACAGGTTTCTCCGCGACGATTTTGCCATCGGCGTCCTGTGAATCGGTCGCCACGCCCAGCAGCATCGTGCCTTCGTATGTCTTGTCGTCGGCCATCAACTGATCCTGCAATTTCGTCGCTCGTTCGAGGACGATTACCAGCAAACCTGTGGCGGCAGGATCGAGCGTGCCGCAATGACCGACTTTCTTGAACCCGAAATGCCGGCGTAGTCGATCAACCACGTCGTGCGAGGTCAGCCTCGGCGGCTTATCCACCAACAAAACGCCGTCGAACGGTGAAAGTTGCGGCTGCATATGCTGGTGGAAAGTTACAGGCCCGCCTCTTTGAGGGCAGCGCTGATCGTTTGGAGCACCTTGGCTTCGATCTCGCGCGGTTCGCCCGTGATGCGGGCGCCGGCGGCTTCATGGTGACCGCCACCCCCGAAATGCCGCGCAATCGAGTTGGCGTCGATTTTCGGATGTTTCGAGCGAAGACTGATACGGACCTTCTGCGGTTCGGGCAATTCCTCGAACAGCACGGCGACGTAAACGCCGTCGATCGAGCGGGCGTAGTCGATCAGCCCCTCGGTGTCTTCTCGCTTGGCACCGGACTCGTCGAACATCTCATTCGTCACCCAGCAGTAGGCGGTCCGGTTGTGGTCAGCGCGCGTGATTTCAGCCAGAGCTTTCTGTAACAACTGCAACCGCGCGAAGGGGTAACTCTCGTACATGTGTCGGCAGACCTTGCCCACGTCGACGCCTGCGTCAACAAGATCGGCCGCGACGCGCAGCGATTCGGCGGTGGTGTTGGTGTAAGAGAACGAACCCGTGTCCGTGGAGATGGCAGCAAAGAGGCAGGTCGCGATGTCGCGTGTCAGCTTGAAGCCGCCGTGTTTGATGAGATCGTAGACGATTTGCCCGGACGCTGGCCCGTTCGGCGCAATCCAATTAATGTCGGCGAACTTCTCGTTGCTGACGTGGTGATCGATGTTGATGAAATGCGTTTTCTTTCCGATGCGCTGCGCTGCCTTGCCGACCCGCTGCCATGTTGATGTGTCGATGGCAATGACGACGTCGAAATCCTTCGGCTTGTCGGGTGGACGCTGAATCATCTCGCTGTGCGGGAGGAAGCAAAACTTTGCTGGCACGGCATCGTCATTCCAGGCTTCGACTTGCTTGCCCAGGTCTTTCAGCAGAATGGCCAGCGCAAGTTGCGAGCCGACGGCATCACCGTCGGGACGGTAGTGAGTGAGAACCAGAAAACTATTCTGGCTGCGCAACAACCCCGAGATTTGCCCGCAAGGGTCGTTCATGGTGCCCCGTGTGTGTCATCGAGTTCATCCAGCAAATGCTCGATCCGTTGGGCGTGGGATTCGGTCTCGTCGAGCACGAACTTCAGGCGTGGCGTGTACTTCAGAATCACGCGGCGCGACAGTTCGCGTTGAATGCGACCGTGCGCGCGATCCAACTCGCCGAGGGCGCGCTGTTTTTGCTCAGCACTGCCGATCACGCTGACGTACACGCGGCCGTCCTTGAGATCGGGACTGACCTCGGTGGACGTGACCGTGACGAAACCGCAGTTTGTGAGATTGAGTTCCTGGATGAGCACGCTGATCTCCTGTTTGACCAGCTCCGAAACCCGTTGGATTCGACGGTTACTCATGGCGATGATGGCGGAAGCGGTGATGGAGTGGGGCACTGCGACCTGACTCATTCCGTCTTTGGTCCTCCCGCGTTGAATGTTGTAATGAAGTTTACAGCGTGGCGGCGACTTTCTCCACGGTGTAACACTCGATGATGTCGCCCTCTTGAAAACTCGAGAAATTATCCAGCCGCAAGCCGCATTCGCTGCCCGCTTTGACTTCCTTCACATCGTCCTGGAAATGTTTCAAACTGGCGATGCGGCCTTCATACTGGATCGCTTTGTGTCGCAACACGCGCACGCGCGCCGACCGCGCAATCCGTCCGTTGGTGACCACGCAACCTGCGACGGTCGGTCCTTTGGATAACGCGAACACCTTGCGCACTTCGGCGTGGCCGACGGTGGCCTCCTTCGATTCTGGTTCGAGCAACCCTTCCATCGCTTCTTCGACCTGGTCGATCAACTCGTAAATGATGCTGTAGAGCTTGATCTGCACGCCTTCGCGCTTGGCCATGTCGGTTACGCCACTCTCGGTCTTCACGCGGAAGCCGATCAGCACGGCATCGGAAGCGCTGGCGAGCAACACGTCGTTTTCGTTGATGCTGCCAACCGCGCCGTGAATGACTTCCAACTCCACCTTTTCGCTCTTCTTCTTGCTCAGCGCGTCGCTAATCGCTTCCAGTGAGCCTTGAACATCGGCCTTGAGAACGATCCGCAGCCTCTTCTTCTCGCCCTCTTCGATCTGTCCCATGATGTCTTCCAGTCGCGCATGACGAGGCTCGGCGGAGGCATTGGCGCGATCTTCAAGCTGACGTTGCTCGCTCAGTTCGCGCGCTTCCTTGTCGTTCTTGACGACCGTGAATTCGGCGCCCGCGTCGGGCAGGCCGGAGAGACCGACGATTTTCACGGGTGTCGCCGGCCCCGCTTCCTTGACGCGCTGGCCTTTGTCGCCGATGAGCGCGCGGATCTTGCCCCAGTACGGCCCGCAGATGATCCCGGCGCCGACACGCAAGGTGCCTTTGCGCACCAACACCGTCGCCGTCGGCCCCATGCCCGGTTCCAACTGGGCTTCGATCACGTTGCCCTTGGCTGCAGCCTTCGGGCTGGCTTTCAACTCCATGATTTCAGCCTGCAGCAGGATCATTTCCAGCAGCGTGTCGAGGCCCTTCTTGGTCGTGGCGGAAACGTCGACGGAGATCGTCTCGCCGCCCCACGACTCAGGCGCCAGGCCAAGCTCTTGAAGCTGCTTCTTCACGCGGTCGGGATTGGCGGTCGGCAGATCGCATTTATTGACCGCCACAATGATCGGCACTTCCGCCGCCTTGGCGTGATTGATCGCCTCCACGGTCTGCGGCATGACGCCGTCATCCGCCGCGACAACCAGCACGGCGATGTCCGTCACGTTCGCGCCGCGCGCCCGCATCTTGGTGAACGCTTCGTGGCCGGGCGTGTCGAGGAACGTGATCTTCTTGCCGTCGGGCAACGCGACAACGCTGGCGCCGATGTGCTGCGTGATCCCGCCGCTTTCGCCAGCCGCCACGTTGGTCTTGCGGATGGCATCGAGCAACGAGGTTTTTCCATGGTCGACATGCCCCATCACCGTAACCACCGGCGGCCGCGGCTTCAGGTCTTCGAGTTTCTCGCCTTGATCGAGGACCTCGACCTTCTTCGGAGGCGCGTGGATCGTGCCGGCGCCGCGCTCGCGCTTTTCCAGTTCAAACAAGAAGCCGTGACGTTCACAGATCTTTCGGGCGCTATCCTCTCCGACCGTCTCATTGAGGTTGGCGAAGACGTTCATCTCCATCAACTCGGCCAGCAACAGGTGCGGTTTGGTGCCAACGCGCAAGGCCAGATCGCGCACGACCACGGGCGGTTTCATCTGGATGACCTTGTTGCCCTTCTCATCAACTACGTAAGCAGGTTGTGCCGGGACCGCTGGTGCAGGTCGCGCCGGCGCAGGCGGCGCGAGAACGCGCGTCGGAGACGACGCAGGAGTCGGCCTCGCGAGAGGTTTTTGGGACGGCGCTGCGGGCGCAAGGCGTGGCGCGCTCACAGGCGCGGCCGGCTCAACTGGCTTTGGCGCTGCTACAGGTCTGGGCAAACGAACAGGCGGAGTCGGGGCTTTGGCTGGCTCCATCTCCAGAGGCGCCGCGGGCTTCGTTACAACAAGTGGAGCGGGGGGAAGCTCAAGCGGCGCCACCGTTGTCGCAACCTCAATCTTGGTTTGAGCAGCAGGCGCTGGTGCTGGTACGGCTGCCTCAACTTGTTTTGGCGCTGCCGGCGGCGCAGGCTTTTGCGGAACGTACCCGTATTCCTTCTCGATGGATTCGGCGGTGATCTTGTCCACCGTGCTCGAATGGCTCTTGACGGGATAATTCATCAAGCGCAGCTTCT
>JBEKZD010000021.1:0-52585 GCA_049510215.1 Verrucomicrobiia bacterium
CGCGTATGTGTTGATGGACAATCATTACCACCTGCTGGTGGAAACGCCCCAGACCAATCTCTCGCAGGCGATGCAATGGTTGGGCGTCAGCTACACGATGTGGTTTAACCGGCGGCACGGACTGGCGGACCGGGGTCTGGTCTATCTATTCTCCATTTGACGATGTCGGCCGGTACTTGAGCGCGAAGCGGAGACTGGATCGGTACTCCCCAGGGCGGGCGATGACGTAACGACGGCATACCTCGTGTTCAAGGGCAGACCGGGGTCTGATCTATCTATTCTCCATTTGACGATGTCGGCCGGTACTTGAGCGCGAAGCGGAGACTGGATCGGTACTCCCCAGGGCGGGCGGTGACGTGAGAAGCGGCATACATCCGACACGAACGTATCGGTGAGTTGTTCCGCTGGCGATGCAACTCTCCGGCTTGGCGTGAGGCGACTAATCCCCAGCAGCCGTCACGATGTGCCTGTCGCTTCCCCATCCGTCGCGAGTTTGTTCGCGAGAGATTGCATGGCGCCGCCTCGTTGAGACAGCCTGCAAAAACCGTTCGAATGAAGAATAACAAAGCAGTGGCTCTCGCGGTTTTTCGATGAGGGGCTTCGAAGAGTCATCGTGTTTGCGGCAGCATCAGTGCGCAAAGTTTGCTTAGCCGGGGTTGCCGTCTGCGAAAAGAATGCGCACTGAACGATGGCAAACGCTTCATTTTCAAGCGATTTCTTTGTGTGGCATTTCCTTTGCTAACTGTAACCGAACGAACCGTGAGAACGTCATAAGTCTATGGCGTTGTGATCTCACAAACCAAACTCAAAGACGGAGGAGACGAGGCAATGAACAGAATAGCAAGACCGTTGGCATTGACGGTTGGATTGGCCGCCCTTCTAATCGGGGCGGGAAGTGCGATGGCCCAAGGTGGTGGCGGTGGCGGAGGAGGCCGTGGGAATTTTGACCCCGCACAGTTTCAGGAACGGATCAAGGAACGATTGGAAATCACCAACGACGTTGAGTGGACGGCCATTCAACCGCTGATCGAGAAAGTGATGCAGGCTCGACGTGAAAGCATGTCGGGCATGCGCGGCCCTGGTCGTCGCGGTGGTGGCGGTGAGAATGCCGGTGGCGGCCCCGGTGGTCCGGGCGGTCGGGGCGGATTTGGTGCTGCCTCGAGTCCGGAAGCCGATGCGCTGCAGCAATCGTTGGACGCAAAGGCGTCTGCCGATGTGCTGAAAGCCAAGTTGGCGACGTTCCGTGATGCCCGCAAGGCGAAGGAAGCTGCCCTGGCCAAGGCGCAGGAAGATCTTCGCAAGGTGCTCACGGTCCGCCAGGAAGCCACCGCAGCATTGATGGGACTTCTACCATAACTCCGAGGACAAACATTCGCGGGGAAACAGTATGAAAGAGTTGCTCGAAAAAATGGTGGAGGCCAGGCAACTGTCTGCCACGGATGCCGAGACTCTGGTGCGGCAATGTGGAGACGGCTCCAAAACCATTCAGTCCGAGGAGGACGTTCTCCGATGGCTGGCTGGTGAGTATGGGGTGGATTACACCGATCTGGAAAACATCGAGTTGGATCGTGAACTCTTGTCGCTGTTTCCCGCGCGGATTCTATTGAAGGAGGAACTCCTTCCCCTGAAACGAGTGAACGGTTCCGTGGAGGTGGCCACGGGCCGTCTGTTTGCTTCGCAGGGGCTTGATACGCTCAAGACGATGACGGGCTTGAAACTCAAGCCAGTCATCGCTCCCACCGAGGCCATCCAGCGCGAGATGAAGAAGCGGCTGGGCGTCGGTGCCGACACGATCGGCACGCTCGACGAGGAAGCCCGCCTCCAAGTCGTGGATGAGAAAACGGCTGAGGAAGATACCAATCTGGACAGCGCTGCGGAAGACGCGTCGATCATCCGGTTTGTCAACCAGGTTCTGCGGGACGCCATCCAACTTCGGGCCTCTGATATTCACCTCGAACCGTTCGAACACGAGTTTCGGATTCGCTACCGGATTGACGGCGTGCTGCAGGAAGTTCCGGTCCCGGCTCAACTCAAGCAATTCCAACCGGCCATCGTCTCGCGCATCAAGATTCTGAGTCATTTGAACATCGCGGAAAAACGTTTGCCGCAGGACGGAGCGATCAAGATTCTCATCGAGGACGCCGAAGTTGACATCCGCGTGTCGGTGATTCCGATGATCCACGGCGAGGCGGTGGTCATGCGTTTGTTGCGGCAGAGCGCCACGCTGCGCGGGATGCCCGAACTGGGAATGGACAAACGCGAACTCGACTGCTTCCGCCGCGTGCTTCAACTGCCGCACGGCATCATTTTGGTGACCGGTCCGACCGGCAGCGGCAAAACCTCGACGCTGTACACCGCGCTCAACGAGATCAACGATTCCGTCCGCAAAATCATCACGGTTGAGGACCCGGTCGAATACCGGCTGAAGGGCGTCAACCAGATTCAGGTGTCCGAAAAAGCCGGGCTGACCTTCGCCCGCGGGTTGCGTTCCATCCTGCGCCACGACCCCGACGTGATTCTGATTGGCGAAATTCGCGACCAAGAGACGGCGCAGATTGCGGTGCAAGCCTCGCTCACGGGTCACCTGGTTTTCTCCACGCTGCACACCAACGACGCGCCGACCGCGTTTACGCGCCTCGTGGACATGGGCGTCGAGCCGTATCTCGTCGCGTCGTCAGTGGAGGCTGTGATGGCCCAACGTCTCGTGCGCGTGTTGTGCGAGCACTGCAAAGAGGAGGACCATTCGCCGGCAGCGCAGGCATTCAAGGAACAAGTGGGGATTCCCGCGAGCGCCACGATCTACCGCTCGGTCGGTTGCCGGGAATGCCGTCAAACCGGCTTTTTCGGTCGGCGCGCCGTCTTCGAGTGGATGGATACCGACAGCGCCATCCGTGAATTGGTGCTGAAGAATGCTTCGGGCGACGCGATTCGGGATGTGGCGCGCCGCGCGGGCATGCGCACGCTGGCGGAAGATGGCTGGCGTATCGTCCGCCTCGGCTTCACCACTGTCGAAGAAGTGTTGAGCGTCACGACCGCCAAGGAAGTGGCGGCCGCCACGAAGAACGGGTCGGTCGAAGGCGCCACGGAGGACCAGGCTCTGGCGGGAGCGGCATTGAACCGACGCTGACGGATCGAGGCAATCATGCCGGTATTCCAATACAAAGCGCTGCAGACCGACGGAAAAATCGCCGAGGGCAGCGTCGAGGCAGAAGGCCGGCAGGAGGCTTTGCGGCTGATCGAAAGCCGCGGGTTCCAGCCGATCAACGTATCCGCCGGCAAGAATGGTGAATCCGCCAAAAATGGCGAGAAGGGCGCTGCCGGGCCTTTTCCGACGTTGTCGTTCGGATCGAAGAAAATCTCCGCGCGCACGTTGGAGAATTTCACGCGGTTGCTTTCCAGTTTGCTGGCTGCCGGCATTCCACTCAGCCGTGCGCTGGTCATTCTGTACAAAGAAGCTTCCACACCGGCCGCGCAGGAGAAGTGGAAGGAGATCCACGATTTGGTGGTGGATGGAATGCCACTGGCGGACGCGATGGCGAAGTCGCCGGACGTTTTCCCGCGTGTCTACGTGGCGATGGTCGAAGCGGGCGAGACCGGTGGATTCCTGGATTTGGTGCTCAGCCAGATTGCCGATTTCCAGGCGCGCGACAAGGAACTTCGGTCGAAGATGATGGCCGCGTTGTTGTATCCGACGATCTTGCTGGTGTTGGCGACATCGGTGTTGATCTTTCTGCTGACCTTTTTTATTCCAAAGTTTCAGGCGCTGTTTACGGGGTTTGGCGGTAAGCTGCCGGTGCTGACGCGCATCATCGTCGCCGCCAGCGGAGTCCTGCGGTCGTACGGATTGCTGGTCGCGCTGGGGATCGGTTTGGGAGCGTATTTGGTTCGGAACTGGATCAGATCGCAACACGGGCGGCGCGTTTGGGAGGGCGCTATTCTGCGGGCACCGGTCGTGGGAAAACTGGTCGCGCAGTTTGCGATGGCGCGTTTTTGTCGGATGCTGGGCACGTTGCTGGCAGCGGGCGTGCCGCTGATCAACGGGCTGAACGTCGCGCGCAAATCAATCGGCAACCAGATTCTCGTGGATGCGGTGTCCAATTCCATCGAGCGCGTGAAGGAAGGCGGCGCGCTGGGGCTGAGTTTGGCGGGTTGCCGGGAGCTTTTTCCCGGCTCGGTATTGGAAATGATTTCTGTGGCCGAAGAAAGCGGGCGCTTGGACCAGGAGCTGGTGCGGTTGGCGAACGTCACGGAGAACGATTTGGATCGGCACTTGAAGACGGCGGTGGCGCTGGCGGAGCCGCTGATGTTGTTTTTCATCGCGGGGTTCATAGGCACGATTTTCGTCGGGATGGTGCTCCCGATTTTCACGCTTCAGGAATACATCAAATGAACAAACACGGAGAGGTCGGCATGAAAAGAAACGACTCAGTCAGAAATCCATCACGCTTCCACCGGCGCGAGGCGTTCACGTTGATCGAATTGCTGTTGGTGCTGGTGATCCTCGCCACGCTGGCGGCGATCGTGGTCCCGAAATTTGCGAACCGGGGCCAGGAGGCGCGGATCACGGCGACGAAAGCGCAGATTGCCAGTTTCGAGACGGCGCTCGACGCATTCGAGGTGGACAACGGGTATTATCCCAAGGGACGGAATGGTCTGGAGGATCTTGTCACGCAACCCAAGGACGCACCGAATTGGAAGGGGCCGTATCTCAAGAACATTCCGCTCGATCCGTGGCAGCACGCCTACATTTTCGAGTGTCCGGGCAAACACAATGAAACCTCATACGACATCATGTCCATGGGGCCGGATGGCCGCGTGGGCGGAGACGATGACATCACGAACTGGGAATCGAAGAAGTAGCGGCGCGCCGGTTCGGACGGGTGCGTTTACGCTGATCGAGTTGATCCTGGTAATGGCGGTGCTGTCGGTTGTGATCTCGCTGGGAGCGCCGACGCTGGCGCGGTTCTTTCGCGGGCGGGCGCTGGACGAGGAAGGGCAGAGGCTGTTGGCCGTGACTCGTTACGGGCAGAGCCGCGCCGTGTCGGAAGCCGTGCCGATCATTTTGTGGATGAAGGCATCGGACGGGACGTATGGATTGCGCGTGCAGGAGGGATACACCGGCACCGGCGGCGGCAGTGGCAGCCCGTCGGGCACCGGCAAGGACGTGAAGTTCCAGTTGGCGGATCGGCTGCACTTCGCGTTGAGCCGGGTGGGACGGATCCAGAACCAGGAGGCCACGATTCGTTTCGCTCCGAATGGAGCGATTGATGAGGACAGCAGTTTGCAGCGTGTGGAAATTCGTCAGGACGACGGCGATTCGATTGCGATCGTCGAGTCCGACAACAAGATGAACTATGTTATCGAACAGAAAACAAATTCACGCTAGTGGCGGCAGTGGGCGGCGGGCCGGTTTCACGCTGGCGGAGGTGCTGGCGGCGCTGCTGTTCATGGCCATTGTGATCCCGGTGGCCATGCAGGCCTTGCGGATCGCCGCGCGCGCCGGCGAAGTGGCCGACCGCAAGAGCGTGGCGGTGCGGTTGGCCGACAGTCAGTTGAACGAGTGGATCGTGACCGGCCAGTGGCGCGCGGGCGCACAGAGCGGAACGTTTGGCGACCAGTGGCCGGGGTATCGGTGGACGTTGAAGAACGAGACATGGAACCAGGATCCCAACCTGAACAACATGCATCTTCTCACCATCGACGTCACGTATCCGTCCCAGAATCCAAACGGCCGCGTGCGATTGAGCACGTTGGTGCAGGACACGCAATGACGAGCGGGAGCACAATGAAGAACCATTGCAGCGATCGAGGCTTCACCTTGATGGAGTTGCTGATTGCGACGCTGGTGGCTGCGGTCGTTCTGGCGGCGATGAACGCTGCTTTTTACGCCGCGCTGCACTTGCGGTCGAGTCTCTCCAAGGTGGTCGAGGAGAACATCCCGTTGAATTACGGCGTTTCGATCCTCAAGGCGGACTTGCGTGGCGTTTTGATAACGGGCGGCGCGATGGCCAGCGCCTTCGAGAGTCCGGGCACGGTCATCGGCAGCGCCCGGCCCAGTCTGCTGGACATTTGTACGACGACCGGCGTGCTCGACGACCAGTTGCCGTGGGGCGACATGCAAAGGATTTCGTATTACTTGAAGGATCCCGTCAGCGCTTCGCGCCGGCCCGGCAAGGATTTGATTCGGGCCGTCACGCGCAACCTTCTGGCCGCCGTCCAACCGGACGTCACGGAGCAGACCTTGTTGAGCGGCGTAGATTCTCTGAACTTCACGTTCTACGACGGCTCCAATTGGCAGACGTCGTGGGACACAAATGCAGAAGCCAATCCGCTGCCGCAGGCGATCAAGGCCCAGATTCAGTTTGCCAGGGTGAATTCCGGTGGCCAGGCGAAGCTGCCCATCGAGTTGGTTGTTCCCGTGGACAGCCAGGTGCAGACGAATAGCGGCAGCAGCACGGGACCCTGAGCGGGAACCATGAACGCGCGTCATTTCAATTCCATCCTGCAGGGCCTCCGCCGAAACGCATCACGGCGGAATGCGTCGGTGCTGGTCATCGTCCTCTGGATCGCGTTCGGCTTGGTGAGCATCGCTCTCTATTTCGGGCAATCGATGATCTTCCATCTCCAAGCGGCCGACAACGATGAGGCGAGCGTCGAGGCCGATCAAGCCATCGAAGGCGCCGCTCGCTATATCAGCGGGGTCTTGAGCAATCTCCTGCAGCAGGGCCTGTTGCCGTGCGCGTTTGTGCCGGGCGGCATCGAATGCTACTCGCCGCAGTCAGGCTCGACGATAATCACGCTGACGTATTTGGACGAGGAAGTGGCGGTGGGGGACGCGAAGTTCTGGCTGATCGGCCGGGACACGGGAGGAACCTCGAACGTCAACAGCAGCGTTCCGGTGTTTGGCCTCGTCGATGAAGCGTCGAAACTGAACTTGAACACAGCCACGTTGACTAATCTGGAAGCGCTGCCGTACATGACGCCGCAGTTGGCGGCGTCCATCGTCAACTGGAGAACCAACTCCGCCAGCGCCGTTGCGGGCGGCGCGGAACTCGAGTACGGCATGCTCAACCCGCCGTATTCCTGCAAGAATGCCCCCTTCGAGACGGTTGACGAACTGAAGCTGGTGATGGGTTCGACGACCGACATCCTGTATGGCGCGGATATCAACCTGAACGGGATTCTCGATTTGAATGAGAACAACCAGAGTTCATATCAAGCCGCCGAAACCACCGCCAACCTCGACAACGGCTTGAACGCCGGGATTATGGAATACGTCACCGTGTACGGCACCAACGGGGTCAACGTGAACACAGCTCCTGCTCCGGTGTTGGCTTGCTTGCCGGGCATCGGCACGGACAACGCGCAGACGCTCGTCGCGTATCGCCAGCAGCACCCGGATCAACTGGCCACCAATTGGGTCTTACAGGCATTGGGACCGTCAGCTACCAACAACATCACGACCACGATCTATCAAGTCTCGGCTGACGTGGCAGCGGTCGGCCATTACGGAAGAGGATACCGGCGGACGCTGTTCGTGTTCGACATCAGCAGCGGCGCGCCGCAGATTGTTTACCGGCGTGACCGGACGCGAATTGGCTGGGCGCTCGGCAACGTTCGGCAAACGCCGCAAACAACAGGAACCATGTGATGACATTCAATTTCGACTTTCTGAAGCGGCGCGCGTCTTCCCTGCTGGGGTTGACGCTGGAAGGACGGCGGCTGGAAGGCGTCGTCGTGCGCCGCGTGGCGGGCGGACTGGAAGTGGGGCAATCGTTTGAGGTGTCGCTCTCGCTGGATCCGTTGACAAATGATCCGATGCTGGTGGGACAAGAGATTCGGAATCGCCTGGATGAAGCGGGCGTGCGCGAAAGCCGGTGCATCGTCGGCATTCCGCTGAATTGGGCGATGACGTTGCAGACGAAACTGCCGGAGATTCCCGAAGAGGACGTCGCGAGCTTCCTAGGCATCCAGGCTGAGAAGGGATTTCCGTACGGCCCGGAGGACTTGTCCATTTCGATTGCGCGGTCGAGTTCACCTAACGGCGAACGATACGCCACGTCGGTGGCCATCCCCAAAAACCATTTGGCCCGGTTGGAAGAGATTCTCGTCGCCGCGCGGCTCAGGCCGGCCGGTTTTTCGCTGCTCGTCGCCGCGTTGCAGCCGCCGGCGAGCGATGGATCGGAAGGCGTCCTCACGCTGGTCGCCGGCGAAAACGGCGTGGATCTGCAGGTGACAAACGGCGGCGGCGTGGTCGCGTTGCGCGCCCTGCCGGATGCCATCGAGATGGACGGCGCCAACCGCAACATCGATGCCGACGCGCTTATCCGGGAAATCCGGTTGACACTGGGGCAACTGCCGAGGGAATTCAGCGATACGGTGAAACAGATCCGGGTGTTTGGGCGCCAAGAGTGGAGACAACCGTTGGCCGATGCGATTGCGCCTGGAGTTAAACGTCTCGGTCTGCTTGTGGAGATGCGGCCGGTTCACCAAGCGGACGGGATCGGCTCGCTGATCTCCGCTGCGGAGAACGTTTCGCCGGCGCTTGTGATGGCGGCGCGATCGCTGAACGGCGAGGTTTCCGGTTTTAAGTTCCTGCCGCCGAAAGTCAGCAAATGGGGTGCGTTGACTTCCCGGTTTTCGTCGCGCAGGATTCTTTGGTCGGGTGCCGCAGCCGGCGCGGCGGCTGTGCTGGTGGTCGGGGCGCTGTTGGTGCAGTACGTGGAACTTTCCATTCTGCAGTCGCGCTGGAACGCCATCGCACCGAAGGTGACGGAATTGGAAGGGATTCAGGACAATATCCGAAAGTTTCGGACGTGGTCGCCCGAGGCGCGCCACAGTCTGGCGGTTCTGCGCAAACTCACGGAAATGTTTCCCGAGGACGGAGTGGTGACGGCGAAGTCGATCGAGATTCGCAACGTGTCCGACGTTTCCTGCTCGGGCAGCGCGCAGGACAATCAAGCGTATCTGAAGATGAGCGGCCGGCTCAATGCGGCGAATCACGTCGCCGACGTGCAACTCCAACAGTTGGCCGGCAAACGGTTCAGCTTTAACTTCCGCTGGACGGAGGGCGCGCAGCCGTGAAAATCGACAATCGTCAAAAAGTTCTCGCGATCGTGGCGATGGTTGCCGTGGCAGCCCTGGCCGCCGACAGGCTGGTCTTTACTCCGTTGATCGATCTTTGGCGGGATCACGCCCATCAGATTTCCGAGTTGAGGATGAACCTCGACAAGGGAAAGGCTCTGCTGGTTCGGGAGCAGGCGATCCGCGACCGCTGGGACAAGTTGCAGAAGAGCGCCCTGCCCAACGACGGCTCGGCGGCGGAAAGCAAAGTGCTCACGGCGGTGGAGCGATGGACGAGGGACAGCGGACTCGGCGTCACCTCTATCAAGCCGCAGTGGAAACAAAACGCCGACGATTACAAGACGTTCGAATGCCGGGTGGACGCGACGGGAGACATCGAAACGCTGATGCATTTCCTGTACGAGTTGGAGCGCGATCCGCTGGCGGTGCGGGTGGAAGACATGGAGCTTTCGGCGCGCGACGACAACGGGCTGCAACTTTCGCTTGGCGTGCGCTTCAGCGCGCTGGTGTTAACGGGGGCACAAGGATGAATCGTTCGAGAGACAGCGAATCGTCCAGAAGTCGGCTCGCGCGGTTTTTGTTCGCGGCGGCGGCGGTCGCTCTGCTACCTCTGACCGCGGGGGCCGCGGGCACGAATGCTTCCTCGGCGGCGAATTCCGTCCCGTCCTACCGATTCATCGCGCAGCGGAATATTTTCAATCCTAACCGGTACGCTGGATCGGGCGAGGGACGCCTCCTCAATCCTCAACGCGTCGCCGCGGCGCCGGGGTTTGCGCTGGTTGGGACGATGCTTTACGAACGAGGCGCGTTCGCTTTCTTCGACGGTACCGATTCGCAATACAAAAAAGTCCTCCAAGCATCGGGCGTGATCGCCGATTACCGTGTGGCGGAAGTCACTTCCAGCTACGTCAAACTGCAAGGCACTACCAGCCAGAGCACCAATTCAGTCGTCCTGCCCATCGGCATGCAACTGAAGAAACTCGGGGAAGGCGATTGGCAGTTGGTGGCGGGGACGGAATCTGTCGGTGGATCGAGCCGGTCGTCGTACCGCCGGGATCGCAACGGCAGAACATCCGAGGGTTCAACCAGTGCCTCCGCCTCGGAAACGTCCGCGGCGGCGGCCACAGAAACATCTTCAGGCGCTGGCGCAAATGCCAATGATATCCTGAAACGGCTGATGGAACAACGAGAAAAGGAGTTGCAGAAATGAAGGCCACGACAATTCATACATTCATGGTTTGTTTCGCCGTCGGCGCGGGAACTCTCGCGGGATTGGTTGCCCGAGCCGCCGACGCACCGAGCGTTCCGCAAGAAGCGCCGGCCCAAGCGGCAACGGATGAACCGGCCGCGAACCCGATCGTCTCACCGGCGGTCGCGGCGAGTGGCAGCGGGATCGTTCTCAACTTTCGCGGCGCGCCGTTGGAAACGGTGCTGGATTATCTGAGCAAGGCCACGGATTTCGTCATCAACATCGCGCCGGGAACGGACGTGCGGGGCAGAGTTGATGTCTTGAGCAGCAAACCGCTCAGCAAGGATGAAGCATTCAATCTGCTGGCCACCGTGCTGAATCAGAACGGCCTGACGGCAATCCGAAACGGCCGGATGCTGACCATCAAAGCCCGCGAAGGCGCGAAGACGGACAGTAATCTCCCGGTTCAAGTAGCTCCGAAATCGGAAGAGATTCCTTCGACCGATCAAATGATGACGTACATCATCCCGGTCCACTACGCGAACGTCCTGCAATTGGTGAAAGACTTGCAGCCGCTGCTTCCGTCCTACGCGACGCTGACGGCAAACGAAAGCGCCAATTCGTTGGTGCTCACCGATACCCAGGCCGACATCCGCCGTATGACGGAAATCGTCAACGCGCTCGACACCTCGATCTCCAGCATTTCAACCGTGCGCGTTTTTCCGTTGAAATACGCCGACGCGAAGCAATTGGCCGACGCCGTCACGCAATTGTTCCAGTCGCCGACCAGTCAACAGAACAACGCAAGCCGCATCAACCAATTCTTCCGCCGCGGTGGCGGGTTCCCCGGTTTTGGTGCCTTTGGCGGGGGCGGCCAAACGGGAGGCGGAGACCAGTCTCAGGGCGCGGGGGACAATTTGGCGCGGCAGGTGGCTTCGCGGGTCGTTGCCATTGGGGATGACCGGACCAACGCGCTGATCATCAGCGCGCCGGACGAATACATCCCGACGATCGAGCAATTGGTTCGCGACATCGATGTCAGCGCGACGGACCTGACGGAGGTGCGGGTGTTCCGTCTGGTCAACGCGGATCCGCAAGAGACGGTGGATGAGCTGACGCAATTGTTTCCGGATCAAACGAAGAGCGGCCAGAACACCCAGGGCCAACAGTTTCAGTTCCGGGGCGGCCGCGGCGGTCCATTTTTCAATCAATCCGCCACATCGCAAACGACGACCACCGATCGGATGAAAAAGATGGGGCAAGTGGTTGCGGTGGCGGACCAACGCACCTCGTCGATCATTGTCAGCGCGGCGGGCGACCTGATGCCGCAGATCGCCAACATGATTGCGGAGTTGGATGCCAGTGCCAGCGGGCACCAGAAAGCATACGTGGTTCCGCTCAACGACGCGGAGGTGGACGACGTGATGCAGGTGTTGCAGGCGCTGTTCCCGTCCATGAACGGTCGGAACAACGTTGGCAACGCGTCAACGTTGAACAGCGCGCTCTCCCAGCGGCAGCAAAACAACAGCAGCCAAATGGGGCGGAACACAGGAACCATGACCGGAAGCCGGGGCAGCAGCGGGCTTGGCGGATCAACCGGGTTCTAGCATGGCAGCGATGTCGGACAAGAAAACAAAAGCGAGGTAACCATGATAACCAAACGATCGCAGTGGATTAGAATTCTGGGCGGCGTGACGGCTTTTTGTCTGTGCGCCGCGCTTCCAGTTCGCGCGCAGGGGCAGCGGGCAACGGGAGGCGGCAGCAGCAGTAGCGCGAGCCGGCAGTACGTGCCCAACGGCGACCCCGGCCCCGTAACATTTGGAAGTTCTCCGGACACCAAGCAGATCACGTTCATCACGGACGAGGAGACGGCGAAATACGTCAAACAAGTGATCGCAAGTTTGGATCGCCCAAAACCCCAGGTCCTCATCAAGGTTGTTTTTTTGGAGGTCACGTACAATAACTCTTTGGACATCGGTGTGGAAGGCACGATCACAGGCGGTAAGGGCCACACCAGCGCGGTCGCGTCCAACATCTTCGGACTCGCCGCGACGGGCGCCTCTGCCGCCTCGCCGGCCGGCATGTACACCATCCTCGGCAAGGACTTTGCGGCCACGTTGCGGGCCATCGCCCAGGCCGGCAAGACCGAAGTGTTGTCGCGTCCGTCGATTCTGACGCGCAACAATCAGCAGGCCACCATCAGCCTCGGCCAGCAGGTTCCCCTCATCAGCGCTACGCGCTTTGACTCGTTGGGCAACCAGATCAACTCGGTCACGTACCAGTCCGTCGGGGTGATCCTGCAGGTGACTCCCTTCATCACTTCGGAGGGCATGGTGGAGATGATCGTCTCTCCGCAGATTTCAGAGCTTGCGGACAAGTCCCAGTGGGTCCCCATTTCCAACGGGTCCAACGGCTCGGTCAGCGCCCCGGTCATCAATTCGCGCTCGGCCGACACCGTCGTGGTCGTGCCCGACGGCCAAACCGTCGTCATCGGCGGCTTGATGGAGAACGACAAAACGACGGCCGACAGCAAGATCCCGATCCTGGGCGACATTCCGTTCATCGGAAACGCCTTCAAGCATTCCGTCAAGACTTCCACAAAAACCGAGCTGATCGTGTTTTTGACGCCGCACATCGTCAATCAACCGACGGAACTGGCTGGATTGTCGGCGCGCGAACGGGCAAACTCTTTGCTGATGCCCAAGGAGTTCACAGAAGAGGAACTGGATCGGTTTCTCGATACGTTCCCGGCAAAGCGAAGCGCTGCGATGTCCAAGGCGGCTCCCCAAAGCAACGCCAGCAGCCAATCCCCGAAGAGCCAAGACTAAATGACTGAATCGGAATCGCTATTCACCTCTCGGATACGGAAGCGGACGCCGCTGGTCTTCGGCTTCTTGCTGGCGGTGTGGGCGATCATCATAATCTGGCAGGCGTTGGAGCATCGCTGGATCGTCCAATCCGCGCGCACCGCGCTGATCAACCGCTCGCGCGACATCGCCTCGACGCTCGGCCTCGTCATCCGCTCGCAAAGGCGCTTTGGTGGAATCGTCTCGCAGGAACGTCTGGAATCAGCGCTGAACGAACTCGCCAAATCCGGCGAGCTTCTGTCGGTCGCGCTCTTGAACGCTTCGGGCGACGTGGTCGCTTCGGCCGGCCGGCCGATTGATCCTGAAAAAACGAGCACCATCCGCCAAGGAGAACGATGGGAGCAAACGAGGGTGACGCTGGTCAATTTGATCGATTTGGGGGCGAGCACCGCCGTGGAGGGTCAGACGAATCTGCCGACGATTGTGTTGCCGCCGCGTGACGCGACCAACGGCGTTCGAGGCGTCCGCAGGCCGTTCCCGCGTCCGGAATTCCGCCCGGGCGAGGCAGGCTCTTCCAATAGCATCAGCGGCGGCATCACCAACCAGAACGAAGGCGCCCGCAGTTCATCGGTTCGAGAATTTGCTCCAGGCGAAGGGCCGCCGCCCGGCGGCCCGGAGGATCGTGGTCCGAGAGGGCCGGGTGAGAGACCCCGGTTCGGACGCCCATTTTGGATGGACGAAAAGGAATATCAATCGTTGCTGGAGAAACGAGGGTTGCATGGTTTGGTGATGGCCATGTCCACCGACTCGGTCGTAACGGCGGCGACGGGGGATCTCTGGCTGCGCTTTGTCATTGCCGGTTTTGCCGGCATCAGCGTCCTGGGTTTCGCGCTTGCCTGGTGGAATCTTGTCAAGTCTTCGAAATTGCAGGTGTACTTGCTGCGCGCCAGCCAACTCAACACCCACCTGCGGGAAATGAACGTGGCCGCGGCGGGTCTGGCGCACGAGACGCGCAATCCTTTGAACATCGTGCGCGGTTTGGCGCAGATGATTTCCCAGGAGCCAATCGCTTCGGAAGAAATCAAGAACAAGTCGCTTCAGATCACAAACGAAGTGGATCGCGTGACCGCGCAGTTGAACGAGTTCATCAACTACTCCCGTCCGCGCGAAGTACGGCGGGCGCCGGTCGTGTTGAGCGCGGTCATTGGCGACGTCGTCCGTGCGCTCCAAAGCGATGTCGAAGACAAAGCCGTCCAACTGAAGATCGACGATGAGAACCTCGCCGTGGATGCGGACGAGCAGATGCTCCGGCAGGTCCTATTCAATCTTTTGATCAACAGTGTTCAGGCGGTCGATCCCCACGGGGAGATACAGATTGTTTCCCGGAAGTCCAGTTCGACGGAAGCACAGCTTGAGGTTCGAGATAACGGCCCTGGTGTCCCGCCAGAACTCCGCAGCGAAATTTTTAAACCGTATTTCACCACTCATCCGAAGGGGACGGGTTTGGGACTGGCGGTCGTTCAGCAAATCTGCTTGGCGCACGGCTGGGATATCGAATATGTTCCGAACGAATCCAAGGGAGCAGTCTTTCGCCTCAGCCGTCTGGAACTGACTTCCAAAAACGGGATGAAAACCTGACGATTTATGTCGCCCAAAACCGCCCGGATTCTGATCGTGGATGACGACGCGGGGCAGCGGAGCCTGCTGGATTCGTTCCTTAGGGGCCAAGGGTTCGAGACGGTCCCGGTGTCATCGGGCGAGCGAGCGCTCGAGGTTCTGAGCCAACAGGACATCGCCATGATGATCTCTGACGTGCGGATGCCCGGCATCTCCGGCTTGGAAACACTCCGCCGGGTGCGCAAGGAACGCCCCACCCTCCCCGTGTTGCTCGTGACCGCCTATGCGGACATCCGCGACGCAGTCGGGGCCATGCGCGATGGCGCCGTGAATTATTTGGAGAAACCGATTGATTTGGATGAACTGCTGGCATCGGTCCGGACAGCCGTCGGTCTCGAAGGCACGGTCTCCGTAAAACTCGGAGAAAATCGGCGATTGCCGGATTACATCGTAGCCAAGAGCCAACTGATGCAAGCGGTTTTTCGAGATGCGTCTCTGGTTGCTTCTTCGGAAACACGGATCTTGATCACCGGCGAGAGCGGGGTTGGGAAAGAGGTGGTCGTGGATGTCATCCATCAGTGGAGTCCCCGGTCGTCCGGTCCTTTGGTCAAGGTGAATTGCGCCGCGATTCCGGAAACTCTCCTGGAAAGCGAACTTTTCGGCCACGAGAAAGGAGCATTCACCGGCGCCTATACCCAGCGGATCGGTCGCTTCGAGGAGGCCAATCAAGGGACCATTTTGCTCGATGAAATTGCCGAGATGTCTCCTTCTTTGCAGGCGAAACTGCTGCGGGTTCTGCATGACGGACGATTCCAAAGAGTCGGTTCGAACAAGGAATTGCACACCAACGCTCGCGTCCTGGCATCAACCAATCGGGATTTGGAGGAGCAAGTCGAAAACGGGAAATTCCGGGAGGATCTGTACTATCGGCTCAATGTGATGGAGATCTATGTTCCGCCGCTTCGAGAACGCCCGGCAGACATCATGCCGCTGGCCAGCCTGTTTGTTACTCAGTTTACAAACCAAAAGGCAAGGTTTTCGCCCAGTGTCGCCCGCCTCATGGAAGGATACAAATGGCCCGGCAATGTGCGGGAACTCCGCAACGCGATCGAAAGAGCAGTTCTTTTGTCTCATGGCGAGGTGGTTTTTCCCGAACACCTCCCGATGCGAGTCCAACAGGCTGCGGACAAGTCCTCAGAACAGGAGATCATCCAAGCCACGAGGTTGGAGGACGTCGAAAGAAAGGCAATTCTCCAAGCCTTGCGCGAACACAATTTTAACCGGACAGAGGCTGCCAAGACGCTTGGGATGAGCCGGCGGGCGCTCTTGTACAAACTCCATCATTTGCGGGAATTGGGGTTCCAAGTCGATCCGCCATCGCCCCCGCCCGCCGACACTCAGAGCACCAGCTCGTAGGGTTGCCGAAGCATGCCGCCGCTGGCTGGCTGCTTCTTGTTTTTGTTTTTTGTATTTGTAGCGGCGAAGAAATTAACCGCGCGGAAGCAGCAATCCACCACTCTCAAGTTGTACGGATCTCCATTCCCTCAGCAATTTGTTGTCAATGAGCAATTGCGCAGCGCCACCAGTGTTGCCGAAGGAATTCGCCGGCTCTTGGTCTACGGTTCCTGCCTATGAGTGTTACGGCTCCGGTGGTTCTGATGACGACGGAGGAGAAGGCGGCGGCGGCACCGGCTGACCGACGCCTCTTGGGGTGTTGATCATGAAATCGATCACCTTCTCGCTCACGCCGGCGTATTTCAAATCGATGATCTCCGCAGTGCTGAGGTGATACACTGTGCGCGAATTTCGAATCTGGCTGATGATGGTCTCGTCGCTAACGCCGGCCTTTGCCAGCGCCTTGATGTCCGCGGGTCCGAGCGGCTGACCCCGCTCCACGCGCACAAGCGTCTGCGGACTTTGCCGCCGAAGCGTTTCGCGCTGTTGTTGGTCCATGGCGTTGCCGATGATGCCGCCGGTGAGAGCCCCGATCGCGCCACCGATCAGAGCCCCCGCTCCTGCATGTCCTGAAGCACTGCCAATGATCGCGCCCGTGCCAGCGCCCCATGCTCCACCAGTGAGGGCTCCCGTGGCAGTACGGTCAGGTTGTCCTTCGGGTGTTGTGCAACCAGCTACAATCAGCATCGCCGCTGCGAACCCGACGACCGCTTGTCTTCGAAGTGCCGTCTTCATCGTTTGTTCCGTCGTTGCACGACTCGGTGTTTAGCTCACCTGCCCAAATCGCTGGTTGTTGTTCCATTTTGACTACTTCTGATCCTTCTGGTCCTTGTCAGATGGCCCGCCCTTATCAGGTTTCTCTCCTCTGCCGGGGCCGCCCCGCTGGGGTTCGCCCCGCTGGGGTTCACCGCGCCGGGCTTCGCCGCGCTGGGCTTCGCCGCGCTGGGCTTCGCCGCGCCGGGGTTCACCGTGTTGAGCTACGACTCGCTCACGATCAACCCGCAGCGCCTCACGCTCACGGTTTCGTACTTCTTCATGTCGCACCACATCTACCTTTCGCCCCGTCAAACGTTCCAAGTGCGCGCGGTCTAATCCTTCGTGGACGAATCTACCGTGTTCATCTCTACGAAGCCGGCTTATTTCGCTTCTCCCATAAATGCGGTGGAATTCGTCACCGCGCAATATGAAGCGATGGTAATCACGCTCCCACAAATGATCGTACCCAACGAATACAAAGAAGGACGCACCGAAACCGAAGCCGTAATCCACTGCAAATCGACGACCGCGGAACATCCAACCTCCATCTACAAACACCGCGCCGTAGGGCAACGGCGCCCAACCCAAATATCCGTCGGCATGACGCCAAAAGACCCATGCCGGCGCATATTCGTAACCCGGCACCCAGATCCAACCGTAACCCCCAGCCCAAGTCCAGCGGCCATAATGAAAAGCTACGGCCCCCCATGGATAGTCCGACTGCCAATACAAGCCGGCGTCGGTATAGACCCAGTGTCCTCCATCATAATAAGGACGCCAGCCATTTGGAAGTTCAGACGGCTGCCAGCACCGGCCATATCCCGGCACATCGACCCAAAAGCCGTAGGGCGAAAGTTGCTCTTGAACATAATCAGCGTTTACTACCGGTTCTCCAGGCGGCGGAGCAGTTGTAGCGGTACTCGTTCCTTCCCTCCCAACCTCGGGAGGTCCTTCAGAACCCGCACGAGCAGGCGCGGGTGTGCTCGGCGGTCCACTCGTAACCGCAGGAGGTGTTGGGGGAGGCGTCACCGAAGGAGTATTGACGGGAGGCGGCGGAGTGCTGGCGGGTCCGGCTTGGAGCAAAGCGGAGATGACGTTTTCAGAGACCCCCTGATTCTTCAGGTAGATCATTTGCTCGGTAGTCAGATCGTAAGACACGCCAGCCCTTTTAACTTTGGCCATAATGCCGTCTTCACTAAACCCAGCTTTTGTGAGTCCAACGACATCCACCATTCCGGGTGGGAGACTTACTGGTGTCGCTTGAGTATTCGATGATGTTTGTGCGTTTGCCGGTGGCGTCAGTATTCCAGCAGATCCGCCCAAGGCGATGCAGGCCACCAAAATAGCAAGATTTGTCTTCATTCTTGCCAGTTTTCTCTCTTTCATATGTCTTCCTCCTGAGTTGCTTCGGATTTGACTGCTGTCCGTTCAGAGCTTTCTATTCCGGGGCCGCATGTCTGCGTGCCGCTTCATTGCCTATACGGTTCACGTCGTGAAATCTTGCAGAGCGCGAATGTGTTTTCGCCGCCACTTCTACCACAGTCGAAACCAGTGTTGAACTAAAATTCATGGTTTTGAGGGGAGCCATTGACGCTGCTTGGGCGTCCAGTCAACGTGCTGACCACACCCTCCGGCGTCACCTTCCGAATCGTCTGATTCCCGGTGTCCGCCACATAAAGATTGCCCCGGCTGTCCACCGCAATAGCCTGAGGATGAGAAAACCGCGCGTTGCTACCGGTGCCATCGGTATTGCCGCTTTGCCCAGCCGCTCCGACCAAGGTGTTCACCGCGCCCGCCGGGGTGATCTTCCGTATCGTGTTGTTGGCGGTGTCAGCCACATAAACATTGCCCGCGCTGTCCACTGTAATCCCCTGAGGATGAGAAAACCGCGCTTTGCTGCCGAAGCCATCGGCACTGCCACTTTGCCCAACCGTTCCGGCCAAGGTGCTCACCATGCCCGCCGGTGTGATTTTTCGGATCGAATTGTTGGCAGTATCCGCCACATAGACATTGCCTGCGCTGTCCACTGCGATTCCCTTGGCTTGGTCGCCGAACCGCGCGCTGGCACCTGCGCCGTTGGTGCCGCCGGCACGTCGAACCGTTCCGGCCAAGGTGCTTACCATGCCTGCCGGCGTTATCTTTCGAATCGTGTACATGTCCGCCACATAAACATTGCCCGCGCTGTCCACTGCGACTCCGCACGGCACGCTAAATCGTGCCTTGCTGCCCATGGCATCAGCGACACCGGGGATTCCAGCCTTTCCAGCGAAGACATTCACCACGCCCGCTGGCGTGATCTTCCGTATCGTGCAAGAATCGGCCACATAGACATTGCCCGCGCTGTCGATGGAGGCTCCGCGAAGAATACTGAATCGTGCATCGTTGCCAGCGCCATCAACGATGCCGGGCATGCTGGCTGTTCCAGCGAGGGTGCTCACCACGCCCGCCGGTGTAATCTTGCCAATCGTGCAGTTGTCTCCATCCGCCACATAAACATTGCCGGCGCTGTCCACAGCAATACCTCGGGGAGTGTGAAAAATTAGCGGTCTTCTCGGAACCGTCGGCCACAGCATCCAGCCCAATACAACAAGCCCTGCCAAGCACGCTGGAATCCACAGGGTTTTCGGAATTCGTCGAAACCGTTGCAGTTTTTGGCGCGCCTTTCCTCCCATGTCACGCGGCCCTACGGGGGGTTTGCCATCCTTGATCCGCTCCAAATCCGCCAAAACATCCGCCATGTCCGCGTACCGATCTCGGAGTTCGCGTGCCATCGCGCCTTCAGCCACCGCGATGAGCCTGTCATCCGCCTTCGGATTCAGGGCCGTAATTGGCTTGGGCGGACCGGCCAGAATTTGCTTCTGGATTTCCTTCGTGCTCTGGCCCTTGTAAGGAGGTTCCCCCGTCAGCATTTCGTAGAGTAGCGCCCCAAACGCGTATATATCGCACCGGGTATCCTCGGCGTCGCCGGCCGCGACCGCTGGCGACATGTACGGGGCCGTTCCCTCGCATTGCTGGCTCTCGACATCCACGATGGTGTCGTTGAACATGGTTCGCGCGAGGCCGAAGTCGGCCAGACAAGCTCTCTCATTCGCCGCCAGCAAAATGTTGGCCGGCTTGAGGTCGCGGTGAATAATCCCGCGCTGGTGCGCATACCGCAGCCCCTCCGCTATCTGCGAGGCGATATCCAGAATCAGTGCTGGCTCCAATGCGCGTCCAGGCTGGATGCGCTTTGCCAAGCTTTCCCTATCGAAATAGGGCATGACAAAATAGGGGCCTTGGGGACGGTCTGACACCGCCAGCACTGGCATCACATTTGTGTGCCTCAACCGTTGCATATGCCCTGCCTCCTTGACAAAACGGTGAACAACCTGCTGGTTTGCCATCAGCTCAGGTTTGATCATCTTGATCGCAACATCCTGCCCCGTATTCGGATCGCGGGCCAGCAACACAATGCCCATCCCGCCACCTCCCAAAACGCGCAGAACCTCAAAGCGGTCCACAGCGGCCAGCACGCCGGGCCGTGAAGGCGGAGAGAGCATGCCCTGACCGATCAACTCGGCAATCGGTCCAACGAACGACGAGACCGGACGAGCCAGTTCGTCAGGCTTCTGTTGTGATACGTCCTTGCTCATAACACCGCCTCACCGGTCGTTTCCTTGGGGAATTTTCTCCAGGGCCGTGAGCAACAATGCCTTGGTTTCCTCGTCAATCCACGCTTGCTCTTTGGCCCAAAGCAGGCCGCGCCGCAGGTCGGCCTCGTTCAGTTGTGAAATCCGGGCGTCGAGTCGGACGAGAGCGGCTGCAATGCTCGTGTAGTAAAGCACGCTGACAGTCTCCGTCGGCAATCCACTCTCCGGACGATCCATATTCGCCTTGGCGAACTCCTTGGTAAGTCTCAGCAGTTCGATGGGCGGCGACGGATGATGAAACAGGTCTGAAAAACTTTTCAGGAGCAACCCTTGAGCTTCACTCAAGGTCTTGAGTCTCACCGCCGTACCGGGATCGAACCCTCCCAGGTCCACAAGTACCGGCGCGGACATCTGGTGCCGAAAAATCGCAGCCAATTCATCCGGCCCCCAAAGTCTGGCCTGCTCCGAGCCAGCCTCCATCAATGCGGCGAGACTTTTTGCTCGGCTCTTGAACACCGCTGCAGAAGAGTCAAGTTCGGACATAATGATCCTATTACCTATACTGGTTCGCTCACCGAATCTTGCACGCGTTGCGCACCTCAGCCTCGTTTCGCCATCCGTGAAACCAAGTCTTCCAACGCTTGGGCTTCAAGCGACGTGGCGGCATCCTGTTCCGCGTATTCCTTGATCACTTTGTTCAGGTGCATTTTGAATATCCGCTTGGCGCTTAACAGCATATTCGACGCGTCAGTCGGCGACCGGAGCCCGAATCGTTCAATCAATTGCTCATAAGGCACCGGGCTCACATCATCAAAGATCGGTGACAGCAGGCGGATACGGAACATTTCCCAAATGTAACTGCGCCGCGGCTGATCCACGGCTGGGTTCTTACAATCGGCTTCCATCCGTCGCAGTGTCTCGGCGAGCACCGTGCGAACCCACGTCAGATCGAACTCTTCCGAAGCAGCCTCCTCGCCGGGCAACTCCGGCTCCAACTCCTCCAGCGAAAGCATCGGGTGCTTCACCTCAGCCCGCGTCAAGCGATCCAGAACGAAATTCCGCATGCTTGTCTTCAGGAAATGGCGGAACTGTCCTCGGCTTCGATCAGCGCGCTGCAGCCAGCCTTTTTTGAGGATCTTGTCCTCGGCAAACTCCTGCAACACTACCTCTGCCTGATCCCTCAACTCAGGAAAGGTCGTCACGAGGAAAATCTTCAAGGGTGCCCAATACTGACGGATGAGCCGATCAAGGCGTGCTTCATCCCCCTCAGCCGCCTTACCCAACTCGGCCCAGTCGGTTCGAGGAAAGATCGAACTAGCCTGTTGTTTAGAAGACATCGCCGCGGAACACCTCTCCAGAAGAAGCTATTTAACCCAAGTCATTTGCCTTTAGCAAACCCTTTCAATTTGTCCTATGGACGTGGCCAGAACATCGTCTTGCGTGGCTACAAGTGGCGCAGAGTCAGAGGAGTGCATTTCGGGGGGGGCGATTATTTCTGGCGGTCAACTGGTGCACGGTGCGTCACCTCCAGACTCAAAACGAGGCGGCAAAGCCACCTGTGCGTTCCCAGCGCAGCAAGAGGGTTGGCTTTGACAAGCTCTCAGTTCCTGCTGTAACAGAGAGGGGTCTGGCGCCATCGTGTACGGCGAACAGCAGAGGAGAACAGGATGAGGAAGAGAATATCCATGGTCGCATTCGTTCTGTGTGCGTTGATAGGGACGGTTGCGACAAGTGTGCCTGCGCAGTCCATAGACCGTCACGCGTTGGTGACGCGGCACAATGTGGTGGTTACCCGGCCCGACCCGGATTGCCCGCTTCAGGTTGGCAATGGTGAGTTTGCTTTCACTGCCGATGTGACCGGATTGCAGACGTTCCCGGAGTTCTACCGTCAGATTCCGCTCGTCACCGAAGCGCATTGGGGCTGGCACACCACGCCGGCACCGGATGGATTGCGGCGCGAGGATTTCAAATACACCTACTGGGATACTTATGGCCGCCAGGTGCCGTACATGACGAACTCCAGGGGGCAGGAGAAACTCTTCAACTGGCTGCGGGAGAACCCGCATATGGCACATCTGGGACGGATCGGCCTGCAGATCGTCAGCACACATGGTTCACCGGTCGCGATTGAAGACTTGAAGAACATCCATCAGACGCTCGACCTCTGGAGCGGCGTACTCACCAGCCGGTTCGAGATCGAAGGACAGCCCGTGGAGGTGCAAACCTGCTGCCATCCCACTCGCGACGCGCTGGCGGTCCGAATCGAGTCGCCGTGCTTGGGCAACGGCCAGTTGCGCGTCGTCGTGGCGTTTCCGTATCCCAGCCCCAGGGCCAGTGCGGCGGATTGGGACAAGCCGGACGCGCACATGACCACGCTGACCCTCAAGGGCGATCACCACGCCGATTTTCTGCGGACGATGGACGCCGATTCCTATGCCGTCAGTTTCGCGTGGGCCGGCAAGGCCGCCTTGAAAGAAGAGCGGAAACACACCTATACGCTGGCTGCAGAAAAAGGAAACAACGCTCTGGAGTTCGTCTGCGCCTTTTCACCCAAGCCGGACGCAGGCGAGATGCCAACGTTCGCGCAGACCAAGACGGCCAGTGCCGATTACTGGAAGGAATTCTGGAGCACCGGTGGAGCGATCGACCTTTCCGGCAGCAAAGATTCGCGCGCACCGGAACTCGAACGGCGCATCGTCCTGTCGCAATACGCGACCGCCATCAACTGCGCCGGCAGTTTGCCGCCGCAAGAGACCGGTCTGGTAAGCAACGAACGTTGGTACGGCAAGTTCCACTTGGAGATGCATTGGTGGCACGCGGCTCATTTCGCGTTGTGGGGACGCTGGCCGTTGTTGGAGCGCAGCCTTGGTTATTACTGGAAGATCATGCCCAAGGCACGCGAACTCGCACGCAGCCAGGGGTACCGCGGATTGCGCTGGCCGAAAATGACGGATCCCAGCGGGCATGATTCGCCGTCCGGCAAGGGAGCGCTGATTCTCTGGCAGCAACCGCATCCAATCTTCTACGCCGAATTGGATTACCGCCTGCATCCTTCCAGGAAAACGCTGGAGAAGTGGAAGGATATTGTCTTCGGCACGGCCGATTTCCTCACGTCGTATGCGGTACTCGACACGAACACCGGCCACTACGTTCTCGGCCCTCCGATGATGATTGTCTCGGAAAACATCGCGGGCGACAAGACACGCAACCCGTGCTTTGAGCTTTCCTACTGGCGGTTCGGGCTGCGGACTGCGCAGGCTTGGCGCAAGCGGTTGGGCCTGCCACGCGACGCGGAATGGGACAAGGTCCTCAACAACCTCACCCCACTACCCGTGCAGGACGGTTTGTATCTGACGCAGGAAGGGATGACCAACACCTACACGGAAATGAATTTCGAGCATCCGGGCGTGCTGGGGCCGCTCGGCATGATGCCTGGCGACGGCGCCGACCCGGTCATCACGCGCAACACTGTCCGCAAGGTGCTGCAGGTCTGGCAGTGGGACCGATGCTGGGGCTGGGATTTCCCGATGACAGCGATGGCCGCCGCGCGCGTGGGCGAACCGGAGCTGGCAATCCGTGCCCTGATGATTCCGTCGGCAACCAGGAACACTTACATGGCCAATGGTTGGAATCGCGGCGGTCCGTGCCCCTACTTTCCCGGCAACGGCGGCCTTCTTTACGCCACCGCGATGATGGCCGCCGGATGGGACGGCGCGCCGAAAAAACACACGCCCGGCTTCCCCGACAACGGCCAATGGGTTGTGAGATGGGAAGGATTGAAGCCCGCGCCGTAAGTATGTCTCGCCTGTTGCGGTCAGGGTGTGAAGTTGGTATTCTCCCCGAGCGAGTTGCGCAGAACAGAAACGAATCAGCAGACGAATCATTACGAAGGCAAACATGGAAATCCAATTTGCACCCGATTTGGTGCGCTTCCCGCGGTTGACCACCGCCGAACTGCGCGCCGGTTACTTGATCGAAAACCTGTTTCAGCCGGGGACGGCGCGGCTGGTTTACACGGATGTTGACCGGGCGATCGTCGGCGGCATTGTGCCGACGGGCCAGAAGCTGTCTCTGGGAACGTCGAAGGAGTTGGCCGCGAACTATTTCGCCGAGCGGCGCGAACTCGGGGTGATCAACATCGGCGGCAAGGGCGCGATCACGGTGGACGGTAAGGAGTTTGCGCTGGAGAAGCGGGACTGCCTGTACATCGGGCGCGGGAGCCAGCGGATCGAATTTGCCAGCGCCAATGCGCAGTCGCCGGCATGGTTCTATCTGGTGAGCTATCCGGCACACGCGGCGTACCCGACACAGCGAGCTACCATAAAGGACGCGGAGGCGGTAGAGTTGGGTTCACAACGGGACGCGAACCAGCGGACGATCCGCAAATACATTCACGCCAAAGGCATTCAGAGTTGCCAGTTGGTGATGGGCTTTACCGAACTGAAAGAGGGCAGCATTTGGAACACGATGCCGCCGCACACGCACGCGCGGCGCACGGAGGTGTATCTGTATTTCGACGTGGCACCGGACGCGGCGGTGTTCCACTTCATGGGCACCGCGCAGGAGACGCGGCATTTGGTGGTGCGCAACGGCGAGGCGATGCTATCTCCGCCGTGGTCCATGCACTGCGCCGCCGGGACGCGCAATTACTCGTTCATCTGGGCGATGGGCGGGGAGAACCAGGAGTTCTCCGACATGGATCAGATCCCGGTGAACGCGTTGAAGTGAACTCAAATTAAAGGGTGTGATCAAAAGTGGCGGACAACCGAAGGAGCAGCCCTCACCCTGACCCTCTCCCTTACACGGCAAGGGAGAGGGGATTCTCCTCTCCCCCGTCGTTTGGGGGAGAGGATTAAGGTGAGGGCTGCAGAGCGAATTCAATTCAAGGAGAGAAATAGAACATGGCTATTCTGGATCAATTCAAGCTGGACGGCAAAGCGGCCATTGTGACCGGAGCCGGGCGAGGCCTCGGTCAGGGACTCGCCTTCGGTCTCGCCGAAGCCGGTGCCGACATTGCAGCGGTGGACGTTCTCGACCAATCGGAGACCAAGGCCGGGGTGGAGAAACGAGGGCGGCGTTGCACGACGATCAAGGCCGACCTGTCGAAGAGCGACTGCGTCCCGCACATCATCGACGCCACGCTCGCCGCATTCGGCCATATCGACATCCTGTTCAACAACGCCGGCATCATTCGGCGCGCGCCGCTGACCGAGTTTAGCGAGAAAGACTGGGACGATGTTATCAACATCAACCTGCGCGCGCTCTTTTTCCTCAGCCAGGCAGTGGCGCGGGTCATGATAAAACAGGGCAAGGGCGGCAAGATCATCAACACCGCCTCAATGCTCTCGTTCCAGGGCGGCATCCGCGTGCCGTCCTATACGGCGTCGAAAAGCGCGGTGATGGGTCTGACCCGGCTCATGGGCAACGAGCTGGCGCAGTACGGCATCAACGTCAACGCCATCGCGCCCGGCTACATGGCCACCGACAACACCAAGGCCCTCCGTGAGGACCAGAAACGCAATGCCGAAATCCTGGGTCGCATTCCCGCCGGGCGCTGGGGTCTGCCGACGGACCTTCAGGGCGCCGCGGTTTTCCTCGCGTCATCCGCATCGGATTACGTCCAAGCCTACACGATTGCCGTGGACGGCGGCTGGCTGGCGCGGTAAATGGTGGCGATGATGCCGCGCTTGGGAGCGCGTCAATTTCGTCGCTTGGTGACGGAAAGGTAGCTCCATCCATACTTCGGAAACCGGCACCCCTTCGTCTGGCTTTGTCGGGCATAAACCAGTTGACAGAGCGGAGATTGGATGTTAAATGTCCGTTTGAAATACGCGTTTAATATGAAAGCCAAGGCTGACATCCACGCGCAGATGATGCAGAAGCTCCTTGACGCAGCCGGTGAGGTGTTTGCAGAAAGAGGTTTCGCGAGGGCTACCGTTCGCGAAATCTGTGAGCGTGCTGGCGCCAACATCGCCGCCGTCAACTACTATTTCCACGATAAGGAAAACCTGTATCGTGAGGCGATCAAGTATTGGTCTGATATTAGCCAGGAGAAATACCCCACGGATCTTGGTCTCGGTCCAAACTCAACGGCTGAGGAAAAACTGCACGCTTTCATTCGGTCCTTTTTGTTCCGCATCCTGGACAAGAACCGTCCCGGCTGGCATGGTCAATTGATGACGCGGGAAATGGTTGAGCCAACCGGGGCCCTCGACGACCTGATCGAAACTGCCTACCGACCACTGTATGATCGGCTTGGCCAGATTGTTCGGGAGCTTGGCGGAGGGCGACTCGATGAGTTTGAGGTTCGACTTTGTTCGAGAAGTATTTTGGCTCAGAGTCTGTATTATCACTACGCGCGGCAGGCAATCAGCAAGCTGGACCCCGAAGACAAGTTTGATGCACCGGACATTGAACGGTTGGCGAGGCACATCACGCGCTTTTCGCTCGGCGCACTCCGAGCATTGGCGCAGCCGGCCAGCGACACGGTGAAACCATGAACCGCTGCATCGCGGCAATTGCATCGCTGACGGCACTGGCGCTCGCGGGCTGCTCTGTAGGACCGGATTATCACCCGCCCAAGCTTGCCGCGCCGGCAAACTGGAGCGAGGGGCAACGCGGCGGCGCGACCAACAGCGCCATGCAAGTCGTCCAGTGGTGGAAAACGTTCAACGATCCCGAACTGGACTCGCTCATCGAGCGTGCCGTGAAGGCGAACCACGATTTGCGCATTGCCGAAGGGCTGTTGCTCCAGGCGCGCGCGTTGCGGTCCGGGGCTTATTGGGATCTCGGTCCGACGATCAATAGCTCGGCGGCCTACACCGACCAACGGATCAGCAAGAACGCGCCGTACAGCGCGTCCCCATTCCACACCTACCTGTACGACGCGCATTTCGACGCGAGTTGGGAGATCGATGTGTTCGGCGGCAAACGGCGCGAGGTGCAGGAGGCGACCGCGTTGTACGCTTCCGTGGAGGATAACCGGCGAGGCGTGCTCGTGAGCGTGCTCGCGGAAGTGGCGCGCAATTACATCGAAGTGCGCGGCTTCCAGCGCCGGCTCGCCATCGCCAACAACAACATCCAGGCGCAGGCGGAGGCGGTGGACATCGCGCGCGCGCGGTTCAACGCCGGGCTGACGAGCGAGCTGGACGTGAAACAGGCCGAATCGCTGCTCGCGACGACGCAGGCACAACTGCCCACGTTGGAAACAGCCTTGAAGCAGGGGATTCACCAACTCAGCGTGTTGATCGGACAACCGCCCGGCGCGTTGCTCGCGGAGTTGTTGAAGGAAGCGCCGGTCCCCGCGACGCCGCCGACCGTGCCCGTCGGCCTGCCATCGGATTTATTGCGGCGCCGGCCCGACGTACGCCGCGCGGAACGCCAACTGGCGGCGGACACGGCCAACATCGGCATCCAAACGGCGGAATTGTTTCCGAAATTCTCGCTCATCGGCGCGGGCGGATTCCAAAGTTTCAGCGCCAGCGATTGGTTCGTGCCCGGTAGCCGTTACTGGTCGGCGGGGCCGATGATTACGTGGCGCATACTTGATCTGGGACGCATCCGCAGCCAGATCCAGGCCGCCAACGCGGTGCAGCAGCAATCGCTGGCGGCGTACGAGAAAACGGTGCTCACGGCGTTCGCGGACGTCGAGAACGCGCTGGTGGCTTATGCGAACGAGCAGATGCGTTACCGCGCGCTCACCGACGCCGTGGCGGCAAACCGGCGTGCGCTCGAGTTGGCGAATGAACTTTACACGAAAGGTCTCGGCGAGTTTCTGATTGTGCTCGACGCCGAGAGGTCGCTGTATCAAACCGAAGATCAACTGGCGGATAGCGAACGCACGGTAACCGAAAACCTGGTGGCGTTGTACAAAGCGCTCGGCGGCGGCTGGGAACTTGCAGGCGAACATTTGACGAGCAAATAGGAAGACATTATGACTGAACTCAAACAACATCTTTCGCGTCCCATGGACCCCACCGTGCGCATCTGGGCACTACCACCGACATTGCGATTGCTCCCTTGTAGCGGCGGCTCTGCGAGCCGCCGAAATCCCCAAAAAACCAACGGCTCGGCGCTTCTCAGAAGCGCCGCTACACCGAAACTGATGGTTTCGCGGTGGTGGTATCAAGAAGCGCCCAAACGCACCTGTATCGCGTTGGTCGCCCTGGCAGTATCGATGGTGGCGGGCTGCTCGCGCAAAGAGCAGTCGGCAAAGGGACCGCCGGCTGTACCGGTCACGGTCGCCACGACAATCCAAAAGGACGTGCCGGTGCAGGTGCTGGCCATCGGGGCTGTGCATGCGTACTCGACAGTTCAGGCCAAGAGCCAGGTGGACGGGCAATTGGCGCAGGTCGGGTTCAAGCAGGGCGACGAAGTGAAGAAAGACCAATTGATTTTCACAATCGATCCGCGTCCGTTCGATGCGGCGCTGGCGCAGGCCCAAGGGTTCCTCGATCGCGACACCGCGTCGCTGAAAAGCGCCGAGGCCGACTGGCAGCGCACCAAGGAATTGGAGAACACCAAGGCCATGTCGGCCACCGCCGTGGACCAGGCGCGCGCGAAGGCCGATTCGCTGCGGGCGACGGTCGCGGCGGACATGGCGGCGGTCGATAACGCCAAGCTGCAACTCGCCTACTGTTACATCCGCTCGCCGATTGATGGACGCATCGGCTTGCTGCTGGTCAACGAGGGTAACATCGTGAAGAACAGCGACTCCGTGCTGGCTACGATCAACCAACTCAGGCCGATCTACGTGGATTTCTCCGTGCCCGAGCAGGAACTGCCGCGCATTCGACGGCACATGAGTCAAGGTTCCTTGGGAGTAGAAGCCAGCATTCCTGACGACAGCGGGAAGCCGTCAGTTGGCAAGCTGGCTGTATTGAACAACGCAGTGGACCAGACCACAGGCACGATCGTGCTGCGCGGCGAGTTCCCGAACGAAGACGAACGTCTCTGGCCGGGTCAGTTCGTCAACGTAACGATGACCCTCACGGTCGAAACCAATATTGTGGTGGTTCCCACGGAGGCGATCCAGGTTGGTCAGTCGGGGCAATACGTGTTCGTGGTCAGGGCCGATGAGACGGTGACGAACCGCCCGGTGGTGGTGGGCCGCAGCGTGGGTGGCGACACCGTGATCGAAACGGGGTTGCAGGCGGGCGAAACCGTGGTGACCGATGGACAACTGCGTCTCGTGCCCGGCAGCAAGGTCTTTGTAAAAACCGGCACGACCCCGGGCGGAAAGTAGAGCCGCCGCATGAACGTTGCCGAGCCGTTCATCCGCCGCCCCATCGCCACCTCGCTGGTGATGCTGGCGATCCTGATGTTCGGCGTGGTCGCTTATCGGGCGCTGCCGGTCAGCGACCTGCCGACGGTTGATTTCCCGGTGATCCTGGTCACGGCGACCCTGCCGGGCGCGAACCCGGACACGATGGCCTCCGCGGTGGCGACGCCGTTGGAGAAACAATTTTCCACCATCGCCGGCATCGAGTCGATGAACTCGGTGAGCGCGCTCGGTTCCTGCCAGATCATCCTGCAGTTCAATCTGAATCGGAACATCGACGCCGCGGCGCAGGACGTGCAGACGGCGATTGCGCAGGCGCAGCCGCAATTGCCGCAGAACCTGCCCAGCCCGCCGACGTACCGCAAGGTGAACCCGGCGGATCAACCGGTCCTTTATCTCGCGTTGAGTTCTCCGACGCTGCCGTTGTCCGACGTGGACGAATATGCGGAGACGTTGATGGCGCAACGCATCTCGATGGTGCAGGACGTGGCGCAAGTGCAGGTGTATGGCGCACAAAAATACGCGGTGCGCGTCCAGTTGGATCCGCGCGCGCTGGCGTCACGGCAGATCGGCATCGATGAAGTGGTCAATGCGGTCGATGCCGCCAATGTCAATCTGCCCACGGGCGTGCTCGACGGTCCGAAACAATCCTTCACGATCCAGGCCAGCGGCCAACTGGAGAAAGCCAAAGCGTATCGTCCCGTTATCGTCGCCTACCGCAACGGTTCGCCGGTGCGGTTGCAGGAACTCGGCGACGTGATCGACAGCGTGGAAAACAACAAGATCGCCGCTTGGTACAACCGCACGCGCGGCGTCGTCCTCGGCATCCAGAAACAGCCCGGCAGCAACACGATTCGCGTGATCGACCGCGTCAAGGAATTGCTGCCGAGATTTCGCAGTCAGTTGCCGCCTTCAGTGGAGCTGAACGTTCTGTATGATCGGTCGATTAGCATCCGCGAATCAGTGACGGATGTGAAGTTCACGCTTGTCCTGACGATCGGGCTGGTGGTGCTGGTGATTTTCCTCTTCCTGCGCAATCTCTCGGCCACGCTGATCCCGAGTCTGGCGCTGCCGTTTTCCATCGTTGGCACGTTTGCGATCATGTATCCGCTCGGGTTCAGCGTGGACAATCTTTCGCTGATGGCGCTGACGCTGGCGGTCGGGTTCCTGGTGGACGATGCCATCGTGATGCTGGAGAACATCGTGCGCCACATGGAAATGGGCAAGAACGCATGGCAAGCTTCGTTGGACGGTTCGCGCCAGATCGGGTTCACCATCATCTCGATGACGTTGTCGCTGGCGGCGGTGTTTCTACCGGTGTTGTTCATGAGCGGCGTGCCCGGGCGGTTGTTCCGCGAATTCTCGGTGACGATCGGCGCGGCGATTCTGGTGTCGGGATTTGTGTCGCTGACGTTGACACCCATGTTGGCGAGCAAGTTTTTGCGTCCGTCGAAGGGGGCGCATCACGGCAAAGCGTACATGGTGTTGGAACGGTTTTTCGACGGGATGCTGCATTTGTACGAGACCACGCTGCAATCGGTGTTGCGTCACCGGCGCGCGATGATGGTGAGTTGGGTCGCTTCGCTCGTGCTCATGGGCTGGTGTTTCGTGAAGATTCCAAAGGGGTTTCTGCCGAGCGAAGACCGCGGGATTGTGTTCATGCCGACGGAAGCGGCGGAAGGGATTTCCTTCAGCGACATGGTGGAACATCAGAAGGCCGTGCGGGATGTGGCTCTGGACGATCCCGACGTAGAATCCGCCATGAGCGCCGCCGGCGGTGGGCCGACTTCCCAGGGGATGAATTCCGGCTTCATGTTTATTCTCTTGAAACCGCGCGACCAACGACGGAGCAGTGTGGACCAGTATATCGAGCGGCTACGCCCGCGACTGGCCGCCATCCCTGGCATCCAGGCGTACCCGCAGAATCCGCCGCCGATCCAGATTTCGGCGACGTTCACCAAGGCGCAATATCAATTCACATTGCAGGGGCCGGATACGAAGGAACTGTTCGACCGCACGACCCGAATGGTCGCCAAGCTCGAAGCGTTGCCCGAATTGCGCGACGTGACGACCGATGTCCAAATCAAGAATCCTCAGGTCTCGGTCGACATCAACCGCGACAAGGCGTCGGCGCTGCGCGTGACCGCGACGCAAATCGAAGACGCGCTGTACGCAGCCTACGCCACGCGCCAGGTTTCCACGATTCTTACTCCGAACAACCAATATCGCGTCATTGTCGAACTCAAACCGGAGTACCAAGCGGATCCGTCGGTGCTGTCAATGTTGTACGTTCGTTCCTCAACGGGGCAACTGGTGCCGTTGGACACGGTGGCGAAGTTGACGCGCGACTACGGGCCGCTCGTGATCAACCATTTCGGGCAGTTGCCGGCGGCGACCATCTCGTTCAATCTCAAGCCGGGCGTCTCCATCGGCGACGCGGTGGCCGCGGTGGATCGCGTGGCGCGCGAAACGTTACCCGCAACCATCAGCAGCCAGTTTCAAGGGACGGCGCAGGCGTTCGCCTCTTCGATGGGCGGAATGGGTGTGTTGTTGATCATGACGGTGCTGGTCATCTACATCATTCTGGGCATCCTGTATGAAAGCTACATCCATCCGCTGACGATTCTTTCGGGATTGCCGTCGGCGGGATTTGGCGCACTGGTGACGTTGATGGTTTTCCGGGTCGATTTGAGTCTCTACGCCATCGTGGGCATCATCATGTTGATTGGCATCGTCAAGAAGAACGCGATCATGATGATCGACTTCGCGCTGGAGGCGGAGCGCAAGGAGAACAAATCGCCCGCCGAAGCGATCTACCAGGGCTGCCTGGTCCGTTTTCGCCCGATCATGATGACCACGATGGCCGCGTTGGTCGGCACGCTGCCCATCGCGCTCGGCTACGGCGCCGGTGGCGAAGCGCGGCGTCCGCTGGGTCTGGCGGTTGTCGGCGGCCTGCTGGTTTCCCAATTGATCACGTTGTACCTGACACCGGTCGTGTACACGTACATGGATGCCTTCCAGAAAACGGTTGGTGACTTGTGGCACCGGCGGAAACTGAAGGCAGGCGCTCTCAAATGGGCGACCGGCATGATCGTTGTTGCCGCCGCGTTTGCGGCAGGCTTGATGTATCTGAAATAGTGGTTTCACATAACATGCGCTGCTTGACGACACAAGGGGAACGCACGAAAATGTAATCCGCACGGCGACAGAATCGCGTCGGCCGCAAACTGAACAATCAGGTTGCTGGCGATTTTATGGCGGCTGCAGAATACATTTGTTTTCGAGAAGACTGTCACCCATGAATATTTCCGAACTGTTCATTCGTCGGCCCGTCACCACCACGTTGGTGATGGCGGGTGTGCTGATGTTTGGCGTCATGGCCTTCCGCGTTCTGTCGGTGAGCGACCTGCCGAACGTGGATTTCCCAACGGTCATCGTCTCGGCAAGCCTGCCGGGCGCCAACCCGGAGACAATGGCCTCGGCGGTGGCCACGCCGTTGGAGCGCCAGTTCTCGACAATCGATGGTCTCGACTCGATGACTTCGATCAGCACGCTCGGATACACCCAGATTACATTGCAGTTCAACCTGAGCCGAAGTATCAAGGATGTCCCGCCAGACATCGAAGCAGCGATTACCCGGGCATCATCGCTGTTACCGGCCGGCATGCCGCAACCGCCCACGTACCAGAAAGTCAATCCGGCCGACACGCCGATTTTATACCTGGCCCTGACTTCACGGACGCTGCCGCTGTGGACGCTGGACGACTATGCCGAAACGATGATGGCCCAGCGTATTTCGATGATCAATGGCGTCGCGCAAGTCCTCGTGTTCGGAACGCAGCATTACGCTGTCCACGTCCAGCTCGATCCGGACAGTCTTGCCAGCCGCGGCATCGGCATCAACGAGGTGGAACAGGCCGTTGAGAATGCCAATGTAAACCTGGCCGTCGGCACGATGGAAGGACAGCGCAAGACGTACACCATCCGCGCAACGGGCCAATTGATGACCGCCGAACCGTACGAGGACGTGATCGTTACCTCCCGCAATGGCGCACCGGTCCGATTGAAGGATATCGGCCGCGCCATTGACAGCGTCGAGGACGACAAGACGGCGGCTTGGTATACGGACTCGACCGGACCGCAACGCGCCCTCATACTGGCCATCCAGCGCCAGCCCGGTGCCAACACCGTCGCGGTGGCCGATGACATCAAGAAGGTCCTGCCGAAACTGGAGGCCTACCTGCCGCCTTCGGTGGAATTGCACACACTGTATGACCGGTCGCAGTCCATCCACGAATCAGTTCGCGACGTGGAAGTCACGCTCCTGATCAGCCTGGCGCTGGTCGTGTTGGTGGTGTTCCTGTTCCTGCGCAATCTGTCGGCGACGGTGATCCCCAGTCTCGCCCTGCCGTTGAGCATCATCGGCACGTTTGCCGTGATGCTGGGACTCAACTACTCGGTGGACAACCTTTCGCTTATGGCACTGACGCTTTCGATCGGGTTTGTGGTGGACGACGCTATCGTCATGCTTGAGAACATCGTCCGCCACATGGAAATGGGCGAGCGACCGTTGGAAGCCGCCTTCAATGGCTCGCGAGAAATTGGGTTCACCATCCTCTCAATGACCATATCGCTGGCGGCGGTGTTCATCCCTGTGTTATTCATGGGCGGGATTATTGGCCGCCTGTTCCGCGAGTTTTCGGTGGTTATCGTTGTGGCAATCTTGATTTCGGGAATGGTCTCGTTGAGTTTGACGCCGATGTTGTGCAGCCGGTTCCTCCGGCCCCACGGCGGTGAGAAGCACGGGGTGCTCTTCAGCGCGTTCGAGCGGTTCCATAACCGCATGTTCGAGTTGTACAAGGTGAGTCTCCAGTGGGTGTTGCAGCATCGGTTTCTTACATTGATGGTCAATGTTGGCGTCTTCTTGATGACGATCGTGATGCTTTTCTTCGCTCACTATGGCTTCATTCCCGACGATGACAAGGATCAGGTCTTTGTCGTCACCGAGACCGTCCAGGGCACGTCGTTCCAGGCGCGGACCAAGCTCCAAGGGCAGGTGGTGGAGGTGGTGAGGAAAGATCCGAATGTGGCGGCGTTCATGTCCTCCATCGGCGGCGCGAGCTCCGCCACCATGGGTGGACAGAATTTTGGCCGCATGTTTTTCCATCTGGTGCCGCGCGCCCATCGCAAACTGGACGTGTACGGCGTGATCCAGGAAATGCGCGCAAAACTCTCCCATTTCTCCAATATCTCGGTGTTCATGCAGAACCCGCCGAACATCCGCATCGGCGGCCAACTCAGCAAGAGCTTGTACCAATTCACTCTGCAAAGCCCCGACTTGGATGAATTGTACCGCCTCGCGCCGATGCTGGAAGCCAAACTGCGCACGGTTCCAGAATTGCAGGACGTGACCAGTGATTTGCAGATCAAGAACCCGCAGGTCAACGTTGTCATCGACCGCGATAAGGCGTCCACCCTGGGTGTCACGCCGGGGCAAATTGAGAACGCGCTCTCCGACGGATACAGCCAGCGTTGGATCTCCACCATCTACGCGCAAAACGACCAGTACAAGGTGCTGATCGAACTCGAACCGAAATACCAGGCCGATCCGGCCCTGCTGTCGAAGCTGTACATCAAATCTTCCGGCGGCCAGCTTGTCCGTCTCGACACGGTGGCGCGCATGGGCGAGGACGTCGGGCCGCAATCGATCGCCCACCTCGGCCAATTGCCGGCCGTGACAATCTCGTTCAACCTGCGCCCCGGCGTGTCGCTCGGCGACGCCGTGGCCAAGGTGCAGGCGATTGCCCGTCAAACCGTGCCCGCCTCGATGACAACGACTTTTCAGGGGACAGCACAGGCGTTCCAATCATCGTTGAAAGGGTTGGGTTGGCTGGTGATCATCGCCGTCGTGTTCATCTACATCGTGCTCGGCGTGCTGTACGAAAGCTTCATACATCCTCTGACGATTCTTTCGGGATTGCCGTCGGCGGGGTTTGGCGCGCTGTTGACGTTGGCCTTGTTCCGGATCGACCTGAACGTCTACTCATTCGTCGGCCTCATCATGCTCATCGGCATCGTGAAGAAAAACGCCATCATGCAGATCGACTTCGCGTTGGAAGCTGAGCGCAAGGAAGGCAAATCGCCGCGGGACGCCATCTACGAAGGTTGCCTCATTCGTTTCCGCCCAATCATGATGACGACGATGGCGGCGCTGCTCGGTGCGCTGCCGATCGCCATCGGCCTTGGCGCCGGGGCTGAATCACGCCGTCCGCTCGGCTTGACGGTGGTGGGCGGGCTGTTGACTTCGCAACTGATCACGCTGTACCTGACACCGGTCGTTTACCTCTACCTCGATGCATTGCAGCGCAAACTCACCGGCCTCCGCGCTCGGGGCAAGGGACAGAAGTCCGTTCCTGTCGCGCAACCGTCTTAGAGCGTCGGAACAGCCGCCAAAAGGCGGAGAACCGCGCAAAACAGAATCAACCGCAGATTACGCGAATGAACGCGGATGGGGGTGGTGAGCAGGATGTTGAGTTGCCCGGCTGTTATGATCTTGCTACACTCCGAGGCCAAGGCAATCGAGGCACTCGATGACGTGGGCTGAATTCAAGAAGAAGTGGGCGCGCTACAGCGGCAAGGAATCATCCGCGTACCAGGAGCACTTCAACGACCTCTGCCGCCTGCTCGGCCAACCGACACCGGTCGAAGCCGACCCGACTGGCACCGCCGAGTTCTGTTTTCAGAAGCGCGTCGTCAAGGACGCTGAATTGCTGCTGGTGACAGAGGAGAAGGCCCGCTACGGCGAACAGGGCGACCGCGGGTTTGCCGATGTCTGGAAGAGCGGCTGTTTCGCTTGGGAGTACAAAGGCAAGAAAAAGAACCTCGACGAAGCCTACCACCAACTCCTCCGCTACCGCGAATCGTTGCTGAACCCGCCGCTGCTGGTCGTCTGCGATTTCGACCGCTACATCGTCCGCACCAATTTCAACGGCGCGGTGCAGGACACGCACGAGTTCACCAACGCGACCATCGACACGCCCGAAAGCCAGCGCATCCTCCGAGCGCTGTTTACCGATCCCGAAGCCTTGCGTCCGATGCACACCACCAGCAAGGTCACCGAAGACCTCGCCGCGCGGATCGCCGCCGTCGCCCGCTCGCTTCAGGAGCGTGAGTCGGTCGAACTGAGCAACGCCCGCACGCGTGCCGAGGTTCATGTCGCGCAAAAGAAGAACCTGCGCATTGCCCGGTTCCTCAACCGCATCGTCTTCTGCCTCTTTGCCGAGGATGTCAGCCTGTTGCCCAAAGAGATTTTCCGCGACCTCGCCAAACAGGGTGTGGACGACCCGCGTTTCTTCGCCGAACGCCTCGAAGAACTGTTCCGCAAAATGGCCAAGGGCGGCAGCTTTGGCAAAGACAAGATCCGCCATTTCAACGGCCACCTCTTCGAGGAAGCCACCGTCTTTGAATTGACCGAAGACGAAATCCGCGCGCTGGCCGAAGCCGCCGAATGCCAGTGGGAATACGTTCAGCCCAGCATCATGGGCACGCTGTTCGAGCGCGCGCTCGACGGCGAAGGCAAACTCCGCGCGCAACTCGGCGCCCACTACACCAGCGAAGAAGACATCAAAACGCTGGTCGAACCCGTCCTCATGCAGCCGCTCCGCCGCGAATGGAAAGACATCAGACGGGAACTGGCGGGTGTAGCGGCGCTTGTGTCAAGCGCCGATGCCGGTAAGAAACATCCCGGCGGTTCATTCACCCCGAAAGCTTTCGGGGCAGGGAACCGCCGCTACAACGAAAAGGAGACGCGCGCCAAGCTCACCAAATTCCTCAAGAAACTCAGCACCGTCACCGTGCTCGACCCCGCCTGCGGCAGCGGCAACTTCCTCTACGTCTCGCTCCAGCTTCTTCTAAGTCTGGAAAAGGAAGTCATCGCGTTCGCCACGCAACTCGGATTCAGGTTCACGCCGCAGGTCAGCGTCCAACAACTCAAAGCCATCGAGATCAATCCCTACGCCTTCGAACTGGCCCAAGTCTCCGTCCAAATCGGTTATCTCCAATGGCTGCGCGACAACGGTTTCCCACTCGACCGCTCGCCGGTGCTGCAAGTCCTCGACGGATTCCAAAACGAAGACGCGCTGTTGGTCCCACATTACCGCAGCAAAGCGAAGAACCTGAAGCAGGCGCGAGCCAAGGAACACACCGAAGAGAACGCGCTGAAGTTTTACAGCGAGCGCGAGTGGCCAAAGTGCGATGTCATCGTCAGCAATCCGCCATTTCTCGGCGGCAAATTGCTGCGGACCGAGTTGGGTGACGAGTATGTGAGCGAACTCTTCAAAGTGTACGATTGCCGGGTGGCGCGCGAAGCCGATCTTTGCTGCTACTGGTTTGAAAAAGCGCGACACCAACTCGTGAAGAAGCAATGCCGCCGTGCCGGCCTGCTGGCCACGCAAGGCATCCGTGGCGGAGCGAACCGCGACGTGCTCAAGCGCATTAAGGAGAACGGCGACATCTTCTTTGCGGAAAGCGACCGCCCGTGGATTCTCGACGGCGCGAGCGTGCACGTCAGCATGGTCGGGTTCGACAGGGGCGACGACAAACAACATGTGCTGGACGGCAAGACCGTCTCGCAGATCAATCCCAATCTCACCGGCACCTCCGACCTTACGCAAGGTGCGGTGCTTGGCTCGAACCTCAACATTGCCTTCATGGGCACGACCAAAGGAGGCGCATTCGACATCGCCGAAAAGCAGGCGCTGGAATTCTTGCGCGCTCCGAACCCACACGGCAAACCGAACTCCGACGTGGTTGTACCGTGGGTCAATGGTCTCAACGTGACGCGCCGCGCAAGCGACATGTGGATCATTGATTTTGGAGTCGGCAGACCGGAGCAGGATGCCTCGAAGTACGAAGCCCCGTTTGAATACGTCCGCATACACGTCAAACCGGAGCGCGACAAGTCGCGGACGACGATAGATGAATGGTGGCTTCAAGAGCGACGCCGCGAAGACATGCGGCTGGCCTTAGCTCCGCTTCCGAGATTCCTTGCCACGGTCGCCGTTGCCAAGCACCGGATGTTTGTTTGGATGCAAGCTCCTTCGCAACCGGACCACGCACTATTCGCCTTCGCACGTGCTGACGACTACTTCTTCGGCGTGTTGCAATCGCGGTTTCACGAAGTCTGGGCGTTGAAGCAGGGCACGCGATTGGAAACCCGCCCGCGCTACACCCCAACGACGTGCTTCGAGACATTTCCGCTTCCGCAGCCGACGCCTGCGCAGGAAGCCGCGATTACCACCGCCGCGAAGGAGCTCAACGACATGCGCGAACGCTGGCTCAATCCGCCCGAGTGGACAGTCGAACACGTACTGGAATTCCCCGGCTCCGTGGACGGTCCTTGGTCTCGCTACGTCGTCCCCCAATCACCAGTCACCAGTCACCAGTCACCAATCACCAACGTCCGTTATCCGCGCCTCGAACCGAAAGACGCCGACTGCGCCGCCAAGCTCAAGAAACGCACGCTGACCAATCTCTACAACGAGCGTCCGACGTGGCTGGACTTAGCGCACAAGAAACTCGACCAAGCCGTTGCCGCCGCCTACGGCTTCCCCGCCGACCTCACCGACGACCAAATTCTCGAACGCCTGCTCAAATTGAATCTGGACCGCGCCGCCGAAGAAGCGAAGACGGCGCAGACCAAGAAACCGAAGACCTCGCGCGAAAAACGAGCCGATGAAATGATTTGAGGCTCCATGGCCAATCCAGAACATCTGGCGATACTCAAGCAAGGCGTAAAGGCTTGGAATTTCTGGCGAGGTCAGAATCGGGACGAGTTCCCAAATCTCACCGGCACAATTCTCCGCAGTGCCAACCTTCGCGGCGCGAACCTCGCGAATGTGAACTTGTACGGAGCAGACCTCTCGGACATAGAATTGGCTAAGGCAATCCTAGAAGACTCAGAGTTGTCGGACGCCAACTTGAGCCATGCCAACCTCAGTGCGGCAAACCTGGCCGGTGCAAATCTCAGTGGTGCGAACTTGGTGGCGGCGGATTTGAGGCGTGCATCGCTTCGCTACACGCATCTCAGCATGGCAAACCTCACTTTCGCACATCTCAGCGGTGCGGACTTTCATCGTGCAAATCTTACCGGGACCTACTTCACGCGCGCCGACTTCGGCGATGCTGACCTGAGTAAGGCGAGGGTCTCCGGTACTGCGTTCGCAGATGTTGATCTCAGCAGGGTCAACGGGCTGACTGATCTGGAACATCAAGGTCCGTCAACAATTGGCCTCGACACTCTCTACAAATCCCACGGAAAAATCCCCGACAAATTTCTCCGCGATGCTGGTGTGCCCGAAGATGTCATCGAGCACCTGCTTCCGCTCATTCGCTCCGGCCTGCCCGTTCAATGGCACTCGTGTTTCATCAGCTATTCCACCAAGGACGAGGAATTTGCCCGCCGTCTCCACAGTCGCATGAGAGAAGCCGGGTTGCGCGTCTGGTTCGCGCCGGAAAACCTTAAAGGCGGTGACAAACTCCATGAGCAGCTATTCCGCGCGATTCAACTTTACGACAAGCTGTTGCTGGTTCTGTCTGAGCACAGCATCAAGAGCGAATGGGTGATGACGGAAATCCGCAAGGCGCGTGAAGTGGAGAAGAAGGAGAATCGCCGGAAACTGTTCCCGATCCGGCTGGTGGACTTCGACACGCTGCGCGCTTGGACCTGTTTCGATGCCGACACCGGCAAGGACCTGGCCGTCGAGGTGCGCGAGTATTTCATCCCCGATTTCTCCAACTGGAAAGACCACGACGCCTTCGAGAAGTCCTTCGCCCGGTTACAGGAAGATTTGAAGGCGGAAGGGAAACCTAAGGGCGTTTGAGCAAAGCCGACACCTATGGCCAATCCAGAACATCTCGCGATCCTCAAGGAAGGCGTTGCGGTTTGGAATCTGTGGCGTGCTGAAAACCCGGATTTGCGACCTGATGCGTAGCAACCGATTGCTTCAAGCCGCTTGTGCCGTGGTTGCCGGGGCATTGGCCCTGTGCATCACCCCGCTGCGGGCCGGTGAGGTAACAGTCGTCGTGACCAAAGTGGATGACGGCGACGCCAAGCACGTCCAGAACGGCGTCCACCAGGATGACAACTTCACACTGCTTCGGCAGGGTTCCATCCCTTTGATGGCGGCGGATCCGGGCCGTCCGGTGAAGATCGCCGTGGATCGAACCAAGACCTTCCAGACGATGTACGGCCATGGAGCGGCCATGACGGATTCGTCCGCCTGGGTGCTCATGAATCTGAAGCAGAAGAACCCGCAACTATACGAGTACACCATGAAGAAGCTGTTCTCGCCGACCGAAGGCGCGGGCTTCAGCTTCCTGCGGCTGCCCATGGGCGCCTCCGACTACACGGCCAGCGCCACTTACTATACCTACTGCGATGAGCGATCGCCGGATCTAAGCCGCTTTTCGATCGCTCACGACAGGCAGTACATCATTCCCGCGCTCAAGGAGGCGCTGCGGCTGAACCCCGAGATTCGGATTCTCGGCTCGCCGTGGAGCGCCCCGGCTTGGATGAAGACCAACGGCAAGCTGGTGGGCATCTCGGAGGCGGAAAAGGCCGCCGGCGCCACCTGCAAGCTCAGGCCCGAATGCTTCGAGGTGTATGCCGACTACTTCGTGAAATTCATCGCACAATACCGCGCCGAGGGCGTCGAAGTCTGGGGCGTCACGCTGCAGAACGAACCGCAGTTCGATGCCGCCAGCTACCCTTGCATGCGGATGAACGAGTACGATCAGATCAGACTCGTCAGCCTTCTGGGTCCCAAACTGGCGGCCAAGGGACTGAAAACGAAAATCTTCGTCCACGACCACAACTGGGGATTGCATCCCGGCGACCGGAAGGTCATTCGCGGTGACGCCAAAATGGACCCCGTGGAGAGTGTAACCAAAATCCTCTCGGATCCCACGGCGGGCAAGTATATCGCCGGAAGCGCCTGGCACTGTTACTACGGCAACGCCAACCTCATGAGTAAGACCTACAACACCATCCATCAGAGGTTTCCCGACAAGGAAATCCTGTGTACAGAGCATGGTGGCTGGGGCAAGAACCGGGGCGGCTGGTGGGGTGATGTGGACTGGGGCATGGCCCACAGTTGGATGGGCGGCCCGCAGAACTGGTGTCAGTCGAGTGTCGAGTGGAACCTCGCGCTCGACGGCAAGTTCGGACCGACTCCACGCACCGATTCCGAGGCCGCAGGATTGGTGGCGATTCAGACCGACAACTACCAGGAAGTGAAGTTCGAGCGCGAGTTCTATGGGATCGCCCAGATGTCCCGCGCCGCCCGGCCCGGCTCGAAGCGCATCGCGGCTTCCTTCAAAGGCGTTGACCCCGGCGGCATGGACATCGTCGCCTTCGCCCTGCCCAACGGCCAGACCTCGCTGGTCGCTTTCAACAAGAACAAAACGGAACAGTCATTCCAGGTCGAGGCGGACGGTAAATTCTTCGATTACCTCGCACCGGGACACAGCATCGTCACGTTCGTATGGTGATCTCCGACCTCCGTCTTCCGATTCTCGACCCTCGAGCGCCTTTTGAATCCACCGCCGCAATTCGCGGGACGCCGTCGCTGAAGCTGTGGCGGAGGAGGGAGGACGATACACCTGAACGTTCAACACTGAACGGGTAAGGGAAAGATGCTTCGACAAGCTCAGCATGACAACCGGTGGGAAGGAGACGACCGTACTCGGCAGGGGGGCGAGCACGAAGTCGAAACGGCTTTGGCCCGCGAACAGGAACAGAAACGCACCATGCTCTTTCCGATTCGCCCCAGCCGGAGGATTTGAACAGAAGGTAACGCTTGCCCGCCGTGGTGGGAAGGAAACAAAGAATGTCGTCTTCGTTCGCTTCGCCTGCTCGCGTGTCGTCTACGGAGTTGCCTTCTGTAGAAATTCCGTACCCAATCGTGGCCCGGCACATTGGCGATTTCCGCGAATCTCATCTTTCTGCTGACCGGTTCCTGACAGAACGCGGGCTGACAGAAGACGGGCTTTACTGTGGCAGGAGCACCGCATACAATGGCGACCGAGTTTTTTCAGGGAACCCGACGGAGACAAGAATCAAGCGAAGGAGATTTGTGCCCATGAAACGAACGATGGCAGTCGTGTCAGTCACCGCAATGATTTTACTTGCAGTGGGTGGGCTTAGTTCGTCCATCGCAGTCGTGCCACCGGCTCTGCCGCAGCCGCCACGAAGTGTCCCACCCGCGGCCGAGCCGACGCTCGAGCAGCGCGTCGCCGACCTCGAGGCTTACGTCAACAACGGGGCGCGTGTGGCGCCGTCTTCGAAGATTGCCGGTCCCGGCCCGGGCCACAATGGATGGATGATGATGTCGTCGGCGCTGGTGTTGTTCATGACGTTGCCCGGTCTGGCGTTGTTCTATGGCGGCCTGGTGCGGCGCAAGAACGTGTTGTCGGTTCTCGGCCAATGCCTCGGCATGGCGGGCGTCATCTCACTGCTGTGGTGGGCGGTGGGTTACAGTTTCTCATTTGGCACAGGCTCCTCCCTGTTGGGTGGTTTCCAGTATGCCTTCCTGAACGGCGTGACCGCTTTGCCCAACCTGAATTACGCGAACTGGGTTTCGCAGAACGTCTTTGCGATGTACCAGATGATGTTCGCCATCATCACACCGGCGCTGATCATTGGCGCGGTCGCCGAGCGGATCCGGTTTTCTGCCATCATGACCTTCAGTGTGGCCTGGATGCTGGTGGTTTATTTTCCGTTGGCCCACATGATCTGGGGCGCGGACGGTCTGATGAATGGCTTGTCCAACCCGCACGCGACCGTCAAAGCGATCGACTTCGCCGGCGGCATGGTCGTACACATGTCGTCGGGTTGGTCGGCGCTGGTGTTGTGTTTGATCCTCGGTAAACGGATCGGGTTCGGCAAAGAAAGCATGGCCCCGCACAACATGGTGCTGTGCATGGTCGGCACCGGCATGCTCTGGGTCGGCTGGTACGGCTTTAACGCCGGCAGCGCCGTGGCCGCGGACATGGTTTCCGCCTATGCCTTCGTCAATACCACCCTGGCGGCCGTCGTCGGTCTCAGCAGTTGGGCGGTGCTCGAACGGCTTATGCGGGGAAAACCGAGCGTGCTCGGCATGTGCTCCGGTGCGGTGGCCGGGCTGGCAACGATTACGCCAGCGAGTGGTTTTGTCACTGCCAACGGCGCGGTGCTGATTGGTCTGTTCGCCGGTGTCGGCACGTTCCTCGCCTGCAGCAAGCTCAAGGCGAAGTTCGGCTACGACGATTCTCTCGACACATTCGGCGTCCACGCCGTCGGCGGCACGCTGGGCACTTTGTTGACGGGGTTCCTCGCGACAAGCGAGGTCAACCCGAATCTCACGACCAACCTCAAGGGCATCGTCGGCCAGACGTTGTGGATGCATCAGTTGACCGCGATCGTCATCACGCTGGTCCTGTCCGTGGCAGCAACGGCTGCGATTGCTTTCACGCTCAAGCCCTGGCTCGAATTGCGGCCCGCGCCCGACGCCGAACGTCAGGGCCTCGACATCAACGAGCACGGCGAAGAGGGTTACATTCTGGAGTAGCTGTCCTACTTTGACGACAGCCGCCGGGATCACCGCCGGGGCGGGACAGGCAGCGGCCACTACACGAGGCAAGCCGTGCCGGGTCGGGAGACCACACGCACAACGAGGATGCGGTCACGAGCCTTCGGCTTGGCTCAGGACAGGCTCCGCGCGACCCTACAGGACCTTTGCGCATTGCCGCAAATGACAGCAGCGGGTCGTCGGACTCGGCTCTTGCGGCCATTCAATCCGTGGGACTCGGGCAACGAAAGCCCGGTCGGTACGCCGTACTTCTTGACATAAGTGGGAATTCCCACCATATTCGAGCCATGCCAACCGCAACACTTCAACGCCGGAAACGAGCGAACCGCATCACCGTTGTCGCGCACTACGACGTGGCAGCCGATGACAAGAAACGGATCAGCCTGCGAACCGCCCGAACGAAGTATTTTCACGTCAAGGCTCTCTCGAACGGCTGCTTCCTGCTGGAGCCGCGCCTGTTGGTGCCGCCGCAGGCGATTCCTGCGCGCACGCGCAAGATGCTGGAAGAATCTGTCGCCCATTTAAAGAAGGGGATCGCCTCCGTTCCGATTGATCTGACTCCGTTCCTCAAGGATTAGGAGCGCCGTGGCTTTCCGCATCCGCATGGGTGTGCCGGAGATGGAAGCGTATTGGACCGACCTGTCGGCCCGCAATCTCCAAGGCAGGTTGAGCAAGCACGAGGAGAAGTTCTTCAAGAAACTCGTCAAGGTGCTGGGCTTTCTCGGTCAGAACCCGCGTCATCCGGGGTTGGCCTCACACGAGATTGACGATCTGACGCGCAAACACGGGATCAAGATTTTCCAGTCGTATTTGGAGAACAAAACGCCGGCAGCGGGGCGGTTATTCTGGGCGTATGGACCGGAGCAGGGAGACATCACGGTGCTCGCCATCGAGCCGCATCCTGAAGACCAGAAACGCGGCGCCTACCAGCGGATCAGGTTGTCCAATATGCCGGCCCGCAGGGCGAAGCCGGAGGAACGCAAGGCCACGAAATAGGCCCGGAGGAGGCCGGCGACCCGAGCGTCTCCATTGATCTGTTGATTCAAGCCCTGTTCCGGGTGGGCGCTACGCGCCGTCAGGTAGCCTCGGCACTTTAGCGGGAGGCGTTGCGCCAAGCCGGGCACTCCGTCGCCGGCGATTTGGGTCGAGCACGAAGTTGAAACCGCCTTGGCCCGCGAGCAGGAACAGAAACGCACCATGCTCTTTCCGATTCGCCTCAGCCGGAGGATTTGAACAGAAGGTAACGCTTGCCCGCCGTGGTTGGAAGGAAACAAAGGATGTCGTCTTCGTTCGCTTCGCCTGCTCGCGTGTCGTCTACGGAGTTGCCTTCTATAGAAATTCCGTACCCAATCTTGGCCCGGCACATTGGCGATTTCCGCCACTGGAAAGACCGCGACGCGTATGAGAAGTCCTTCGCCCGCCTCCTCCGCGACCTCACTTCAGCCGCACGACGACGAAGCGGCTGGCGCCTTCGCGGTTGACAAGGAGCAGGATGTTCTTGTTGCCTTTGGCCTTGGCCATTGCGGCGCGGAACTCGCTGACGTTGGCGACAGATTCGTGGTTGACCTCAGTGATCAGGTCGCCTTCTTGCAGGCCGACCTCGGCAGCGGGGCTGCCCTGGTCAACGGTGGTGACCAACACGCCTTTGGCGTCCGGATCATGGCTGTATTGCTTCGCGGCCTGTGGAGTGAGCGGGGCCACGCTCAGGCCGAGGTCGGGCATACTGGGAGCTTCCTCGCCCTCTCCGCCGGCGCCGGCGGCCTCTTCGGCCTTCATTTCGCCGACCGTGGCCGATAGCGTTCGGCGTTTGCCGTCCCGCACGACGACGATGTCCACCTTGGAGCCGGGCGCGGTAGCGGCGACGAGGTTTCGCAGATGATCGACATCCTCGATCGGCGTGCGGTTGTATTCGACGATGGCGTCGCCGGCGTTGATCCCCGCCTTTTCCGCGGGTGAACCTTTGTTAACGTTGGAAACCAGCGCGCCCTTGGTGCCCGACAGGCCAAAGTGTTCGGAGAGGTCTTCCGTGATGGGTTGGATGTTGATGCCGAGCAGGCCGCGGGTGACGCGGCCGCTCTTGATCAAGTCGCGAACGACCGGCTTGGCCATGTTAATGGGGATGGCGAAGCCGACGCCGGCGAATTGGCCGACGCTCGTGGCGATCGCGGTGTTGATGCCGACCACTTCACCCCGCAGGTTGACCAACGGGCCGCCGGAATTGCCCGGATTGATGGCGGCGTCGGTCTGCAGAAAATCCTGATAGTGGTCTCGTCCCTGCTCGACATCCCTGCGGCCTTTCGCGCTGATGATGCCGGCGGTGACGGTCTGCTCGTACCCGAACGGCGCGCCGACAGCCAACACCCAGTCGCCCACCCGGATCGCATCGGAGTCGCCGAGATCGGCCGGAACGATGCCGCGCGGAAGTTTGTCTTTGATTTTGATCACGGCGATGTCCGATCTCGGATCGGTGCCCACGACAACCGCGTCGTAAGGCTCGCTGCCGGGAAATCTCACCTTGATCTGGTCCATGTCGCGCACGACGTGGTTGTTGGTCAGAATGTGGCCTTCCTTGTCGATCACGACGCCCGACCCCATGCCGGTTTGCTTGAATTGGTACTCGCGGGGCTGCGACCGGCGCGGGCGCGGCGAATTGTCGTCACCGAAGAACCAGCGAAACGGTGAGTCATCACCGAATGGCCACTGGAAATAAGGCATCTTGACGGTCTTCTCGGAGTACACCGTCACCACACTTGGTTTCACGCGGACCGCCACGTCGGCAAACGCATCGCTCAACGCTTGGAGCGGGGCGGGGCCAGGTCCAAGGTTGGAGGTGGTAGCCTCTTCCTTGGCCAGTGCAGGTTTGTCAACGGCGGTGAAAACGATCAAGCCGGCCGCCACGCACAATGCCAGGCCAACGGTCATTCCAACTACTCTCAGTTTCTTTGAATTCATCGGGCATATCCTTTCGTCAGCGCGTTTCAGTAGTAGCGACACAGAAACCTGCCCCGGCGTTGAATTGAACCAACAAGAAAATACGGCTTGGAATCTCTCGGACTTCTGCCGATCTTCTGCCATAAGGACCAACGCCGTTGCGCCATGCCGGTCGCATGGGGGCCTTGCTGCATCATCAGACGGCGTGAGCTGCCCCGGGCGTATCTGAGCACCACCGCCGTAACCCGCCGAACACCCAACGTACTGGTGTTGTGCGAGGTAGGGCGCGACTCCGTAAACGGCACGCGAGCAGGCCGCCGGGCGCGCCGCGTTCTTCGGGGACGGGCAGCCCGGCGGTCTGCCCCTACCTACAGCCCTGCAAAACGCCCAACGCTGGCTATGGTGGTAGTGTCCAGATGCGCCCAGCTGCCCCGGCTGGACGGAGAATGCAGTTGAATCGAAATGCGGCTCTGTTATAGTGCGCCCATAGTTGGAGAGTGCGATGGCGGTTTTCGAGAACAAGTATCCAGACAACGTCGCGGGCAAGTATTACGTGGACGACCAGTGCATTGACTGCGATCTGTGCCGTGAGACTGCGCCCGACAATTTCACCCGCAACGAAGACGGCGGCTACAGCTACATATACAAGCAACCGACATCGCCCGAGGAGGAAACTCTTTGCAAGGAAGCGATGGAAGGTTGCCCGGTTGAAGCCATCGGCAACGACGGCGAACAAGCCGACGCCGCTGCCGCCGAGCAATCTCAGCCGCAGCAATCCCAGTGACCCCGGCATTGCGATCGCGAGTCTTGCGCGAATGGCAACCGTTCGCTGCTCACGGCGATGTGCCGAACGGAAAGATCGCCGCGTCCATGAGCAAGCTCGTTCCAGGCGTCATGAAAGGCCTCGGCTTGGAGCAGCGTCTCCAACAGTCACAGGTTTTCTTTCTATGGCCTGAAATTGTGGGGACCGACATCGCCAAGCACGCCCAGCCTGTGAGCTTGCGCAACGGGCTTCTCCACGTCACGGTCGATCATTCCGTCTGGTTGCAGGAACTTTCCCGTTACCACAAGCTGCTGTTGCTCCAAAAAATCAAAGCACGCGTCGGTAAGACGGCCGTTCGCGACATTGTCTTCCGCATCGGCTGAAATGCGCTGTGTGCTCTGTGCCTTGTGCCTTGCGCTCGTGACGATCGGCTGCGCCACCCATCACCACTTGCCAGTCACCAGTCACCAATCACCAATCTCCGTCCCATTCATCGCCCAGAAGGCCAACTACTGCGGGCCCGCCGCACTGGCGATGCTCGCCAACTATCACGGCCACAAGGTTTCACAGGACGAAATTGCTGCGGCCATTTACCTGCCGGGGATCCGCGGCACGCTCACCACTGACCTGGCTGATTATGCAGCGCGCTTCAATTTGTGGGTTCGCCAGTATCGCGGCACGCAGGCGGACTTGCGACACAAGCTGGCGGCGGGCGTTCCCATGATTGTGCTTGGAAAGTTCGGTGCGAACTTCCATTACTTCGTCGTGCTCGGCTTCGACGACTTCACCCAGACCGTCATCGTCCACTCGGATTCGCGTCCATGTCTCGAATTGCGGCAGGAGGATTTCCTGCGGTTTTGGAACAACGCCGAGCGCTGGACGCTGCTGGTTTGTCCGCCCGACCGCGCGATGTGGACGCTGTCGGCGGATGAACACAACGATTTGGGTGTGTTCTTGGAGCGCACGGGTCATCTGGCTGCCGCCGCCGGAAACTATCGCCGGGCAACGGAACTCCAGCCAGCCAACTCCTGCTTCCAGATGAATCTCGGCAATGCGCTCATCAAACAGAAGCTCTTCACCGAGGCAGCGGCCGCCAACGCGCGGGCGGTGAAGCTTGACCCTGGGAACGCTGACGCCATGAACAACCTGGCCTGGACCTACTTCGAACTCGGCGCCAACCTCGACGAAGCCGTGCAGCTTTGTGAACACGCCGTAAAACTCCGTCCATCGTCGAGCGCCTACTACCTCGACACGCTCGGCAGCGTTTACCTGAAGCAGCGTCGAGTTAAAGAGGCCATCGAGGCGTTCGAGTCAGCGCTGGCAGCGACGACCGAGCGCGAGTCATCGCTGCGCGCGGCGATCCAGCAACGGCTGGCGGCCGCGCGTGCGCTCCTGGAAAAATAAGTACTGTTGCGCCCAGCCTGCGTACGGGCCGAAGTGCGTGCGGGTGAACTCGCGCAGTTGCCGGTGCGTCACGTTGTGCTTCCGAGCAAAGTACAGCCGCCGCAGCGCGCGCTCGATCCACACGTCGATCGGAAACGCCTGGTCGAATCCACAGGAAAACAGCAGCACGCAACTGGCGATCTTCTCGCCAACACCGGGCAGGTTCAGAAGTTCCGCCATTGCGGTCTCATAATCGCAGCGCGGTTGTAGGAGCCCCGACAGGGATGTCGGGGCGACCGGGTCGGTTGATCGCGGCGGGGACGCCGCTCCCACGGAAATCTTAGACCAATTAATCGTGCCGTCATCAATCATCCGTGCGGCGGCGAGCAGATTCTTCGCGCGAAATCCGAGCTTGCAGTCCTTCAACTGCTGGACAGACGCTCGGGCAATGGCGGAGAAAGGCGGAAACCCGAAATGCGTTCCGTCAATTTGGTCACCGAATCTGCGCGACAACTCGGCGACGATCTGGCGAATTTGGACGATCTGCTTGGCGGAACTTGCGATGAACGAGGCGAGACATTCCCACGGTTCCTGCCGAATCACGCGGAGTCCCCAATGGTTGCGGACGGCTTGTTGCAGCGCCTCGTCGTCGGCTGGGAACGTCGCAACGACGTCGCGCAGTGAGCGATCAAGAGACAGATAGTATTGTAGCCGTGAATCGCATTCGCGGCTGTCGTCGGATTGCGAGGCCCGCGAAGAAGCTTCGCGGCTACAATCGTACTCCAAGACATTGCCCTGCTGCCGGAGTCGCCAGACCTCGCGTCCCACCACGCCTTCAAACCAGCTATCCGTCCCGCCGGGGCGGGACCAGCGGAATGCCTGACCGCATTCCAGCGTGCTCGCCAGATCAAAATCAGAAACATTGATAAAGTTCGTCATTTCTGTTACACAACCGTGCGGGGAACCCTAAAGGATGTTGCGCAAGAAGGTCAACTCGATCCACTTCGTGGGCGTGTGCGGCACCGCCATGGCTTCGGTCGCAGCGACGTGCCGCGAACGCGGCTATGCCGTCACCGGCAGCGACGAGAACGTCTATCCGCCGATGTCCACGTTTCTTGAATCGCGCGGCATCCGCATTATCTCGGGCTACTGCGAATCCAATCTTGATCACCGGCCCGACCTGGTCGTGATCGGCAACGCGGTGAAACGCGGCAATCCCGAAGTGGAACGCCTGCTCGACGAACGGTGGAACTACTGCTCGCTACCGGAACTGTTGCGCGAGTTTTTCATTCGCGGCAACCATTCCATCGTCATCGCCGGCACGCACGGCAAGACCACTACAACATCGCTGCTGGCGTGGGTGCTCGAATCCGCTGGGTTGTCGCCGGGCTTTCTCATCGGCGGGATTCCCAACAACTTCGGCTGCGGCGCGCGACCTGCAGCACAGGCAGGGACGCCTGTGCCACCGCCGGGCAATGGTGGCGCAGGCGTCCCTGCCTGCGACCGTTTCTTCGTCATCGAAGGCGACGAGTACGACACGGCGTTCTTCGACAAACGCAGCAAGTTCGTCCATTACCTGCCCGACACGGTGATACTGAACAATATCGAGTTCGATCATGCCGACATTTTTGCCGACCTAGCGGCGGTCAAGCGCGCTTTTCGCCAACTGGTCGCCGTGATTCCCCGACGGGGCCTGCTGATTGCCAACGGCGAGGACGCCAACGTGCGCGAGGTTGTCGCCGGCGCGCAATGTCGCGTTCGCTTCTTCGAGAAAGCGTGCTTCGACGGTTTCACGGTCCCGCTCGCAGGCGAGCACAACGCTCGCAACGCGGCCGCGGTGGCCGTTTGCGCCGCCGAATTGGGACTCTCCCGCGAACAAATCCAGCAAGGGTTCTCGACGTTTCGCGGCGTGAAGCGTCGCATGGAGGTGCGCGGCGAGGCGGCGGGCGTGACGGTGATTGATGATTTTGCCCATCATCCGACGGCCATTGCAGAAACCATCCGCGCCATTCGGACGGAATATCCACAGCGGCGGTTGTGGGCGTTGTTCGAGCCGCGCAGCAACACGACCCGGCGGAACGTTTTCCAGCGCGAACTGGCCGAGTCGCTGGCGCTGGCCGATGGCGTGTTCATCGCGCGGGTGCATCGGCTGAACGAGCTTGTCGAGAGCGAACGGCTCAAGCCGGAACAGATCGTCGAGTCGTTGCGACGCGCGGGCAAGTTGGCCGAGTATTCATACGACAGCGAGCAGATTGTGGCGCGGCTGGTGCCGCAGTTGCGCGACCGCGACGTGGTGGCGGTTTTTTCCAACGGCAAGTTCGACAGCATCCACGACAAACTCCTGGCGCGGTTGCGGCTCGGCGGGAGCCACGGCTCGAATGCTTCTATCCCAGCCCTCCAAGACGCGGGCCAAAGGGCTTGATTTCCCATTCTCCACCTGTATTCTGACGGCTGAATTCTGACCACGTGAAACGTGGTAAACTTCGGTTTGAGCGGCCCCATCGTCTAGAGGCCCAGGACACGAGATTCTCAATCTCGGTACACGGGTTCGAATCCCGTTGGGGCCGCCATTTTATTGGTTCCGCTTTGAACCAAGTTGACAATCGGTGTGTCTTTAGGTTTGGATTTCCGCTTGTTGTAAACCTCAAAAGGAGAACGCATGGACCAAGGCATTGCGGCGATTAACGAACAGGTCAAACGCGAGAGCGAGTTTGTGCGGCTGCTCGTGGGCGAGATCGGCAAGGTCATCGTCGGGCAGAAATACCTCATCGAGCGGTTGTTGATCGGGCTGCTGGCGGACGGGCACGTGTTGCTCGAAGGCGTGCCGGGGCTGGCGAAAACATTGTCGGTCAAGACGCTGTCGGCGGCGATCCAGACGACGTTTCATCGGATCCAGTTCACGCCAGATCTGTTGCCCGCCGACGTGATCGGCACGCTCATTTATACTAATGGGCGTTCAATTTAACATTAATTATCCAGTCGAAATGAGTGAGGGACTGGATGCGAGCGGGTGAGGATTCCAGTTCACGTAGACGCTCCAGCAGAGCCAATTCCACACGGTTCA
>JBEKZD010000022.1:0-51591 GCA_049510215.1 Verrucomicrobiia bacterium
GGACGCTGAGACCCTTTGCCCTCAGAGCCGCAATCCCCAGCGCAGCCGCCTTCGCGCCGGCCAGCGTCGTCATGATGGAAACTCTGTGAGCGACAGCAGCGGTGCGGATGCGCACTTCATCGACGCGCGGCGTCTTGCCTGCGGGCGTGTTGATCACCAGAGCAAGCTCGCCATTCTTGATCAAGTCAAGCACGTTCGGGCGGCCCTCGCTCAACTTGAACAGCAGTTGGACCTTGATGCCGCTTTCCTGCAACACCTTTGCCGTGCCGCCGGTCGCGCACAGCTCAAAGCCCATCGCGGCAAACTCCTTCGCAATCGGCACCATGTGTTTCTTGTCCGAGTCGCGCACACTGAGAAACACTTTGCCCGACAGCGGCAGCGCCGGCGACGCCGCCATCTGTGATTTCGCGTAGGCCAGACCCCAATCCTCGTCGATCCCCATCACTTCACCCGTCGAACGCATCTCCGGCCCGAGCAAGATGTCCACGCCGGGAAACTTGTTGAAGGGGAAGACCGACTCCTTCACGGAGTAATACTCCGGCCAGACTTCCTTGGTGAACCCCAGTTCGGTCAGCTTCTTGCCCGTCATGACCTTGGCGGCGAGCTTGGCCAGCGGATGGCCGATCGCCTTGCTGACGAACGGCACCGTGCGCGACGCGCGCGGGTTGACCTCCAGCACCCAGACGTTGCGGCCTTTCACAGCGAACTGCACGTTCATCAAACCGGCCACCCTCAACTCGTGCGCCATGGCACGCGTGTACCTCCGCATCGTCTCGATCTCGGCCTTGGCCAGCGAGTGCGGCGGCAACACCATCGCCGCGTCACCGCTGTGGCAACCGGCAAACTCGATGTGCTCCATGAATCCCCCGATCACCACCGTGTCGCCGCCCACGCCGACATCGGCAATGCAATCGACGTCCACCTCGATGGCTTCCTCCAAAAACTTGTCCACCAGCACCGGCCGCTCGGGCGACGCCTCGACGGCAAACCGCATGTAATGCCGCACCTCGTCGTCGCTAAACACGATCTGCATCGCGCGACCGCCCAGCACGAACGACGGCCGCAGCAGCACCGGATAGCCGAGCTTGCGCGCCGCTGCGAGAGCTTCCTCTTCATTCGTGGCAATGCCGTTCGGCGGTTGCGGAATCCCAAGTTTGTCGAGCATCGCCGCGAACAGTTTGCGGTCCTCGGCGATCTCGATGCTTTGCGGCGTCGTGCCGATGATGTTGACGCCGTTTTTCTGGAGACCGAGCGAAAGGTTGAGCGGCGTCTGACCGCCGAACTGCACGATTGCGCCCCAGCATTTCTCCCGCTCATAGATGTGCAACACGTCCTCCAGCGTGAGCGGCTCGAAGTACAGTTTGTCGCTGGTGTCGTAGTCGGTCGAGACAGTCTCTGGATTCGAGTTGACCATGATCGTCTCCAGCCCGAGTTCCTTCAGTGCGAAGGCCGCGTGGACGCAGCAATAATCGAACTCTATCCCCTGCCCGATCCGGTTCGGCCCGCCCCCGAGAATCATCACCTTCCGCGTGTCCGTCTTCCGGACTTCATCGTCGCCCGTGTCGTAGGTCGAGTAGTAGTAAGGCGTGTAAGCCTCAAACTCCGCTGCGCACGTGTCCACCAGCCGGAAGCTGGGCACGATCCCCAACTTCTTCCGCAACGCCCGCACTTCGTCCTCCGTGCTCCCCACCAGCGCCGCAATCTGCCGGTCAGAGAAACCGAACTGTTTGGCTTTGAGAAGTAAGTTGATCTTTGATTCCATGCTGTTGATCATACGACCATATAACAGCATGCCGGCATTGACAAGCCGCCCGGTGGCGTCACCCTTCGTTCTTCCTCGCACATGTTGCCCCATTTCGTGCAGTAATCGAGACCGGGGTGACTGTCACGGATAAACATGTCATTGCCTTGCGGCCATCATTGGTTGCGGGTACACTTCGCTTGTGAATCCGCTGGAGAAGGTCAACGACTGGTTGTGGGAGCTGCCGGCCAGCTACAAGTCGGGCATGCGGGTGCCGGGACGGATTTATGCCACGGAGAAAATGCTGGAGCACATCGTCGGCGATAATTGCCTGGAGCAGGTCGCCAACGTGGCGTTCCTGCCGGGCATCCAGAAATATTCGCTGGCGATGCCCGACATTCATTGGGGCTACGGGTTTCCCATCGGCGGCGTCGCCGCGACCGATCCACAAGAAGGCGGCGTGATTTCGCCGGGTGGCGTCGGCTACGACATCAATTGCGGTGTGCGGCTGATGCGCACCAACCTCAAACACGAGGAAGTCGCGCCGAAGATCCGCGAGCTGGTCGCCCAACTCTTCCGTGACACTCCCTGCGGGCTGGGGCGCGGCAGCGATTTGAAAATGTCCTTCGATGACGAGCGCAAATGCGTCCAACAAGGCGCGCACTGGGCCGTCGAACATGGGTTCGGCGAACCTGAAGACCTCGACTTCATCGAAGAACACGGCAAACTTCCCGACGCCGAGCCGTCAAACATCACCAACCGCGCCTTGGAGCGCGGCAAGGGCCAGCTTGGCTCGCTCGGCAGCGGCAACCATTTCCTCGAAGTGCAGATGGTCGACGAGGTGTTCGACGAGCATGCTGCCGACGTGATGGGTCTGCTCAAAGGCCGGATCACCGTGATGATCCACTGCGGCTCGCGCGGCTTTGGTTACCAGGTCTGTGACGATTATTTGAGGGTGTTGCGCAACGTGCCCGAGAAGTACGGCATCCATCTGCCCGATCGCCAGCTTGTCAGCGCGCCCGTGCATTCATCTGAAGGCGAGGAATATCTTTCGTCGATGCGCTGTGCGGCCAACTACGCGTTCGCCAATCGGCAGGTGCTGATGGCGAAAGCCGAGCGGGCGTTCCTGCACGCGTTGCGCATCTCGCCGCGCGAACTCGGCATGGAACTGGTGTACGACGTGCCGCACAACATCGCCAAGCTGGAGGAGCATATGGTTGGACAGTCGCAGGCAGGGACGCCTGCGCCACCAACGAAGAAAACTCTGTGCGTGCATCGCAAGGGCGCGACGCGGGCGTTTCCGCCGGGCCACCCATTCTTGCCCGACCGCTACAAGCCCATCGGCCAGCCCGTGCTCGTGCCGGGCGACATGGGCCGGTATTCGTTCGTGCTTGTGGGCACGGAGGGCGCGATGACACAAACGTGGGGCACGGTCTGCCACGGCGCGGGGCGGATGATGAGCCGCGCCCGGGCCAAAAAGGAAGGAAGTTTTCAGGATTTGCAGAGAGAAATGAGCGAGCGCGGTGTTTTCATGATGGCGCAGGGACGAGGCACAGCGCTGGAGGAAGCGCCCTGGGCATACAAAGACGTGGAGAATGTGGTGGACGTTTGCCATAATGCGGGCATTGCCCGAAAGGTCGCCCGTCTGCGGCCTATTGGCGTGGTGAAGGGCTGATGGAAAGTGCCGAAAAAATCCCTGGTGAATATCCCCGCCAGCGTTGGCGTCCAATTCTGCGCATGAAGGCGCGCAAGCTGAACCAACCGACCGCGATCTGGTGGAACGATGTCAGCGCGGCGACCTGGACTGCAGGACAAGAGTCGCCTGAATCTTGGCAAAGGGTTCGTGGTGTTCGTTACCCAGAAGTCCGTCGAAAAACACCTGCACGAGTTGGAGCTGGAATGGTGGTCGGGCAAAGCTCTGCTGGTGAAGACCGTGGTAAAAATCTCCGAGAAACGAGCGACCTTCATCAAAGGCCCGGGCGTCGGCAACGATTGGATCGTCCTGGCGCTGTCGATCCACGAATGACGGCTTGACCCGGAAGGCCTTCGGGGTTGACAAGCCGCGCGATCCCTGCCTAGTGTAGCGCGCATGCTGACAGAGAAAATCGAATCCGACTTCAAGGAAGCGATGCGCGCGAAGGATGCAGCACGACTTTCCACGCTGCGCATGCTCAAATCAGCGATCCAGTACTACAAGATCGAAAAAAAGCAGGAAAAGTTGACCGACGGCGACGTCACGGCGGTCATCAAGAAACAGATCAAGCAGCGCCAGGATTCCATCGACGGATTCGAAAAAGGCGGCCGCGCCGACTTGGTGGATAAAGAAAAGGCGGAACTCGCCGTTTTGAAGTCGTACCTGCCCGAAGAACTATCTCAGGCTCAGATCGAAGAGATCGTCAAAGCCGTCATTGCCGAAGTCGGCGCCACTACCAGGGCCGACATGGGCAAGGTGATGAAAGCTGTCCAAGAAAAGACGGCTGGTCGCGCCGACAATCGGCTGGTCAGCCAGATTGTCTCTGCCCACCTCGCCTAGCATCGCGCTTGCGCCGCAGCGCATGAACGCACAATTACACGACCGCCGCTGGCTGTGGTGGGGTGCTTTTTTCATTGCGTTGCTCGCCATCGCGGCGCACTGGCCGGGCGTCTACGGCCAGTTCGTCGAGTGGGACGACAGCTCCCACGTCACCAAGAACCCCGCCATTCGTGCATTGACGCCACACAACCTGCGCGTCATGTTTACCGAGCCGACGGCGAAGCTGTACATCCCGCTGACGTGTATTTCCTTCGCTGTGGACTATCAAATCTGGGGACAGGATCCTTTCGGCTATCACTTCACGAATCTGCTGCTGCATCTTGCCAACACGCTGCTGGTGCTCGTGCTTGTCTATCGAATCCTGCGTGAACGTTGCCAGACCGCCGCGCCTGTGGCCGTGCTGACGGCCGCGCTGTTCGGCGTGCATCCGATGCGCGTCGAATCGGTCGCGTGGGTGACGGAACGGAAGGACGTGCTGTTCGCGTTCTTCTTCCTACTAGCGTTGCTTGCGTATTGGCCGTGGATGATCCAGCACAAGCGGACGGCGTACTGGTGGAGCTTCCTGCTGTTCATTGCCTCCGCGCTATCGAAATCGACGGCCGTGACGTTTCCTCTGGTTTTGATTTTGTTCGACTGGTTTCTGGCCCGGCGGCGCGCGCTGAGCGAAAAAATTCCGTTTCTTCTCGTCAGTCTGATCGTGGGCGCAGCAACGTTCGTCGCGCAAGCAAGCGGTAAAGGTGAAACAGTCACCGGTCCCGAAATGATCCCGATCTGGGCGCGAATCGGACTGGTCGGATACTGCTCGCTGTTCTATATGGGCAAATTCCTCTGGCCGTTCCATCTCACGGCCATCTACCCGACGTTCGAGGAAATGGATTGGATGCCACTGACAGCGGTGGCGTGGCTGGCGGGTTTTGCGGCGGTGACCGCCGTCGTGTTCGCGTTGCGAAAGAAAACCTCGATCCTGCTGCCGTGTTGGTTGTTCTATCTGGCCACGCTCTCGCCGACGATTGGGATCGTACCCGTCGGTGTGCACGTCGTCGCCGAGCGGTTCTCGTACGTACCGTTGCTTGGTTTGGCGGTGCCCGTGTGCGTGGGACTGGTGACGCTGGCTCGGCGCGGCGCGCGCCACGGCCGCGTCGCCGAATTCGGAATCTACGGCTGCGTCGGCGCGTGGCTGGTGTGGCTGGGCGCGTTGACCGTCGAGCGCTCGGGCGTGTGGGCCAATACCGAGACGTTGTTGCAGAACGTTCTTCAGGAACATCCGCAGTCTTATCCCGCGCTGGTCAACCTGACCGTCTATTACACGGGGCAGAAGCGCCTTGACGAAGCCATCGCCATGGGCCAGCGCGCCGTCGAGGTCGCGCCCAACGGAATCGTCGGCCGAAAAAACCTGGCAATGGCGCTCATTGATGCCGGACGCTATCGCGACGCCGTGGTAACGCTGCGGCCCGCGGTCGAGCACGGCATTGATGATCCCGCGGTGTGGCGCGCGTTGTACGACTGCTTCACTGCACTCGGCGATGAGAAGAACGCGCAGGTGGCCCAGCAACGACTTCGTCGCAGCACCGGCAATTTCTGAGCTGTCCGCTCATTACTTCGATGAGAACTCGAAATTGGCCGTGGTGGGACGGTCGCCTATCACTTTCACCTCGCGCACGAGCGTGCCGAGCACTTCGTGCCATGCGTACAGCTTGTGAGTGCCAGCGGGCACGCCACGCAGTGTGAAGTTCCCGTTCTCGTCGGTGAGTGCCGCCCACGGGTGCGGCATCACGGCGATGTACGCGGCCATCCAGTCGTGGCCGTTGCCGCCCACCGCCTTCAGCAGCGTCGGCTCGCGAAAGTTCGCAAGCTGGTACTTCTTCTCGAACCCCGCATACGGTGTGGCCACGTTCAGCAACACCTTCGGCCCGTTCGTGCCGCTCATCGAGTCGATGCGCACAACGTGCAACACCGGATCGCTGTTCCGTAAAACCAAGTTGGCCCCAGCGCGAGCGATCTGGATGCGCGGCACGAATTCGCAACCGCGTTGATCCAGAACGGCCGGCGCGCCGTCGTTCGGCGCGAATCTGCCGTTTGAAAGGGAAGCGCCGAGATAGACCACGGCGTTTCGAACCGTCTGGTTCGTACCGAGCAGTAATGCCTGCACCGGGCGCGCCTGTGAACCGCAGACCTCCAAGTCCTGCTCTGCGCAAACGAGGGGGACGATCGGCGCGGGACCGGTGAGCCGCACCGATCCGACAATTACGCCGCCGCCTGTTTCCGTAGCCCGGGCGGCGGCCAGGCAAACCGTCATGACCACGACAAGACTTAGAGCGGCCAACAAAACCGGGTTGTGCGGAGGTCTCCCGACCTCGCACACTGACCGACTGAAGGTCTCGCACGCGTGCTTCACAGCGGAGACCATGCGGTCAGACGGAGCGGCGCGGTCGGGAGACCGGCGCCGAACATGGATCTTGTTAGGCGCTCGTAAGCGTGCGCATACCAATGGTAGAGCATCAGGTAAATAATCACCCCCGTGACAGATCCGTACATCCAAACCGGCAACGTCCAGCGCGCGATCGTCTTGTGTCTTCCGAGACGCCGACGCGCCGCCCGATACACCGTCACCGGCGCCAAGCTTGGGAAAAATTTCACAAGCACTATAACATGCACCTTTTAAAGGACACAAGTTCTGCAAATCGCGCACACCACATCAACCGGGCGAGTCCAATACCAGTTCACCTCGACACAACGGGCGGGGCACTCGGCGATCCGAGGGTCAGCCAAGATCGACGTTACTAAATCGGGCAACGAGTCGCTTGGTCGCAACATGAATAAGCAATACAACCTCTGTCGCGTCTGCCGAGTCCAATAGCGTATCCGTCTTGATGGCAATTTCCGTCACCAAGTTATCGTCTTCCAAGAGACAGAAGAAGGGCTTCTCCGTCTCTGCCGGTTCGTCCCCAGCGGGAAGCTCGGACTGCTTCACATCCGGGACTCGCAAGGCATCCAAGAGCGTCTTGATCCGGTTGTCGATGTCTCCCCCTCGAGTGATAAGCTTCCCCGGTGGTTCCGGGCGGAGAAAGGTGATGTTTAACTTCGCAACAAGGTCTTGCTTTGTGCAGACAATTGGTACAAACGTGAATTGATTTGCGTTGATGCTTGGAAAGATTCCGGCGTTAGAGCCGCTCGGCTGCATCAGGTTTTTGTAATGCGAGAGTGGGGGTTGCTCAAAAAGGTTCTTTAATTGAGGGTGGATCGCCCGGCGTATCTGTTGCTTGTCCCTTGGACTGCCGTTGGCTTTGAGTTCCCCTCGGTAAAAAAGAGTAAATTCCATTCTGAGCTAGTTCCTTCCAACCAATTCGATTTTACGCTGTCCAACAAAACCGACAAGGTGAAACGAGGGGCAGTTGACTGCCGCCCGCATCCCGCCGCCTGATCCCAACTGAAACCCGCCCCCCAACTGGCATTGCTCTATCGGCTTGGTTGGGAACTCTCTGCTTTGCTTCTTTTCTCTATCGCTATCAGCAGTTTTTCGTTCTCTTCGGAAGGAAACAGACGAAAGGCTTCCGCATAGTGCTCCCTCGCCTTCTCGATCTTGCCTGCTGCCAAGTATGCCCCGGCCAATCGTCGATGGGCGTCGGGATACTGCGGCGTTTTCAGTATGAGTTCCTCACCAATCCGTATCGCTTTGTCGAAATCGCCCAGACGGACATTCTGATCGACATTATACCACTCTGGTTTCTCTGCGGTGTCTTCAATCTGTTTCGTCACCCGGTGTTCCATCAGGACACTAAAGACGATCATGGCGGGAACGAAAACGGTGACAAAAATGAGCGACCATTTGGTAATCTTCCGCTGCATGTCAGCCCAAGCCGCTATCTTTCGCAGTTCAGCAAGAATTGATTCGTTGTCGTTCATTTCTCCATCCCTGTATCTGTCCGCAGCGTAAGCCGCAGATGCGAGCGGGTCAATTTGAATCCCGCCGAACCCCCGCCCGCATCCCGCCGCCGGATCCGCCACGAGAACCACTTGCTATTCCTTCGATTAGGCTTACCTTGCTATGGAGAGTCCAGGGGCGAGTTGAAGTTGCGAGCGTAGGGCAGACCAGTTTGAGCCTCGACTCTCCTTTAGTTTCTCCCGCCAATTCAGCCGCCCGCCCAATCCCGTCCGCCCGCATCTCGCCGCCTGATCCCCGCATTTCCGCCCCAAAAAACTATCACCCCGGCACTCACCCGATAGGGGCAAAAAGCCCCATTTCGGGTGAGTGCTGGAAAACTCAAGCTGAGCCGTTAAGGGGGCGAAGGAAGATGGCACAACCCGCCACTTACCAGCCGCCTGTGCTGATTGCAGAGCACCAACAAATTGGAGCGGGTGATGGGAATCGAACCCACCTCGCCGGCTTGGGAAGCCGGTGCATTACCACTATGCTACACCCGCTTTTCCGAGAAACGCGCGACCTGGTCCCGACTTCGGGAAACGTTCGCGTTTTCGGGCCCTAGCATAGTCACGACAAGCCTCTGAGTAAATCAAATTCCTATCAGCCTGCCAAAATGCCTGCCCTGCGGCGCAGGTCACTATAGACTATCAGCCGACACAAGGAGAAGTGGACCTGCGATTGGTGCAGGCAACCGAAAGGGCTCCATGCCGACAGACTCGCCAGTGCCGAGCCTTCCACCGAGCTTCTATCCATGCCCGTGGCGCGTCTGAAGCACATCGTGGTGCGTATAACGGATGCCATTCCGAGCGCCCGTCGAGGAATCTTTGTCGTTCCTTCGAGCAGCGTCGCGCAACAGCAAATACGGTCGCAAGATCACGCGGCACCCGTGGAAGGCTTTCCTGTACCTACGCAAAGGGACCGGGCTGATCTGCGGGATGATCTATCGACACGACCACTGCTCAGGTGCTGGTGAAAGTCAACGGTTGTAGGGATTGGATTTGGGTTTGGCAGCGGTGCCCTCGGCGGCGCCCTCCACAAAGCCGGGCCAAATGCGTTTGCCACACCAAACGGAGGCGGGGCTGTGCGCCTGGCAAACCGGTAAAGAAGTCGGTTTAACGGGCGTGAAGGCGAACGCGCGAGCGGATGCGCACCACCGCTCCGGAGAACGGCGCCTAGATCGACTTCGACTCCAATTGTTGCTGCGTGATGCGATACTGGGTTTCCGCCAGCTTTGGCTCGATCAGTTTTTCCTCCCACTGGTTCTTGCTGAAGATATTCTCATCGTACAACGTGTCGGCGGCAGCGAAGTCCACAACTCGTTTTTCCATAAGCAGCCTTGCGCAGTTCACCTCCGGGGCTTCCCGCGCCCGAGCCCAGCCGAGCCAGCGCACCTGTCGCTCGGCAACCTCGCCGCTTTCCTCGACCAGAATCCCACCGGCTCAAGTCGGCAATGCCACAAAATCGGCCCCCAACGGGCAACACTTCCCTGACGCGGGATTGGAGGTCTTTGGTCGGCACCACCTCATTGATGGGACTGGCGATCCGCGTTTTCGCCAGCCTGTGTTTCACTTGTTCGATTTGGCGCTGCACCTCCGCATCGTCAACGCGGGCCAGCGCGTGGCCTTGCGTGACCTTGTCGCGCTCGTCGGCCACAACCTCCACCACGCCGGCCACTTACTTCGGCCACCGCCACCAAGCTCAGCAGCAGCAACGCAAGCTCAAGGGAAACGTTCCACACGGTGCGATTCAAACTGGTGGTCACCAAAGCACCACACCCCCTCACCTTGATCCTATCTCCCGAAGCGGTGGAGAGGAAATTCCCCTCTCCCTTCTCGTACAGGGGAGAGGGTTTGCCACGTTCCATGTGGTCAGGGTGAGGGTCCCGTCCACCACTTTTAATCACACTCAGTTCCATACATTTCATTGACATCACCACTGTTTTGGCCAAGATGCACAGGTTTATGAAGGTGCGCTCACAAGTCCTTAAGAGCCTTGCGGTGGCATTGGTCTTTGCCACGATCGGCCCTGCGGATGCGCAAGAGTCGCGTCAGTCCGTCAAGTCGATAACGCTCTCAGAGTGCATCGAGCGGGCACTGGCCAATAACTTGGACATCCACGTCGAGCGGTTCAATCTGCCGATTGCTGCGTGGGGCGTCGTGCGCGAACAGGCCCGATACGATCCCTCATGGCGTTTCCAGTCCAGCTATCAAGGCGACTCTCAGCCGCTCGACCCGGAGGAGGAGAGATCGCTGGGAGTTGATACGCTGAACTCGAAACAGTTCTCCAGCAGCACGGCGGTAGGCGGGCTCTTGCCGCTGGGCACGGGGTACCAGCTTTCGGCGTCCGACACGCGGTTTGCCGGGACGATCGTCACCAACTCCGTATTCACGGGCCAATTGGGAATTTCGCTGACCCAGCCGCTGTTGAAAAACTTCGGATTGGGTGTCAACAGTGCCAGTATCCGCATCGCGCGAAAAAATCGAACGATCGCGGTGAAGAATCTCGCCCGCCAGGTCATCAGCACGATTTCCGACGTCGAAAATGCGTACTACGATCTGGTGTTCACCATCGAGAACCACAAGGCGACGCTCGAAGACCTGAACGGGGCGAAGACATTGCTGGACGAAAACCGCAAGCGCGCCGCAGTCGGCTTCTTGGCGCAGTTGGAGGTTACCCAGGCCGAAGCGGGCGTGGCGGAGCGCGAAGAGGCGGTGATTCTGGCCGAGCGCGCCATCGAAGAACGCGAAACCGCGCTCAAACGGCTGATCAGCCAGGATGTGTCGGAACTGGACGGTGTATCGCTGTTGCCCGTGGATTTCCCGGTGGCGCAGATGGTGGTGCTGGATAAGGCCCGGAGCATCCGCACTGCGTTGGAGGAACGACCGGATTTTCTGGCGGTGAAGGAAGAACTCGATCGCCAGCACATCGCCGTCAACTTCACGCGCAATCAGCTCTGGCCGCAAATCGATCTGCAGGGGGGCTATGGTCTCAATGCCCGGAACGGCGCCATGACGAACACAGTGGGAGCAAGTTTCAGCGGGTTGATCGACGATGTGGCCCGCGCCGATCATCCCTTTTGGAGTGTCGGTGTCGTGGTCACCGTGCCGATTGGAAACCGTCAGGCGCGCTCCGATTATGAGAGCGCGAAGCTGCGCGCCGAGCAGGCCGTCGTGACCCTCAAACGCCTGGAGCAGGACATCATCGTCGAAGTCGAGAACGCCGTCGGCCAGGTGCGAACCAATCTCAAACGCCTCGACGCCACGCGCGCCGCCACCCGGTTGGCGGAGGAATCACTGAAAGCCGAGGAAGCCAAACTACGGGAGGGCATCTCCACAAGTTTCCTCGTGCTGCAGGCCCGGACCGAACTCGCGGCGGTGCGCTCCGCTGAAATCCGCGCCCGGGCGGACTACAACAAATCGCTCGTCGACCTTGCGCGCGTCGAAGGCGCGACGCTCCAGAAGCACAACATCACGCTGGCCGAGGACGATCAGACTCCGGCATTTCGCCACTAGACGCGAAAGTCGAGCCGGAGAATGTTTTTCAAGCGCGAACTGATAATGCGGGCGGGCGTCGTTCGTCCACACTCAACTCGTGCGCGGCCGCTCATCCCGGCCCGCAGCAGATGCTCGACGTTCTCAATCTGGAGTTCGGCCTGGTAGAGATTGTCCACGGGACGTTCCGTGCTCGTCTGGTCGATCTCGGTCGGGATGTCCCCGCCGAATCGCGCCGCCAACGCCGCGTGCGGCAGGTGCGCCGAGCCGGCCTGGAACGTTTTGGTGACTGACCCGCGAAAGACCCTTCCTGGGAAGGCATATATGCGCAGGTCGACAGGTTGGCCGGTCCTGACCAGACCGGCCTCACCCTCGCCCAACGGGATCACAATGCGCATTTGCTGCGGCGGAATCACTTCGCACAAGATATCGCCTTCGCGCAGGAACGTCCCCTTCTTCAAATCCAATTCGGCGGTCACCACGACGCCCGGCACGGGCGCTTTCAACTCGAGCGCACCGAGTTCCTGTTGCAGTTTTCTTTGCGCCGCCATCAACTGGCCGTTGTCGGCGTCGAGTTGTTTCAGCGCGGGAGAATCGTTCTTGGCCGTCGCCCGTTGTCGCAACAGGTCCAGAATCTGGAGGCGGCTCTCGACATCCTTGAACTGATCCTGCAGATCGGGGTTTTCGAGGACGGCCACGACCTGATCTTTGCGCACGAGGTCGCCCTCTTTGACAAGTACCCGTCGCACGAAGCCGCTCGACTTGGCGCGCACGGCGACCCGATTGCCGCCGTCGAGCACGCAACTGCTCGTGACCTGCAGTTTGCAGGGCCATACTGCCAGAAGCAGACAGGCGGCCACGGCCCCGCCGCCCAGTTTAACCGCGCGGCCGGGCACAAATCCGCTGAACCCACTCCGGAGCATCGGGATCAGTTGCTTCATGAGAACCCATACCGGAATGATGATCCCGGCGGCATACGTGATCACCAACGAAGCTCTTCCGACTCCCGCCAGCCCGTATGGTTCAAGTCTCCTTCCGAGGCTGCCGAAGATCCGCACCATGATAAACCAAATGTAAAAATAACTGGCCACCGAATACAAGGCGAAAGCAATCCTGCGGAATCTGCTCGGCTCGCTCATGCCAGCCGCTGCCCGTCCCGTGAAAAGGCTTGTGAAAAAGCCTGTCACCTGCTGGCGGGCACGGTCTCTCAGGTTGGGAATCTCCAGCAAGTCGGCAAGGACATAATATCCGTCAAACTTCATCAGGGGATTGGCGTTGAAAACCACCGTGGAGATACTGCAGACCACCATTATGTTGAACGCCAACTGATTCACGAGACCTGCCGGCGTCAACACCCAGACCATAACGGCCAAGGACGCCAAGACCAGTTCGACCAGGATTCCAGCCAGGCTGACGGCGATCTTGTGCCACTTGTTGCGGAACATCCACGAGTCAGTCGCATCACAGAACAAAAAGGGTGTCAGGATGATGAACATCGCTCCCATATCGTGCACCTCGCCACCGTAGTGTTTGCACATCAGCCCGTGCGCGAACTCGTGCACGATCTTGACCCCGACGAGCGTTACCCACAGCCAAACCAAGTTATGCAGGGTCAGGAAGTCGGGCAGCCGTGCGTGGAGCTGGTCCACGTTCTGAAACACCAATCCCAGCGCGACCGCCGCGAGGCCGCCGAGTGCGGCCACGGTGTACGCGCTCCACAGGAATCGCAGCCGTTTTTCCAGCTTCAGCAGCAGCAAATCGGGATCGAACAACGACACTTTGAAGTACACCAGCGCGCCGGCCAGATTGAAGAGCGCCTGGCGGCGTTTCTGTTTGTGGCGGCTGGCCAAAAGTTGCGAAAACACCCGCTGCGCATCGTCGCCGCTCAGTTGGAGAAAGCTCAACTGCGCAAAATAGGTGAGGACGCGCAGGACGGTCTGTGGATCAACGGCGCGGTCCGGAAACTGCCGTTGCAGCACTTCCATAACTTGGGCCAAGGTTCGCTTCCCGTCCAAAAGCCCCGCAACATGCAGTTCGTACGATCCCAACCGGTAGTACCGCAGCGCGATCGGGTCCTTCACGACAAAGCTGGTCGTCCCCCGGTATTTCTGCGGGCTAATGACAAGGTCGGAGCGCAGCTGCGGCAGCACCGTGTCGGCGCCGAACAACTCATTTGGTGGTAACATCCGCCGCCTGCTCCCGTAACAGAACGTTGGCCTTGATGCCCGAGCGAATCCGATGGTCGGGGTTTTCGACGAGGACTTTCACACGAAACACACCGCTGGACGGATCAACAACGGGATCGACGATTTCCACCGCTCCGGGGAACGCTTCCTGTCCGTAGCCGGGCATTGTGACTTGCGCCTGCTGCCCTTGTTTCACGCGAAAAATTTCCGCCCCATCGAAATAGACGACCACGTACACCTTGTCGATGCTGATCAACTGGGCAATGCGCTCCAGGTTGCGAATGGATTCGCCACGTTCCTTGTAGAGCCGCAAGACCAACCCCGGAAATGGAGCCTTGATTGATTTGCCCTCCAGTTTCTGCAGCGCCATGCGGTACTGTGTTTCCGCCAACTTCGCGTCGATCTGTCGCTCCTCCCACTGCGTGCGGCTGAGAATCTTCTGGTTGAACAGCGATTCGGCCGCAGCGAGGTCCGTGGCGCGCTTATCCATGAGCTGCTTGTAGTATTCGGACTCCATGACTTCGGGGCTTGACTCCAACCGCGCCAGGACCTGGCCTTGAGTGACCGAACCGCCTTCTTCGAGGAGAAGTTCCGTGATGACGCCGTCGCTGTTTGAGGCCAACTCCACCTGCCGATACGGGAGCACCATCCCCGTGGCCTTCAAGGGCTCCGCCGCCGTCGCCAGCGCGGACAACATCAAGACCACAGCGCATATCGTTACCGATTTGAATCGCATGTCTTCCTTAAGGATCAGAAAAACCAACGCGTCCGCAGATAGGCGAAGAATCTCCGTGTGACCACATAAACCGCCGGACGCCAACCTAGGCGGACTTTCCCGCTGCCGCTGTAACCGGCCTTCAGCGCCTCGCGGACCTGCGGCGTAGCGGCGACATTGGCCTTCAGCAGAAACACATTCGCACGAGGCACCTGGTACGACATCTGGCTGATGGCGGCGACATTATCGACCGTGGCGGCGAACGGCTGATTCGGCATGCCATGCAACAGGAACGTCACGGACAGCCGTTCTCCCTTGCGCAACTCTGCATCCACCAGCGCCACATCCGATTCCCGGAGTTGCACGGTCACTTCCCACCGGCTCAGGTCCGCGACCTCGCAAAAAGGTGATCCGACCTGCAACACTTCGCCCACCTTGCTGGGCAGATCTTTCGTCAACACCACCCCGGCGATCGGACTGCGCAGATACGTCTGGTCCAAGTGCCGTTTGACCTGCTCGATCTGGCGCGCCGTCCGCGCCGCGTTGATCTCGGCGACTCTGCGCCCGCCATCGTCTCCCAAGACTTCCAACCGATCCGCCTCGGCCTGGTACTTGAGCTTGTCCTGCTGCAGCACGGTCAATTCCTGCTGTATTTCCCCGTCATCCAGCCGCGCCACTCGTTGTCCCGCTTCTACGCGCTGGCCCTCATCGACCAACACTTCGACCAAGCGGCCATTGGCTTCGGCGACGACGCGCGCCCGCACCGTCGGTGCCACCGCACAATCACCCGAAACAGAAAATCGCCACGGACAGACTGCCAGGAGCACCAGTGCCGCCACGGGCGCAACCGCTCGCACCAGCAATCGCTTCTGCCGATCCGACCGCAGCGCCGCGCGCGCCTGCGCCAGCCGCCTCAACGATTTCACCAGCGGAATCGCCGCCACTTCCTGCGCTGCGCCGAGCGCGCGGCCGGCGTGCGCGGTCACGGCGCTGGCGAGTTTGCGCATCTGGTCGTCGATCTGTTTGTCCTTGTGGCTTTCCAGCAACAGGACGCCGTTCTTCTTGCCATCGCGCCCCGCCAACGGAATCGCCAGCGCCTCATTGGCCTGACTATGGAAAAAGTAATCACCCAGGTCGCCCTGCGCTTCCGTCTTCGGCGTGCTCTTGCGATACAACGTCGGCTGACCGGCCGCGAGGCTTTCTTCGGCCAACCGGAGTTGCGCCTGCACGAGTGAACTCTTCCGATCCACGATCTCCACGCTCGAAACCGCCAACGGCTCCAGCTTGCCATCGGTCTTCATGCCAAATAACGCGCAGCGATCGCAGCCGGTAATCTCGCGGCCCCAATTCACAACCGCAACGCCGAGCGCCACCGGATCCAGTTGGCCATTTACTTCGGTGGCCATCCGCAGCAAGAGCTGCAATTTTTCGGTGGTGGCCGTGAGCAATTCCGCCCGCCGGGTGCGCAGGAACCCGGCCGCGAGTTGCCCGGCAGCTTGCAAAAAGTCCACCACCTCTTTGTAGGATTTCGGATCGAACTGGGGCGACAGCCACACCTGCAAGACCGCCAGCACGATTCCCTTGCCGGTCATTTCCTTCACGTGGATCGGGATGTAGAAGAACGGAAAAACGGTGCGGTTGACAATCGCGGCGTTGGGATCCTGCTGTGCAGCTTCGGCTTCCGAGCGGCCGGCCACCACGATGGGCCGGTAGTTCTGCGCCGCATCGCGCACGGCTTGCCGGACGCTGCGTTGCTGGACCTCGTCAGTGGTGAACTTCGTCTCGGCGAAATTCGCGGAGTACGCGCACTGGAATTCCGCCCCCTGCGGCATCCAAATCGCCCCGCCCCGGCCCTGTACGGCGGTAACCGTAAGCTTCAGCAATTGGCCGAGGTAGTCCTCGAGCTTGAGATCGCTGCGGCTCAGGTAGCCGATCTCCTGAAGGATCTTCTGCAGCTCGGCGTGGGTCCAGATGAACTTGGTGTCTTGCGTCATAAACCACTAGGCAGCAGCCGACGACTGGTGAACCCGCCGCGGGTGATGCAATTGCGCGTCTGCGTCGGGTGGAGCACCCGCGGTTACACCGTCTTGAAGCCCTTCAAGCGCCGGCGGGGATCCAGTTCGATTTCACCGAATCGCTCCTCGTGACGGCGCACCGTCTCCAACAACACCAAGGCCGTCCGTTTGGCTGCTTCGTAGCCCATCACGATCCGGTGATCAATCTTCATCGGCTCGTCCACCGCCGGCCCGAACGCATTCGGGTTCAGCGCAAAGTCCATGATGACTTCTTCCGGTGTGCCCGTGACCCGGCAGAGGTTGGAATACGTCGCATGTGCCGATTCGTCATAATGCAACTTGAGAGCTTGAGGTTGTTCCGTCACTGCCTTGACTTCGCCCTCTGCGGCCTTCTTTTCATACTTTTGGTTCTGTTGTTCCACAGCGATCACAGGTTCGTCCGCCATAAGGATCTCCTTCTTTTCTACCAGCTAGGTCATATTTTTTATAGTGCCTTTCGAACAACACAAGCAAGCGCAATTTTAGCTAGTCCTCGGCCACTCGGCTACAGTTGATTTTAGAGGGTAACAACGGCCCGAAAACCAACTCGCCCCCATGTTGGTCCCTCTCTCATCGTGCAACGAGTGAAGGCGGTGTCTGTAGGACGAGTGAGGGGACCGTAAATAAAGTGCGGCAGAGAGCGGGGCGCCAGCTTGACAAGCTCACTACCAACTGAAGTTCTGCAGAATATGTAGCCACACCGTTGCCGCACACGACTGCGGCGTCTCGTCCGACTCGGCTTATGGGTGCAGGAAAAAGGGGGAAATAAGCGGAAATTCTCGGAAAACCGACGCAGGGGTAAAGCCTGCGGCTACTGCCCCATGCGTTCCCTAGCCCGTTTTGCAGAAATTCAGTCCTGAAGCGGACAAACGCAACTGTTATTGGTTACGTCGCTGTCGGAGGCATGGATCGCTATCCGACTGCTGTGATCGGCCACGCTGAACAGGCCGCGTGTGCCGCAGGCGCCACTCTGGGATAGAGCGAATAAAATCCGGCCATTGCTTACGTCCCGCAACACCGTGATGCATCCCGCCTGCTGCACGCGGCCGGTGCCTGTAAGCGTCTTTCCACTGCTGCACTGGGTGATTGTGTACTTACCGGTGTCCACATCGAACTGAATGTGATCATAGGTGCGGTTATCCTGGATACAGACCATGCCAGCCATGGGTGTGACGCCGGTAAGGCCGGTAAGGGCAAAAATAAAGGTATTAGGCACTCCCGTAGGAGGGTTGAAATTGCTCGGCTCAGCCAAGGAATAGACTTCGGCATTGATTTGGGCCAATACAGCCCTCGCCTCGTCTTCCGAGCCAGCCGCCCCGTAGTAGAGCTCGAACTGGACGGTGTGGCCGGGGGCCAAGTTGCCGAAATCCAAATCGAAAACCGCTCCCTGGTCGAAAGGCCCGTAATCATCGAAATTGACGTTCACAGTGGCCGCAGCAATAGGGCTAGACGGTACCAGTGGATCAGCGCTTGAAAAACCGCCATCACTCGAGCCAATCAGACCTGCCGTTGGCCATCCGCCAATTGTCACAAACTCATCGAAAACCGTGGGCGGGACATCCCAATCCATCACGCGCCGATAGCGCACGTCAACGGTGGCACTGCTGATATTCTGAATTGTCACAGTCGCTTCGAACAGGTTGGAACTGATTGAAGGCTGGTAATCATGTGTCACCCGGAAGGTGTTGCCGACTGTAACGACCGACGTGGCGGTGGTCGGCGTCGCAGTAAAGCTTACAACCGTCAGGTTGTTGATGTCATTTTCGTCGTAGGCGTAACCGGACACGCCACTGATTGGGTCGCCGACCCCCCACCCCTCATCGGGTGAGCCCGGAGCCAAGGCTTCTCCACCAGTCGGAATGTATGTCAAGCCAATCGCGTCATAAACGTTGGCATTCGTCGCAACAATAAGGTTGCCTGCGGGGTTCACGCCCAGCTCGATCAAGCCGTTGTTGAGGATCACACCGCCGCTGGTCAACGCACTGGCTGAATCAGTCGTCACCAGCCACGCTGACACCACGGTCAGCAAGACCAGACACAGTTTGGAAAATCGCTTCGTCAACACAAGGTCCACGCCCGTCTTCATGGTTGTCGCCTCCTATTTGATTCTGCTCGTCCTTTTTAACCGAATCCACCCCTGGCGTCAATGCAAAATAAACACCTTTCGACGCGTCGGTGTATCCGACACTGCCGCCATAGCCGGCGTCGGGCGTTTTGCAGGGCTGTAGGCAGGGGCAGACCGCCGGGCTGCCCGCGCTCCGAGAACGGCGGCGCGCCCAGCGGTCGTGCCCTACCACGCACAATACCAACGTCCTCCCTGCCATTCCAAGCCCGCTTGCTGAACAAGAACAATCGCCTACAGCCCCGCGGGCGCGCCTTTGCCATTAATCTTAACGTTGAGCAAGTTAACCACCCCATTGGTGGTTGCGACTGACTTCTCCTTCGCGCTGCCGACCACTGTCACATCGAACAGACCAATGGTGTCGCCAAAACTGACGGTTGCCGAGCTGGTACTATTCACAGGCCCTGCTTCCACAACCTGATCGCTAAAAATCGAGGCACGATAGCTCGCCGAAGGGTTGCCCGTGATGTGGATACGAAGCCCATTCCAGTTCCAACTCAAGCCCACCTGCAAGTCTGTCACCGGTTTGCTGCGGCCGGCCTCCAGATGGCTTTGGACAATCGTGGCCCTACTCTTGCCAGCCACATAATTGCGGTCATCCCCCAACGACCCGATAAAGGTGAAATCACCCACGGAAAGGTACACAGGGGTCTGCGCGTCGAACTGGCTAATGTTCACGCCCGCGAAACCTACCTTCGCGTCGATGGTGAATCGCCCAAACCCAACCGGGCCGCACTGCGCCACCCCATTCTGGTTGGTCACACACACGACCCTGTCGTTCACCGCCTCGGTGAACCGGACTGAATCCGTCGCCCATCCCTCGGTTGCCTCGAATCCAAGGCCGGCAATCAATCCCAGCGCCAACGCAACCAAGACCCGATTGCGCCTCCAAGTCCCATTGTAATTCGTCATCGTCTGAGCATTCATGTCGTCCCCCGCTTTCATCGTTGTCCACCCCACCTGCATTCAACTGCAACATCTGCGGCTGAAAAAGGTTCAAGCGCCTTCGCGGTCTTCTACCACAACTGTTGCCCAGCGTAGCGATTGGCTGCGAGACCCAGGATTTCGGGCCAGATGGGATCCGCCGGCGTCATACAGGAAGGAATGTCATGGTGCTCGGGAACCCCATACAGGGAGTAACTCTCCCAGACGACTTGCCTGATATTGTTGAAATCGTGCGCGAATGGCGGCTCCCCGAGAAACCGGTAAAGCTCCGCCAGCGTTTCGCCGGGCCAGCGCGTCAGCTTCTCATATTCCACAAAATGCAGCCGGTCGCGGAGACCCCGCGCCAGGGCGTCCTTTATCTGGTTGTAAGCGATCCCGACCGGTTCATCGCCGCTGGCCCAAACCTCGCAACGACCCTCGACGGTCTCCCAACGCGGGTAGCTGGGGTGCTGCTCGATGAACGCGCGCATCTGCGGGACGGCGCGCCATTGCAGTTCAAAGGTGGCGAGCACATTGCGGATGTCGCGCACACAGACCAGGAGTTTTGCAGGTCGTTCGAGGATCGCCTCGGCCATCTCGATGGACCCGAGCCAGCCCAACGAGCTGTCGATAATGACGGGCTGGTCCACACCGGCGTAATAGCCTTCGAGGATGCCGCGCAACACGCGGAGCTTGCCCGGTTCATTCGGCGCGGCACGAAACGCCTCCATCTTGTTCCACTCGTTGCGCACCAGCAGCATCGCTGCCAGAATCCCGCCACAGGAGGTGGTGTGGAACCGCGGGTTCTGCGCGAGGATATTGCTCAGAAACGTCGTGCCGCTGCGGGGCATGCCTGCAAGGAAATGGATGTTCCTGGTCATGCCGGGTTAGCCTGCGTTTTGCATGAGCGAGTTGTAGCGGCGCTCTATGAGCGCCGGATCTTCCGGGAAAAACGACAGTCGGCGGTCACAGACCGCCGCTTCAGTCTGGGACGGTTTCATGAGGCTCGCGCAATATCCGAGTTGGCTGTCATCCACTCACCGCACCCCCTCATTCCTCGACAAGCTCAGGACAAGCACTTGATCCCGCTTGGGGCGGGGATTGATCCTCTCCCCTCGCCCCGCTTGCGGGGAGAGGGTAAGGGCAAGGGTTCCGTATTCCGCGCGGCGCACGCTCACACAAACTGGCTCCACAACTCGTTATTCTTCGCATACAAATCGGCCACGGGTTGAGGCAGATACTTGGGCCACTGCGGCTCCATTGGTTCGATCTTGGGCCGGATGATGTGCAGGCCGGGGATGCCGTGCATGTCATCGTCTTCCCAGGTCACTTGCTCGACGTGATCGAAGTCGTGGGCGTACTCCTCCTCCTCCAGAAACTCGTAAATCTTCCGCATCGTCTCGCGCGGCGCGGCCGTCAATTTGTCGAAGGCAATGAAGTACATCCGGTCCCGGTACCCGCGCGCCAGGGCATCCTTGATCCGGTTGTAGGCGATGCCGACCGGCTGATTGCCGCTGACCCACGTTTCGCAGCGGCCTTCGACCGTCTGCCATTTGAAGAAGTTGTCCTGCTCCTGCGGCATCTGGCGCGTGGCCGCATTCATCCGCGTCAGCCGTTCAAACGAGGCCAGCACGTCGCGGACGTCGCGGACGCATACCAAGGCTTTGGCCTTCCGCTCCAAAACCGCTTCGGCCAACTCGATGTAGCCGAGCCAGGCGCGCGACTTGTCGAAGACCACCGGTTTCAGGTTCTTCGGATCATCGTGGTAGGCATCGAGAATGCCGCGCAACGCTCGCAGCTTGCCCGGCTCGTTCTTGGTGGCCTGAAACTCCACCATCTTGTCCCATTGATTGCGGACCAGCAGCATCACGTCGAGGATGCCGCTGGTGGAAGTCGCATGAAAACGCGGGTTCTGCGCCAGCAGATTGCACAGCAGCGTCGAGCCGCTGCGGGGCATGCCCGCCACGAAGTGAATGGTCCGTTTCATTGGACTGATTATTAAACCAAACTGCCTGTCGGGACAAGGGTAATCCACCATCGAGTCAACCAAGGCTGGCGCATCTGGAGAGTAGCTGTAGCCGCGAGCCTGCTCGCGGCCCTTGTGATGGCCAATTAGGTACGACTTGCCCCGAAGGCTTTCGGGGCTACAACCCGGTGGCAGTAACAAGACACGCCCGGGGCGGTTTAGTCTTCGGCGCGGCGAAGGCCCGGCGGTCGCGCCCTACCACGGCGGGGCTCAGTGGAAAAAGCAACGCTCCGGCGGTCTTGCGACCGCCGGAGCGCTGTGAGTTATCTGCGTTGATCAGGCAATTACAGCAACACTACGACCACATCCGTCGCAGTGATGGCACCGCTCAAGTCGGAGTCGAAGTCCGTGCCGGGGAATCCCACTTGCGGCGTGAACACCGCATTCGTGCCGACTCTGACGCCGGTGGTGCTGAACGCCCCGCCGCCCGCCTCGATCGCATGGAGTGGCAACCCGCCACCGGCCGCGGCGGCATGAGCTCCAGCGATGCCGTTACCGATGGTCACTGCGCCAATCGTGCTCCCTGCAAACGCCACGGTATCGCCCGCGTTACCGAATCGGCCATCGTTGGCCTTTTCACCCGCGACGATGTCGGAGCTGATGAGCTTATTGCTGATGATGACCGTGCCGATTGACGCCGCACTTGTCGTGTTGTATCGGCCGCCGTCGGGCGCGCCAAGGACTGCGTAGCTGTCGCCCGCGACGAACTGGCTGCCGCTGACAGAGCCCGTCACGTTGATGGCGCCGATGGCTTGGATCGAACTGAACAGGCTGTTCAGGATCGCATTCTCACCGGTGGCCGCCGTCGTGGCCTTGATGTCGCCAAGCGACCCGGTCAAGCCGGCCGTGCCGCCATCGGCTACGAACTGCGAGCCACTGATGCCCATGGCCTTCCCGACCGTCGCTGCGCCGGCCGAGTCGCCTTCGATTCCGCCAATCCCGGTCGCGGCGAGAACCGTCGTGTTCAGGATGCCAATGGCCTCGCTTGTCGCAATCCCGCTGCTGATGGCGCTGCCGGTAATCTTACCAATTTGGCCCGCGCCCGCAGCCGTGCCATCCATCGTGCCGGCATAGATGTTGACGGCGTTGAAACCCAAGGCTGTATTGGTGCCGCCGTTGAGGGCCGTGGCGGTCGTGGTCGCCGTCGCATTCGCGGTAATGAAGCCGATGGTGCCAACCCCGGTCGTGCCGGCGGTCTGGCTGCCCGCGTAGACGCCGTAGTTGATGGCAGTCGCGTTCGCCGAATTCTTGCCGGTGGTTGCCGCGAGAACGTTCGTCGTCGCTTTCGCCGTGGCAGTGATATTACCGATGTTGCCCGTACCGGGCTTCCCGGCCGCCGTGGAGCCGGTGCCGGCGTAAAAGTAGGTACTGAGGCCAACGGCGCTGGAATAGGCCTTGCCGGCCGTGGCGGTGGCATTGGTGGCCGTCGCTTCCGCATCGATGGTGATGTTCGACAGATGCGTGGCGTCAGTTGCCCCAATGTTGCCCGTGCCGCCCGTCGTGCTGTTGCCGGCCGTGAACAGATGGCTGCCGAAGCCGCCGTAAATGCCACCCGCATACGCCTTCGCGAAACCGGTTGCGGTCGCGCTGGTATTCTGGGCGATGCTAATCGTGGTGACGCTAATCCCGCTGCCGCCAATCGTGCCCACTGGCACGACGGTGGCGCTGGCGGTGCCGTTCGCCGCGTTGAAGGTCGTCTTATAGATCCCGAACACAGAGTTGGCCGTCGCGTTGAAAGCGGCCCCGGCCGTTGTGGCATACGCGGCCACGCCGGTCGTGGCGCCGATTGTCCCGCCGCCCTGGACGGTGATCTTACCGATGGTGCCGGTCTGGCTGCCGGCGGCCGTGAAGGTGCCGTTGCGCAGTCCATAGGACATCACCGTCGCCGCCTTCGTGGCGCTGTTCGCGCTGGCGAAAACAGTCGCCGAGATGTCGCCGATGGTGGCCACGCCATTTTTGTTCGCGCCATAAGCGCCTGCGACGACGTTGGAGCTGCGAATGCCATAGGCGTACGCCTTAGACGCGCCGGGGCTGGAGGCCACTGCGTTGCCCACGGCGGTAATATTGCCGATCGAGCCCGTGCCGTCGGCGGTCCCGATCGTGGTCGTGCCGGCAGAGGCGTTCATGCGGTTGATGCCGCGGCCATTGGCATAGGAAGTACCCGTGCCGGTGGAGGTGGCCTGCGCCAGGCCGGTGCCATTGATCGCGCCAATCGCCCCGTTTGTCCCCAACTTATCCGCATAGAAGTCCATTTGGGTGCCGAACTGGCCCGTGATGCCGCGCCCATAGGCATCGGCATTGCCGTCCGCGCTGGCGATGGCCGAGGCGTAGCCGGTAATGCTGTCGGTTGCGCCCGTGGCGATCTTGCCCGTCGCTCCGTATGTTGCGAAGGAACCGCCGTTGATGCCGCGGGCATACGCATTCGCATTGACACCCGTGGCAGTGCTGACGGCGTTGGCTTTCCCGCTGCCGTTGATCAAGCCGATCGTGCCCGCGCCCGTGCCGGCGCCGAGGGTGACCTGGACGCCATTCAAGCCGAAGGCCGTCGCGCCGGTCGTGCCGTTAGCTACCGCGGTGCCCGTGATCGAGGTCAGGGTGCCGGTGGTGTTGGTGTGGCTATTCGCCTTGGCCAGCCAATTGGCGCCCGTGATGCCATACGCAGTCGCCCCGCTACCCGCCTTGGTGGTGGTGGCGGTGGCGGTGCCGGTGATGGCGCCGATCGTGTTCGTCACGCCTTGCGCGCTGAGCAACGTATTCGCGCCGCCGACCGTGCCGGTATGGATACCGTACGCCGTGACGGCGCCGGAAGCGGAGGTGGCTACCGCCGTGCCGCTAATGGCGCCGACGGTGACTGTCCCGCCCGCCGCGCCGGCGGTCAGGTAAACATTGTTGAAACCGCTGTTGTCGCCAATGCCATAGGCGGACGCCGAGCCGAGGTTGCCGGCATACGCCTTGCCGGTGCCGCTGACGGCGCCGAGGTTGACGTCGGCGCTGATAGTTGAATACGCAATGCCGTGGGCGCCCCGGGTCGCAATGGCGCTGCCGGTGATGTTCCCGATGCTGCCGCCCTGGTTCGCATACGCGCCAAGTTTGCGGATCCCATAGGCATACGTCGCGCTCGCGTTGGTGGTCTGGCCGAAGATATTGCCAATCGAGCCGCCAGTCAGAGCGCTGAGGTAGGCATTGAAGATGCCGTAGGTGGTCTTCCCGCCCGTGATCTTGTTACCGGCGGTGATGCCGACGATGCCGCCCGCGCCAACCGCCGCGCTCACGGTGGCGCCCGTGATGGCACCGGTGGTGGGCAGGTTGTTGGTCAGGAACGTGGCCGCCGTCGGGCTGATGGCGGTGCCGATGTTCACGGCTCGGTTGGCGCCGTTGACGCTCAACACGTTAATCCCATTGCCGATGCCATTGCTGTTGGTGGCGACACCGACGATGCTGCCGACGCTGCCGACGCCGGTCCCGCTGCTGTCCGCATTGATGTACAAATGATCAATGCCGTGGCCGGTGCCGTCGGTGATGCCGACAATGTCGCCCACGCCGAGCTTGGCGGTAAGATAGTTGCCATAGCCGCCGTACATGCCCATGGCGTCGGTGCCGGTGCTGGAGGTGTTGTGGATCAGGATGTTGCCGATGCTGCCTTGTGTGGCCGTGACGGTATTGCCCGCGAAGGCCGCCGTGCCAGGGAACGCGCCCACGATCGTGATGCCGTCGATGTTGCCCTGGAAGGCGATGACGGTGTTGCCCAAGAAGGCCTGGTTGCCGCTAATGGCCGGGATCGACCCGCTCTCCATGATGCTGTTGATCGTCTTGCCGGAAACCGTCAGCGTGCCAATCGTCGCGCCGGTCGCGTTCAGCACGTCGTTGCCGTTGCCGAAGGTGGTGTCGATCGGATTGACGCCGGAGGCGAAGGTCGCCCCCAGCACGTTGCCGTTGTTGACGACGATCGAGGTGAACGTCGGCGTGGCGGTGGTGGCGCTCATCACGTCATCCGTCGGCCCGGTGGTGCCGTTAACCACTCCGTTGGCGCCGATATCGTAGCCGGCGAGGAACAGGCCGCCATTAATATTGCCGTTGGCGGTAATGCCGCCGAGGAACGAGCCTTTGGCGCTGAAAATGCCGCCTTTGATGGCATCGCCAGTGCCGGCGGGGCCGCCGGGGGTGGCCGCGCTGGCCGTGATGGCCTGCTGGAAGTCGCCCGCAGTGCTGAAGGTCGCGTTGTTAATCGCCACAGCGGTGGAGCCGCCGGTGACGGTCGCGGTGATGGCGCCCGTGAAGTTGCCATCCGCGCGGAAGATTGTACCATTGATCGCGCGGCCGCCCTGGGCATCACTTTGGGCCGTGATGGGGCCGATGTTGCCGCCCGCATGAACGGTGCCGAGGTTAATCGCATTAGCGGTCGCCGAGTGCGCCGCGATGGAGGTGATGTTGCCGGTGACGGCATTGATCGTGGTCCCGGTGATATGATCGGCCGAGATGGCGCCGATGTTGCCGGAGTTGGCGATGATGGTGGCGCCGGTAATGAAACTAGTGCCCGTCGCGGTGATGTTGCCGATGGCCAGTTGGCCGGCATTACCCGTGCCCGCGGCATGGACGATGCCATTAAAATACTGGCCCGAGCTGGCGAGCGTGATGTTGCCAATGGTGCCGGTATCCGTCACGATACTGCCGGCGACGCCGAAGCTGCCGCCATTGATGGTGATGTTGCTGATGTTGCCGCCGCTGCTGTGCAGCGTGCCATAGAGGCCGCCGTTAATAACAATGCCACCGTTGTTGAGGCCGGTGATGTTGCCCACGGCATCAATCGTGCCTAAGAAACCGCCATTGGTGCTATTGAAGTGGACATTGCCGCCCGCCGTGATGATCGCGCCCGCCCCGATGCCCTTGAAGGCGTTGATGGTGAGGTCGCCCGCGCCGAGGCTCGTCAAAGTGTTGCCGAGGAACCCGACAGTAACATTCGACACACTGCCCGCCGTGACGGAACCGGTGAGGCTGGAGTTCAAGCCGAGGATTTTGCCGATACTGCCGGTGACGGTGATTGGCCCGTTGAAGTCGTTGGTGCCGGTGCCGAACGCGCTCGCGCCGCCCGGGGTTGGTCCAGTGATCGACAGCGTGCCGATGCTACCGGCCGTGATTGCGCCAAAGTCAACCTGATCGGCTTGGGGTATATATGTGTTTGTGAAGCCGGCGGAATTGGTATTGATCCGGTCGGAGTAGGTGGCTCTGCCGCTGGTCAGGTTGATGCCGCCGACAGCCACGCCGGACAGGTTGAGGTTGTCGAGGGCCGCGCCGGCGGAGGAGATGCCGGCCAGCGTGGTCAAGCCGGCGGCGGCGTCGATTTCATCAACGATCATGACGCCGGTGGACATGGTCCACCCCTGAACGCCGTTGACGCCGCCATGAAGCTTGACGGGGGTGACGACGATGCTGAGGGCGCTCTTGGCGTCGCCGCCGTGCAGGAGGATTGAATTGACGTCGGAGTTGTTGGTAGTGCCGCCGAGGAGGGCGATGTCGAAGGTGTCATGCCCGGAGACGCTGACGGTGACCTTGTCACCGGCGGCATCAGTGAAGGAGACTTTTTTCTTGCCGAGCCCGGTCCCGATGCCGCTCAAGAGCAGCCGGGTTTCCAGCGCTTCGATTTCCAAGATGCGCTGCACAACTCGACCCAGATTGCGATCATTCAGTTGACTGCTGCGCGACTTCGTCCCTCTACGCGCTCGGCTCCCACTCAGGTGCATCTTCATCTGTTTGTCCTCCTCGCCTCACTAGCGAATCGCTGCGTTTGATTTAACCTCGTCCGTTTACTTGCTGACTGCATGAAACCTTCCTGAAACATTTCGGATGCAATTTGGAATTGAGACACCCAACTGCATCGTTGTACGGCCATATAGTAAAAAACCTGTCACATCGTCAAGCACGAAAGTGACGTTGTCCGCCCATATACTCGGAACTGCGAACCATCGTCAAGCACCAAAAACAGTTTTTTTTGATTCTTTTTCCCTCTCCTTGTGCCCCCCCCAGCTTCTTGCAGGGGCTGCCCCTTACAGCCTTTTACGTGCCTATAGTAAAAAAACCGTCGCACCGTCAAGCACTAAAATACAATTTTTTTGATTCTTTTTCCCTCTCCTTGTGCCCCCCCCCAGCTTCTTGCAGGGACTTCCCCTTACAGCCTTGTATGCGGATATAGTAGAAAATCCGTTACATCGTCAACACTAAAAACAACTTTTTCCGCGATTTGTTTTGGCGGCATTCGCATGCCCAGGTCACCCCGTGTTGGAATCGCAAGGTCGGTTCGCCAACAGCCACCAACAAAACTCGTCTTGCATGGCAGCCACAACCACCCTATCGGCTATGGACGATCTCGCTGGCAGTGTCCAGAGGCGCCCGCTGGCTGGCTGAATCAGTCCACGCTTCTGCATTGCACCGCATCCCCGGATCGGCTCACAACTTTGTCGAGGCAGGCTTGCTCGCGCTTTCCTCGACCAGCCGGATTTCGGCGGGCGTGAGACCGTAAAGCCTGTAAACAACTTGGCTTTTTTCGAGCGCGAGTTCAAGGAATCGGCCTTCGCCCCATTTCTTTTTCCGCGCATTGTCGCGGAGGAACTGGCGGATGCCGTAGAAGATGAAGAACCGCAGTTTTTCGTCGGCAATCGTCGTGTCGATTACCGGCTTCCAATCGTCGGCAACCTTCGCGCTGACCTGAATCGTCCTGCCGTCCATCTCGCACCGCAACCTGGTGACCGCGCCCGCGTCGCTCGGCTTGACGGCCTTCTTTTCGATGAGCGATACGAAGTCTGGATGATTCCAGTAGGTGTCGCCCAACTCTCTCCACTCGCGCGGATGATTGTCGAGCGCGTCGGGGATTGCCTTTCATTACATGCACTACAATTTTTGCCGCATACATCAGAGTTTGCGCGTGACGCCAGCAATGGAATCGGGCGTATCAGATCACGTTTGGAGCATCGAGGAAATCGTGAGTCTGTTGGATTGATCCGGCAGCAAAAACTTCCTAGCAATTCGGAAAATAAGTCCCATGCAAAACGACAGAAGCGGTTGTGAATCCTTGAAGCTTTGGTGCGGTAAATCGCTGGTCGGGCGGAGCTATCGGCATGGGCAAAGCCGGCTGCATCGGGGTGGGCGAAACGTCCGCAATGGTTGCATCCTCATAGATAACGGTAAAATCTGCTCCTTGCGGAAACAGTTGGGATTGCACCTTATGTACCAAGCCATACTTTTTTGCCTCTTTTGGGTTCAAAGTAATTCTAGTGTTCATGTCGTCCACTATTTGAGCGGTTTTTCTGCCAGTGGTGTCTGCGATCACCTTGGCAATGTTCTGGTAGTCCGCCTTGAGTAGCTTCAAGTGCTCCTCAAGACCCTTCTCATCAAAAGTATGTGGTCCCCCCACATTGAAGTTTACTCCGTGAATCAAAAACCGTGCATGCGGAACGCTTACACGGATCGACCCGGCACAGAACACGACAACGCCAATAGAATCAACTGTCCCAAAATTATAGGTTGAAACTTCTATCGGTATCCCCTTGAGGAAATTGTGAATTGACAGTCCATGAAAGACCGATCCGCCAGGAGAAGACAACATGAGATGAATGTGCTTCACCCCCTGAGACAACTTCTTGTCGATGACCCGCATCAGTGAAGTAGCAGACTGCGGCACCACGGGTGCCATGAATCGAATCCAACTGTCCATGCTCTTTCATGTCAGACTGTCCAGATTTAGCCAAAGAATCAAGCTTTTTCAAACTGACGCACCACCCAACGGTTGACGGAATTGAGCCGGGTGAAGGATTCTGATATTGTTTTTCAGCATGGCAGAGCCGGGGATTATCCAGATCGAGGAGACGAAGACGAAGGAGGAACTCGACGTTCCGTGGAACGTCGTCGTCTACAACGACCCGATCAACCTGATGAGCTACGTGACGATGGTGTTCCAGCGTGTCTTCGGCTACCCGCGCGAGAAAGCCGAAAAGCTCATGCTCGAAGTCCATCACAAAGGACGTTCGCTGGTCTGGTCGGGTGGCTGCGAACAGGCCGAACACTACGTCCACCAGTTGCAGAGTTATCAGTTGCTCGCCCAAATGGAGAAATCCTCCGCATGATCAACCTGCGCGTGCGGCCCGTGGACGCAAAGCACATCCGCATCAGCGGCATCGAGCCGTTCCTCGCGAATTGTTTGCAGGGCCTTGGCGAGGTTCTCGAACAACGCGATTCTCCGAAGGCCCGCGAACGGTTGTTTCCCAATCCGACGACCGCTGACGACAAAGCCAATGCCGAATGGCAACGGCTGATCACACCTGAGATGCGCCATCTTTTCGTCTCCGCAGGTGAAACGGTCGCGCGCGATCTGACTGCACTCCAGCCTGAGAAACCAGAAACCGGCTGTTTACAGGTCACGTTTCCGGCCGAGCACGTCAACGCGTGGATGAGCGCGCTGAATCAAGCCCGGCTGATTCTCGGCGAGTTGTTCAGCGTAACCGAAAAGGACATGAACGCCACGGACCTGGACGTTCACAGCGAGAAAACGCTCGCGGTCGTGAGAATCCACCTGCTCGGCTACCTCTTGCAGCTTTTTGTCGAACTGGAATCGGGCGAATCGGAGGAGCGCGCCGATGAATAACGCGCTGCGTAGAGACGCTTCTGTGAAGCGCCGTGCAGTTTGTCGATCCACGACTTCTGCGCTTCACAGAACCGCAGCTACAACGGACGCCAGGCAAATGAGTCCCTTCTCCCCTTGCCAAGGGGAGAAGGTCAGGATGAGGGGTTCGGTCGTTTGGGTAGGTGCGACTGCTCACGCCGGGTTGATTTCCCGCATCCGGATGCAGGAGGCTTGCTGCTCGGCGTCAAAACTCTCAAGCTGGGGCGCGATGCGCGCGCAGTCGGCGGTTGCGTAGAGGCACCGCGGATGGAACGGACAGCCGCTCGGCGGGTTGATGGGCGATGGTGGATCTCCGGCCAAGATAATGCGCTGGCGTTGCTTCTCGCGCGCAGGGTCGGGAATCGGCACGGCGCTGACGAGCGCCTTGGTGTACGGATGCAACGGCCGCTCGAACACGCGAGTCGCCGGACCAAGTTCAACGATCTTGCCGAGATACATGACCGCGATCCGGTCCGCAATGTGCCGCACGACGGAGAGATCGTGCGAAATGAAAACCAGCGTCAGATGCATTTCGCGGGAGAGCTTGGCGAGCAGGTTGATGATCTGCGCTTGGATCGAGACGTCAAGCGCCGAGACCGGCTCGTCGGCGATCATCAGTTGCGGCTCGACCGCGAGCGCGCGGGCGATGGCAATGCGCTGGCGTTGGCCGCCGGAAAATTCATGCGGATATTTCTTCAGGAATCGCGGTGACAGTCCGACCTTGTTCATCAGCTCGCTGACACGGGCGGGCAATTCACGTCTCGGCACCCGCTTGTGGGATCGAATCGCTTCGGCCAGGGCATCGAATATCGTCATGCGCGGATTGAGCGAAGCGTACGGGTCTTGAAAGATCATTTGGAAATCGGCGCGCGCCGCCCGCAGTTGTTCTCCCCTCAGTTGGGTCAGGTTTCTGCCCGCCAGAATCACCGTGCCTTCCGTCGGCGGAATCAACTGGAGAATCGTGCGGCCCAGTGTGGACTTGCCGCAGCCCGATTCGCCGACCAATCCCAGAATTTCTCCCTGCTTCAGTGAGAGCGTGACGCCGTCAACGGCCCGGACGGTGCCGACGCGACGACGGAAGACAATTCCCCGCTCCACTGGAAAGTGGGTCTTCAGATTTTGGATTTCGAGGAAAGTGTCGGGCATAGCTGTAATTTATCTCATAAATGGTGGGGCAGGCCTCCGTGCCTGCCCCGAAACGCTCGGGGCCTGTCCAAATTGCCCGCACAGGCCCCGACACCAGGCGTCGGGGTGCCACCGGCGATTTTGAGACTACTTCTAGAGAGAGATTTCATTGGATTGCATGCGCACGCAGGCCGTCGCATGGCTTGGCTCAACCGCTTTCAACTCAATCGGCGGTTTGCCGCATTTGTCCTGCGCAAACTCGCAACGAGGCGCGAACGCGCAACCTTCGATTCGCCTGGACAGATCCGGCGGCGCGCCGGCAATCGTGTACAGCTCCGCACCTTTGGGCTGAAGCGCCGGAATGGATCTTTGGAGCGCGCGAGTGTACGGATGCTTCGTGCGATAAAAGAGCTGCTCGGTCGGCGCGCTCTCGACAATCCGCCCGGCATACATGACCAGCACGCGCCGGCAAAAACCGGCCACGACGCCCAAGTCGTGTGTCACCCAGATCACCGCCATGCCCAGTTCGGTCTGCATCTTCTTGATGAGTTCGAGGATTTGCGCTTGCACGGTCACGTCGACCGCGGTGGTTGGCTCGTCCGCGATAAGCAGTTCGGGTTTCGTGATCAGGGCCATGGCGATCATCACGCGCTGGCGCATGCCGCCGGAGAATTCGTGCGGATAGCTGCGGATTCTCTTCGCCGCGTCCGGCACGCCGACCTCCTCCAAGGCGCGAATCCCCTGCTTGATGGCCTCTGCGCGATCATGAACTCCGTGAATCAGCAGCGGCTCGATCAACTGACCTTCAATCCGCAGATAGGGATTCAGCGAGGTCATCGGATCTTGAAAAATCATTGCGATACGCTTGCCCCGGATCCGGTTCAATTCCTCCGTCGAACACTTGAGCAAATCGGTCTGGCCGTCGAAAACGGCCGAGCCGCTCTCGATTCTGCCCGGCGGCTGCGGAACGAGGCCCATCAGCGAATAACAAGTGACGGATTTGCCGGAACCTGATTCGCCGACGATCCCGAGTGTCTCGCCTTTCTCGATCTCGAACGAGACATCGTCCACGGCGCGCACCACGCCGTTGCGCGTGTGGAACCAGGTGCGAAGGTTGTTGACGGCAAGCAATGGCATGGGCGTCAATCCTTGGAAGCGCGAACGTCCAATGCGTCACGCAGGCCGTCGCCGAGGAAGTTCAGGCAAAACAGAGTCGCGGCCAGCGTCATGCCCGGCGCGATGAGCAGCCACGGGCATTCCTCCATCCGATCCGCGCCGTCCTTGATCATCAGGCCCCACGAACTCATCGGCGGTTGAACGCCGAGGCCGAGAAAACTCAGGAACGCCTCCAGCAACATGACCGCCGGCACCGTCAGCGTGGCATAAACGATGATCGGCCCCAACGCGTTCGGAATCATGTGCAGAAAAATAATCCGCCGCCGCCGCAACCCGAGCGCGCGCGCCGCTTCGATGAATTCCTGTTTCTTGAGCGATTGCACCTGACCGCGGACGATGCGCGCCATCGTCAGCCATTCGACCGCGCCGATCGCCACGAACAACAGCCGAATGTCGCGCCCGAAAAACACCATCAGCAGAATGACGAAAATGGTGAACGGCAGCGCATAGATGATGTCCACGATGCGCATCATCACCACGTCGGTTTTGCGGCCGAAAAAGCCTGAGACGGCGCCGTACGTCACGCCAATGAGCAACGCGACGCCGGTGGCCACGATGCCCACCATCAGCGACACGCGGCCACCGTACAGCAAACGCGTGAGTTGGTCGCGTCCGAGCGCGTCCGTGCCGAGCCAATGGCCGGGGCGCGGCGGCACGGCGCGGAGCGCCAGATTCTGTTCCTCATACGAATAGGGCGCAATCCACGGCGCGAGCGCCGAAGCGAGCGAGAGCACGACCAGAATCACGGCGCTGGCGACAGCCATTTTGTTCTTCTTGAGCCGGTGCCACGCATCGCGCGACAACGAAGTCCCGGCTTCCACTTCTGAGAGTGGCGCTGCGCCCAGTGTTTGTGGCGTGAGTGTTTCCTGCATTTTAGTCAAACCGTAGTTTCGGATTCAGCCAGACCTGGACGATGTCAACGACGAGGTTGAGCAGGATAATCAGCACGGCGTAAAACAAGACCGTGCCGAGCACCATTGTGTAATCGCGATTGAAAGCCGCAGTCACAAAGAACCGGCCCAAACCGGGCACCTGAAAAATCGTTTCCACGACGAATGAGCCGGTGATGAGGCCGGCGATCGCGGGTCCGAGAAATGAAACGACGGGCAAAAGGCCGCCTTTCAGCGCGTGTCTGAAGACGATCCGCGCCGACGACGCGCCTTTGGCGCGAGCCGTGCGAATGAAATCCTGATTCAAGATTTCCAACATTCCGCCGCGCGCCAGCCGCGCGATGTAAGCCGCGTAGTAGAAACCGAGCGTGAGCGACGGCAAAATGCGGTCGCGCGCGGAGTCCCAGCCCGAAGCGTTGACCCAGCCAAGTCCCAGCCCGAAAACCAGAATCAGAAGCGGCCCCATCACAAACGTCGGCACGCAAATGCCAATCATGGCCAGCGACATGGGCACATGATCCGTCGCGGTGTTCTGGCGCAGTGAAGCGATGATGCCCGAACTCAGTCCCAACAGCAGGGCAATGGCCAGTGCGTAGCAGCCGAGTTCCAGCGAGACCGGAAATGCCGACCAGATCAGTTCGTTGACCGACCATGTGGCGTACTTGAACGACGGTCCCAGGTCGCCTTTGAGCAAGTTGCCCATGTAATCGAGATATTGCTGCGACAGCGGTTTGTTCAGCCCATAGAAAGCTTCGAGCTTTTTCTGAATCTCCGGTGGAATGCTTTTCTCGGCGGTGAACGGTCCGCCCGGCGCGAGCCGCACCATGAAAAACGTGAGCGTGGCGATCACGAACAGGACCGGGATCGTTTCAAAAAATCTTTTGGCGATGAAACGAAACATGGTCAGTGAAATCAGTCGGGAGTATGTACCTAACGCAAACCGGGCGTCAAGCAGGCCGTGGCCGGAGTTGACCGCCGAGAAATTTGTTCCAGACCCCTTCAGCGCCATGCACGGAGCACGAATGTACAAGACCGGCGACCTGGCCCGCTATCGGCCCGATGGGAACATCGAGTTTCTCGGCCGGGCCGACCACCAAGTGAAGATCCGCGGGTTTTGCATCGAACTGGGAGAAATCGAGGCCGTGCTTGCCCAACACCCGGCCGTGCGGGAGGCAGTGGTCCTGGCTCGGGAAGACGCGGCGGGCGATAAACGGTTGGTGGCCTATGTCGTCCCGAACCGGATTGCCGTTAAACGACCAGAAACCTTGGTCGCCCCAACCACCTGACCGGCCGGAACAAAACCGGCTTGCCCGCTGTAGCGCCGTGGCGTAGGCGGGAACACCGGAGCTTGCCCCGACCGGCTCACGTTGGCATACTGCGCGGGGCCTAGATGCGAAGAACAAACAACCCCTAGCAAGGAGGCATGCCCATGACAATCACCGCAGTCCCGAGGAATTATGAAAACCTTTATGGATTACTGATCAAGAAAGAGCAGCAACTGAGACCGAAGGGGTCTTTCTATCGTGCGCCGGGGCGGTTCAGCGGATACACCAAATGGCATCACGTCAAATACAACGGCTGGGTATGGTTACGCCAGGCCATGAGCGGCGTGTTGGTGGTTGAGATCGAAAGCCGGACGCCAGAGGATGTCTGGCAGATCCTCTCCGCCTTCATCGGATTCCTCCACCGCTACTTCGCGGATCAAATCAGCAGCATCAGCATCAACTACCCGAAAAGTTGAGCATCACAGAAGATCAAGTGAAGCCAAGAGACAACGACGACAAAGCCCACCCCGGTTACGGCAACCGGGAGTAGCCGGGTAGGCGATCGCACAGCTAACAATACGAGGGTCAGTAAATGAAAATTCAGTCCATTAAACCGCAATTGACCCCACTCAGCACCTTTTGGACTGAGGATGCCAATACGCTGCGCATTCCCACGATCCAGCGGCAGTTTGTGTGGGACGCAGAAGACGTCCGCGACCTAATCGATTCCATCGTCAACGGGTACCCTATCGGCGCGATCATCATCTGGGAGCCGACATCGCAGTTTCCCAGCGCTCCACTTGTCGGAAAGGACGACGGGGATTCTCGCCGCTATGTTCTCGACGGTCAGCAAAGGCTAACAGCACTGTCCCTTATGATGAACGGGGGATGGCAGATTGAGCGCGGCGACAAGATCATACGCACATCGGCTATATCCTACGTACCGGAAACTGGGAAGTTCTACCTCAGCGAGAAGAAGGGAATCGATGTCTCTCTGATCGTTAGGGCCGCCCTAGCCGATACCGACAGTCTGTTGAAATTGCAAAAGGACTACAAGGCAGTCTGCAAGAAAGTCATCGATGAAGTGGGGCGCAAAATTGTTGGCTACCAATTACCGATGTATGTGCTCAAGACAGACGCAGCCGACGATGAAGGGGCATATGAGAAAATCGCCGAGATTTTCACCAGGGTGAACTCGGCCGGCGTCAAGATTGGCAACTTGGAAATGTTCCTGTCGTTTTTTGCCGCCGCCTTTCCACGAAAAGAAAAAGACAGGATCATCCAATTGCATGAGAAACTATCGGAATCGTTCGAACTCGACCTCGAACCGCTTGTCCGATTTATTTTCTCTCGGCTAGGAGTATCCCAGAACCAACTGACGAAGATAACCTCGTTTCGTCGTGCGATCCTCAACCTCAGGGAGCGGTACGCTGGCGATCCGGAGAAAATCAGCCGAATCCTGTCACGCGCCGAAACTGCGACAGACGTTGTGCTTAAGGTGCTAGAGAGCGACTTCGGTATGGCCTCCTCCCAGTTCATGCCTTCCCAAAACACGTTATTGCCGCTTTTCGATTATGCATTCACTCGTAAGTTTGCGTCAGCCAAGGAAATCCGGGGAAAGGACCGCCACAAAATGCTGTACTGGTTCCTTGTGGGATCATTTAACGGTATCTACTCGTCATCGGCCAACTGGAAGATCGAGGAAGACCTTGCTCTCATCCGCTCCGGCAAGTCAGCTTTCCCATTGGATGCACTGCTCAAAGCCATGAAGGACCGGCCACCGCGTGCCAACATCGTAAATAAATCGGATGTTACCGATGAGCGGTTTAACGTCCTGCGCGGGCGCACCGGCAAGGAGTACCTAATGCTTCTAGACATGCTTCTTCACCGAAATCAGGCCACCGACTGGGCTGGCAAAAATGTCATCAGCGAAGATGCTGCCGTTCATCACATCTTCCCAAGGGAGTTCCTTAAGGCATCCGGCGAAACACGCGATGAATATATCAACTGCATCGGCAACCTGACACTCATTGATCCCTCGATCAATTCTGAGATCGGCGACACGCCACCCGAGGACTACTTCAAAGAATTTAAGGACGCTGGCCTTCTGGACCGGCACATGATTCCCGCCGACCCCAAACTGTGGAAGTTCGAAAACTATGAGAAGTTCCTGGACGCCAGACTGAAACTGGTATGGAAGAAAGCATCCGAGCTGATGGAAGAACTCCAGAGTTAGCCCACGGCTGTCAAAGCAAGCGACGTGGGGCGCAACGTCGTTGAAGCGGGGAGCCGGGGTCAACGCTGCACTCTGCACGTCAAACCAACCAAACAATCCAAGGATGATGCCTAGTACTACTAGGTATCAGCCCGTAGTCACTTCCAGAGCGTGGCCGTTCAGAGGCCGAGCAGAGCGTTGACAGCGCGGGCGAAAGTGCGCCAGTAGTCACGTTGCTCGCGCCAGAGGCGTTGGCCACGCGCGGTGAGCCGGTAATAGCGGCGTTGCCGGCCGTGCTTGGGGCCTTTCCACTCGCTGGTGAGGAGGCCGCGTTTCTCCAAGCGGTGTAACACGGGGTAGAGCGTACCTTGATGCCAGCGGATGGTGTGTTTGGACTGCTCGAAGATGCGTTTAACGATGCCGTAGCCGTAGCTCGGCCCGTCGCGGAGCACGTCCAACACGATCAGGTCATACGTCCCCGCCGCCAGATTCCTCGCAAACTCGTCTCGGTTCATCGGTGATGCCTAGTACTACTAGGCATCATAACCGGACCGGGCCGGTCGTCAACCACTTGTTTGTGATGTCTGCACGACAAGCTGATGGGGCCACGACGGAGCCTTGGTCGTTGAAGGCGCGCCTATGGCGGGTAAACTTGGCCGTCCATATTTGTGCGGCGATCCTTGTTGATGTCAGCAATCAGATCGTCCAGCGAAAGTCGCTTGCCGGAGGCGTAGGTCTGCGAGCCGGTAAGCTGAGTGCCATTTACGCGAAGCCGAGTCGCCGTGTACGAAAAGCCGCACATCGTTTCCCGCAGCAATCTACACCGCGCTCGGCTGGCGGTCATTTGCGTCAAGTACACACTTCCGAAATCAGTTCGTTGTCGGTTCAAGGTACACGTATTGGTACGGATGGTAATCGAGAATCGTCGGATACCAGCCTTTGACTTCGGGGCGGCGCGCATGAACGTGCGTGTAAAAGTAAATCGGAATCATTGGCAGTTCGTCCAGCAAAATGGCCTCGGCCTTTTGAAACACTTCCAGCCGCTGCTGCGGATCCGTCGTACGCGCGGCTTCGGCAATGAGCCGGTCGTATTCGGGATTCGACCAACCGGTTTCATTGTTCCCGCCGCCCGTCACCCACAAGTCGAGGAACGTGTTTGGATCAACGTAATCACCAATCCACGACGCCCGGCAAATTTGATAATTCAGCGTGCGCTGCGAATCGAGATAGACTTTCCATTCCTGATTCACCAGCCGCATGTCGATGCCGAGATTTTTTTTCCACATTTGCTGGATCGCCTCGGCGATGATGCGGTGGGCTTCCAGCGTGTTGTAGAGAAGTTCGACGGTCGGGAAATTCTTCCCGTCGGGATAGCCCGCTTCCGCCAGCAACCGCTTCGCTTCGGCAACGTCTTCGTGCAATTGCGTGCGGCAGGTGTAGACCGCCGTGCCGGCCGGCGTCAGACAAAACGCCGGCAATTGGCCGCCGCGCAGCACATCCGCCACGAGGCTTTCGCGATCAATCGTCAGTGCCAGCGCGCGGCGAACGCGTTTGTCGTCGAGCGGAGGTTTCGTGACGTTGATGCGATAAAAGTAGGTGCCAAGATACGGATCGATGTGCAACAGGCTGGGATAATTCTTCCTGTAAAAATCGATTTTGGTCAATGGCATGAATTCCGTAATATGAAGCTGGCCCGCGCGAAAGGCCCGCTCTTCTGTCTCGTCGCTTTCGATCGGCATAAAATGAATTTCATTGAGCCGCACGCGGTCACGGTCCCAGTAGGTCGGACTTTTCTTCACGACGATGACGTCATTGACCCGCCATTTCGCGAGCACGAACGGCCCGTTGCCGACGAAGCGGCCCGGCCGTGTCCATTTGCCGCCGCGCAGGTATGGATCGCCATATTTCCGAAGGGTCGGCAAGTGCACCGGCATCCAGGAAGAATGGTAATTGATGACAGAAAGCAGGTACGGAGTCGGACTTTCCAACGTGATCTGAAACGTGTAATCGTCCAGCACCTTAAAACCGACCTGGTTGAAATCCGTGATCCTACCCTGGTTGTAAGCCTCGGCATTCTTCACGGGAAACAGCATGTAGGAGTATTCCGCCGCGAGTGACGGCGTGAGGATGCGTTTGTAGGATTCCCAGAAGTCGCGCGCCGTGACCGGATCGCCATTGGACCAGCGAGCGTCTTTTCTCAGATAAAACGTGTAGATTCTCCCATCGGGTGAAATATCCCATCTCTCAGCCACACCCGGCACGGGATGCAAATCCACCGGGTCTTGAGTCAAAAGACCCTCCAGCAACGTCATCAGGATGCGCTGCTCGGAAACACCCGTGACGACGTATGGATCAAGTTCCTGCGGTTCTCCGCCGTTGCCTTCATAAAGAATTTGTTCGCGGTCACTGACCTCGACGCGCGTTTCGCGCCGGCTGCAGCCGGCCACAAGAAAGACCAACAGCGGCACCGCGATGAGGAGGCACATCCAGCGGCGACAACTGAGATAACCCTTTGTTTCCGACTGCATGCTCAAAGCTCCGAGTTGTTGTAGGCCGACACCCTGCCCCGACACTCGCCCCGACACCCGCTGTCGGGGTGAACGTGTCGGCGTCCTTCGAGATATTGCAAAATGGGAGTATGTAGCTAACGCAATCCGGGCGTCAAGCAGGCGGTGGCCGGAGTTGAAACGCGGCGCAGACGTACCGGCATTAGAACTTCCAGCCTTCTCTTCGGAAGAGTTCGAGAACGTTGATGCATTCTATCCCGTAGTGTCTGCAAACCGCCGGAATCCTGTTGGCTTTTGTGGGCGATTCTTGCGTCACGACAATGTGCTTGCTGGCGAACAATTCCCCTTTTCTGTTTTCAGCTTGAACCTGCGCCAAGGCGATCACGAATGGGTCAGCCTCTGGGGTTTCTCTCAGCCAATCCACAAGCGCGGGAAAATCGGCCTCGATCTGTTTCACCATTTGCACCTGAGTGGGATCAAGGTTTCGGAAGATGTGCTTATGCTTCTTTGCCCATTTCAAAAGTTGATCGTCGCCCCTCTCGATTTCCTTGAATACCTCTCGCGGTGCAATCAGGCGATCAGTCTGTACCAGCTTGGCAATGCTCTGCCATAATCCCGCAAAAACGTCTTCCGGATAGTCACGGTGGATGTGAATCATAGAACTCGTGTCAACGCAGTAGATGATCTCGGCCATGCCGGTCACTCTCCAATGAGTGCCTGCAGTTGGTCCAGGTGCTTCACCCGCAGGGAAAGGTAGTCTGCAACGTCGTTGTAAGTTATGGCCTCTCGCCGTCTTCCCTCCATCACCAGAGAGACGAAGAGCCGGCCCTTTTCTTGCAGGCATCGGCGGGAAGGCGAAGGCCCAAAAACCCGGCCCGGCTTTGGCCGCTTGAACAATGACTGCTGCCGCCCCAATTCGGTTTCATAACGGCGTCGAGCGATTAGGCCAAGGGTCAGCATCCTCGTCAGAATGACTTGAGTGCTCACCTTGTAACGACTCGACAACTGAGCTAGTAGGTTTGGCATCGTTTCCGTGGCGCGTGCGGCCACCCGAAAATCAGCATCATCCTCCACAGTCTCTTTGGAAATGAGCAACGCCCCAGCAAAGCGGTTGCACCACGTTTCGACGCGCTGCTCGTCTCCGATGCCGTGGTGGTGGCTCATGTCCGGATAGCAGATTCCCGGCTGATGCAGTAGCAAGTGGGCGTATTCATGAAACAAAGTGAAAACCCGCGCTCGTCGTGCGTCAGCCGCATTGACGATGATCGCCGATAACTTTTGTTCGGCGATTGTAAAACCTCGGGCTTCTTCGACCGGCATCCGCAGTTGAAACACGAGAATATTCTGCCCCTCGACCGCCTTCCGCCATTCTCGCAGCGCTTCCGTTGGATTTCTCCAACCTTTCTGCTGCTCGATGTCAACCCCGAGGCGCTCTCTTTCAATCCGCGCCATGGCTTCGGGAGCGTCGGACAGTCGCGCCTTTCCGACCGTAGGCGTCAGCTCTCGGCCAAGATCGGTTCGCAGAATGGCCGCTACCGACAAGAGTCGCCGCGCTCGCCGAATCGCAAGACGGCTCTTTGGCGACAGCGGTTCTGCTTTACCATGCAACACCCGGAAATCCTTCGGGGGCGCAGGTTCGGCGGGCGGCGCTGGCAACAGGAAGACGGCCAACGGACGCTTGTAGTATTCCGCGAGCTTCTCCAGAGTTTTGATCGTCGGTTGCCGTCGCCCGGACTCCCAGGCCAAGACTGCTTCTGAACTCGTGCCGAGTTTTTTGGCGACTTGATCGGCAGTAAACCCGGCGCTCTGCCGTACCCATTGCATGAGCGCCGGACTGACTTCTACTTCAAATGATTTCTCATCCATTGTTTCGATCCAACGCGACTATACTTGGTTGCTCCCGTTCACCGCAAATCGGCGAGGCTGGATTGGATGTTTTTGAGTTCGGTGGCGGTGAGCGGTCATCGCGTCGGAGTGTAGTCAGTCAGCGCCCCTTCGACAAGCCCGGCCTGACATGCCGGGAAAGCGCGAGCCGGTACGTCTACACCGCGCTCGGCTGGCGGTCATTTGCGTTAACTACACACTTCCGTTGCAAAACGCCGCCTCATTCACCCCGAAAGCTTTCGGGGCAGGGAGGCACGCTTACAATAACACTCACGGCATTGGAAGGCAGGATTTTCTTCCATGTTACTTCTCGATCCCGACTTTTTTCAGGAACGGCTCAAGCGAGCGTGGTCGGCCGAGGAATTTTTCGATGGAAATGTTCACGTCGCGCGAATCGCCAGGCTCGTAGATTTCCTTGCGCAATCTCATGCCCGCTTCTTTATCGAAGTAGCCGTCCGGCAGTTTTTCAAACACCGTCGCCATGTCCGCCGCGATGGCATCCGCCCACGCGTAACCGTAATAACCGGCGTCGTAATTCATCAAATGGCCGAAGTAGGCGACGAACGCCGTGTCTTCCGGAACCGGCAGGAACGCGTCGCTGAGCACCCGGTTGGACAACTTCACGGCCTCCTGTGAATTGTCGTCGTGGATTTGCGTGTGCAGCGTCAGGTCCATCAGCCCGAAGGAGAGTTGACGCTCGTACCGCGTTCCTTCGGTGGCAAGCCTGGCTTCCTTGAGCTTGGCCAGAATCTCCGCCGGGATTTTCTTCGACGGATCGCGATAGTCCGCGGCGAAACTGTCCAAGACCTTCTTGTCCCACGGCCAGTTCTCCAGCATCTGCGACGGCGCCTCGACGAAATCGCGCGGGACGCTCGTGCCGGAGAAGCGCGCGTACTTGGCGCGGGTCAGAATGGTGTGCATCGCATGGCCGAACTCGTGGAAGATCGTCTCCACGTCGTCGTGCGACATCAGCGACGGATGATCGTTCGCCGGCGACGGGAAATTGCAGATCAGCGCGCACGTCGGCCGCTGATATTTTCCGTCCGGCAAGAGCTTGCCTTCGATGATGCCGAACTGCGCGAAGTGATTGTATTTGCCTTTGCGCGGGAACATGTCGAGGTAGAACAAGCCGAGCGGCTCGCCGGTTTGCGCGTCGGACACGGTGTAAAGCTGCAGGTCGCCAATCCATTTGTACGGCGGCTCGACCCGCTCGAACTTCAGCCCGAAGATGCTCTGGTAGATGTCGAACATCCCTTCGAGCACGCGCTGGTAGGGGAAATAAACGCGGAGTTGTTCCGCATCAACGTCGTATTTCTCCTTTTTCAACTGGTTGCTGTAATAGCGCCAGTCCCAGATGTTGATTTTCGCGTTCGGATCGCCGGTCTCTCTGGCCTTGAGTTTGCGATACTCCTCCAGTTCGGCGGTAAACTTGGGCTGCAAGCCGGCCTTCAGATTCTCCAGAAAGCTGATCGCCGTGGCGGCGTTCTTGACCATTTTGACTTCAGTCTGGTAATCGGCCCACGTTTTGTAGCCGAGCTTCCTGGCGATGTCGTCGCGCAGCGGAAGAATTTTCCCGAGCAACGGCACGTTCTCTTCCTTGGCGAGGTTGCTTTGCGCGATGTAAAGCTGCTTCCGGGTTTCCTCGGGCCTGGCGTTGTCCATCACGGTGAGGTAATGCCAGGTGATGTTGGCCATGACGGTGTATTCGTCATCGCCGGTCTTGATTTGCTTGAGGAAATCCTCCGGCACGCCGTCGAGGTCCGCCTTCGTGAACTTGAGCGCCTTTTGCGCCTTGGTGATGTTGGTTTCGTAATCGGTCGTCAACCGGGACAGCTCTTTGCGCATGCGTTCGACTTCATCGCGTTCAGCCTTCGGCAACTCCAGCCCGGCCCGGCGATAATCGCGCATCGTTTCAAACAAGAGCTTTGCGTCTTCCCCCGCCAAGGCGGGGTTGGTGTCGGCGTATGCCTTGACGGCGCGATAAACGTCTTCGCGGTAATCGAGGCCCACCATCCATTCCTCGAGTTCTTTGACGGCATCGGTCGCGGCGGCCCGCACTGCGGCGTTGGTGCTGGTTTCCTTGATGAGCGAGAGCCGGTTGTCCACGAGACCGAGTTGAAACCCGATGTCGTCCAGCGCGCGGACGGTGTTCTTGAATGTGACCTCACGCGGGCCAAGTTTGCCGATGCGATCCAGGGCTGCGTTGCCGGAAGCGATGGTCTGCTTCACCGAGGCCTGGATTTCATTCGTTGTCGTCTCAAACGCCGGCACGCTAACGACGCCGTTGAACCTCACTGCAAGTTTCTGGAACTTTGTCAGAGAATCCTCCTGGGCGACCGGCTTGTGATTCATCCCGCCCGGGGCGGGATTCACGCTGGAGCAGGCGGCCAACAAACCCGCCAGCAACAAAAACGGGATGGCTCTAAAAAACATGACGTACAAACTACCGACAACCCTTGGACATTCAAGCTGATTTGCACGCGCTTTCTGTAGCCGCGAACCCTTTTCGCGGCGGGGAAACGCCGCGAATGAGATTCGCGGCTACAATTTGGCGGCAGCAACAAGATGCGCCCGGCAGCTTCTCCCGCACGCAAAGACTATTTCGCCGGCTCGGGCTGCGGCGTGGCTGGAGTTGTAGACGCGGGAGCCGTTGCGCCCTGTTCACCGGACGGCGATTGTGGCGGGGCTGGTGACGCGGTCGCCGGTTGCGCGGGTTGCGTCTCGAGTAACCCCGGCAACGCGGAAGGCTGGGATGCCCCCGGCGCTGCCAACGGGGCTGTCTGAATTGCCCTTTCCATCAGCGACCGACCCGTCGGCCCGCGGCGCGAGTGCAAAATCGCCAGAATCAACGTCGTTGCCAGTAAGATGCACGCGCACCAAATCGTCATGCGCACCAATGCTGTCGTTGTGCCGCCGCCGAACACCGTCTCGGTCATGCCGCCGCCAAACGCTGCGCCGACGCCTTGCTCGGACGACTTCTGCATGAGCACCAGCACAATCAAAAACACGGCCACGATCACGTGGATCGCCATGAGTATTCCAATCAAAATGTTCATGCTATCCTTTCGTTAAAACCGTCAGAACCGTTAGAACCGGTAAAACCGGTAAAACCGTTAAAGCCGATAAAACCGATAAAACCGTTAGAACTCACAGATGTTGTGCCTGTCTTTGTCTTTTAACAGTTTTAACCTTTTGTCCCGGTTTTAACGTCCTTCCAAACTTCCTTCACACTGCCGCTTTCACGATCGCCGCGAAGTCCGCGGCCTTCAGACTCGCGCCGCCTACCAATGCGCCGTCGATGTCGGGCTGCCCCAGCAACTCCTTCGCATTCGCGGGTTTGACACTGCCGCCGTACTGAATCCGCACCTTCGCCGCAACCGCGGGATCAAACATCGTGGCCAGCAGTTGGCGGATGAACGCGTGCACTTCCTGCGCCTGCGCGGGCGTGGCGTTGCGGCCCGTGCCGATGGCCCATACAGGCTCGTAAGCAATGACGCTTTCCAGCATATCATCTTTGCTGAAACCTGCAAGCGCGCCCGATACGTGGTCACGTACCACGGCTTCGGTCTGCCCCGCCTCGCGTTGCGCCAACGTTTCGCCAACGCAAATGATCGGCCGAATCTGGTGAGCCAACGCGGCCTTCGCGCGCTTGTTCACGCCCTCATTGGTTTCGCCGAAATACTGACGCCGCTCGCTGTGGCCGACGATGGCGTAGCGCACGAACAATTCCTTCAGCATCGGTGCGGAGATCTCGCCCGTGAACGCGCCTTCCTTCTCCCAGTGCACGTTCTGCGCGCCGAGCTTGATGTTCGAGTTCTGCGACGCCGCGCTCGCCGCCGCCAGTGCGGTGAACGGCGGGCAGACGACCACCTCGACGTCCTTTACACCGTCCACTTCGCGCTTCAGCGCGTTGATGAGCGTGACCGCCTCGGCGGCGGTCTTGTACATCTTCCAGTTGCCGGCAATGATGGGTTTGCGATTTGCATTCATAAATCTTGCCTTTGGTGGCACAGGCCTCAGTGCCTGTGCATTAATCAAATCACGGGCAGGGACGCCCATGCCACCAAACCATTGTTATTACTTTTCTGACAGCGCCGCCACGCCGGGCAACTCGCGGCCTTCCAAAAACTCCAGAGATGCGCCGCCGCCGGTGCTGACGAACGCGACTTGCTTGTCCACGCCGGCCTTCTTTACCGCCTTCGCGCTGTCGCCGCCGCCGATGATCGACGTGGCGCTCTTATTCCCCGCAACAGCCTTGGCGACTTCGAACGTGCCCTTCGCGAATTCCGGAATCTCAAAGATGCCCATCGGCCCGTTCCACACGATGGTCTTCGCTGCGGCGATTTCCTTCTTGTATCGTTCGATGGTCTGCGGGCCGATATCGACTCCGCACCAGCCGTCCTCGATGCTCGGCCCGTCGGTGATGCGCGTCGTCGCGCCCGCTTCAGGCTTCGTCGCTTGCAGATGATCCAGCGGCAACAGGAACTTCTTGCCCTTCGCTTTTGCCAACAGATCCTTCGCTAAATCTAGTTTGTCGTTCTCCACGAGGGAGTTCCCCACCCCGTAGCCTTGCGTCTTCAAAAATGTGTACGCCATCGCGCCGCCAATCAGGATGGCGTCGGCCTGCTTCAACAGGTTCTCGATGACCGCAATCTTGTCCGACACCTTCGCGCCGCCGAGGATGCAAATGAACGGTCGTGCCGGGTTCGACAGCGCGCCACCGAGGTATTTGAGTTCCTTCTCCATCAAGAAACCGGCTGCGCACTTGCCGCCGCGCTTCTTGATGATCTGCGCCACGCCTTCCGTGGATGCGTGGGCGCGATGCGCCGAACCGAACGCGTCGTTGACGTAGAAATCTATGTTCTGCGCCAGTTGCTCGCAGAATTTCGGATCGTTCTTCTCTTCCTGGGCGTAGAAGCGGAGGTTCTCCAGCAACAGAATGTCGCCGGGCTGCATGACCGCTTTTGTCTTTTCGACCTTGTCGCCGATGCAATCGTCCACGAACGCCACGGGCCGCGAGAGAATCTGGGCCAAGCGTTCCGCGCAGGGCCGCAGGCTCTGTTTCGGATCGCGTTTGCCCTTCGGGCGGCCGAGGTGCGAACAAAGAATGACCCGCGCGCCGTTCTGCCAGAGATACTCCAGCGTCGGCACGGTCGCCTTGATGCGTTTGTCGTCGGTGATCGCGCCCTTCTCATCGAGCGGCACGTTGTAATCCACGCGCACCAGCACGCGCTGGCCGCGAAAATCTTTCAAATCGGTAATGGACAGCTTCGCCATATTCAACAATCTCCAAGCTTGCCTCGAATTCTTTTCGAGGTTGCAACGGGGCGAACACGAGACTACCGAATCGCGCCCGCGAGTCAAATCAAAAGCTGGCCGAAAGCCCTGGCCGAGAGTGGCGGGCTAGGGAGAGCGTCAAGACAACGTGCGCCCGCACGCAGACAGGATCGAGGTTGTGGGCGCGGGCGTCCCGCCCGTTCAGTCCCTCCGCAAGCGTTCCGGAATCGGGCCGATGGCAACCATCCACGGATGACACGGATGCACACGGATTGCGTGGTCCGCCTCAAGCTTTCAAGAGTCGCTCCGCCCGTGACAACCTATGCCGTCTTTTCCTGTGCAATACGCTGACCTCGGCTGGCGTAAATGCTTGATTTTCAGCGAAAAGACAAGACAATCCCCTTACAAAAGGAGCTTTAATACACGGCGATTAGGCCGTGTAAACATAAGATAGCTCTTCATACTGGTGCACTATGATTGCGCATCACAGACAGAAATGCATGCTGGGAATAGGCGGCGCGGTTCTTGTGGCTCTGACGGCTGGCCTCCTGCGGACGGTGCTGCCCGATCCCGTCCGCGTATTTCTGATATTGGGAGCAGTTGTCCTTTGGTTGTGGGCCGTTGCCCACCTTGCGGCTGGCCGAGGCCATGACCCAATCTTGGGCGTTATTTTCGGTCTGCTCGGGGTCGGCGTTTTGTTTCTATTGCTTTTCTTGCCAGACAAGACCAAGGCTCCACCAAAGCCAGTTCGGAAGGAAAGCGATAAGACAGATGTCAACAGAGATGAACTACGAGATTTGGGCAGTGAGGCCAAGTACTGAGCTATCAATTCGGTCCAGCCAACCGCTGGCCGCGGGGCGGCCAGCGTTGGCTGACCTCAAACATTAGGCGGATATGACCACCTCACAAAGAACGTGCAGACTCTGTGGGCAGGCGCGGCCAGCCACCGAAGATTTTTGTCCATATTGCACCGCCCCGCCAAAGCCAGCACCGAAAAGGAGTTCACCTTTTTCCACAAACACCGGCTTGGAGACTCGATGGGGCGGCGGGCCAGATAATCCGACAGTTGAGGAGATGCGTGCAGCATTGGCCGAGCTAGACACGCCTGACATGGAGCATCCGAGCACTTGGCTTTCGGATGATGACGAATGGATCGTTGATGTTTATGAGAGCGGCTTGGTTATTTTCTCGCACGCGTCCGAGGAGATTTGTCAGCGGAGAGGAGTTTCGCGTGACGAGGCGCTTGAGCTTTGGTTACTTTTACAGCAAGGAAAGCACGATGAGATTAGACAAAGACTATCCGCCTAACAAGTCGCCGGAGCCAACCGCCGTTGGCGCTTGCAGTTCCGCTATCGCGGTTCACGTCGCGAGTCGGCGGTGGCTCAGCTTTCTACGTTAGGCATCATCACACACACGCAAAAATGTGAAAACATTCAAAATAATCGGGTTGGTTGGGATGGCAATTACGATAGCCTTGAATTTAGTCGCGTTGATTATGTTGAAGAAGGCATCGGCGGAGTATTTTTCAGACAAATGGTGGTCGGACTGGTTTCCGTCATACCTTGTTTGGCTGGTGTTTACCATTATCGGATTCGCCAGTTGTTGTAGGCAGAAGTTAGATGCTACGAAACATGATGCCTAACAAGTCGCCGGAGCCAGAACGCACAAAACTGAGCAGCTTCAGCTCTGGCTGAGGCGTTTCTTCGGCACGTCGAAGAGGAGTTGGTGCGCCTCGCGCAGGATCGCCGGCAGGCGTGAAGCAAACGGATTGCGCGCGACGGCGGCAAGAAGCTTCGGCTCGTCCATCCGGTCGGCCATTTCGCCCGGAAACCAGTGGCCGCCGTTGCCGCTGAGCAGGTTGTAGCGCATCTTGCCCCAGTCAACGAGGTCGAGCGCCTTGGCAAACATCCAGAGACGCAGGATCTCGACGACGTTCACCTGTCCCGGTGTGTCGAAGTATTCCGGCAATCCGTCGCGCCAATGTTCGCACCAGTCTGCGCCCAGCACGCGTTCCATCTCGGCGCGAATCCGTTTCTCGACGGGTGCGATGGTTTCGGGAATGCGGTCGTACCAGTCCAGCGCGCGAATGTGTTCGTCGAAGTCGGACGGCTTGGCCGCGCCGCAACTCAGCGTGTGGACTTCGGGCCGCGCGAGGCAGTAAAGGTCATTGAAAATGATCGGCGTCAAAGGACGGCAAAGTTCGACCAGTTTCTTTGGCGGCTCGTAGAGTTTGCCGCCTTTGTCGTTGGGGCTGATGATGAGCACGCCCATGTCGCGGGCCGCGGCCGCTTCGACGGCCGGCCACGTCAGCGGGTTGACGAAATACCAGTGGACGTTGACGTAGTCGAACTCACCCGTATTGATCGCTTTGAGAATCACGCTGGTCGGCGCGTGGGTCGAGAAACCGATGAACCGGGCGCGTCCTTCCTTCTGAATCTGACGAGCGACTTCGAGGCAGCCGCCGCGGCGAACACTGTAATCGAGCAATTCGTCATTGTTGATGCCATGCAGACCGAGAAGGTCAACGTACTCCAGGCGCAGGTAGCGCATCGACTTCTCGAACGTGCCGCGGAACGCGTTGGGATCGGCGACAGGCCCGACTTTGGTCTGCACGATCAGATGCTCGCGCGGCAGACGAGGCAACACGCAGCCAAGCTGCATTTCCGAAGTTCCGTAGCCGCGCGCCGTTTCGATGTGGTTGATGCCGAGTTCCAACGCCCGATGGATGATTGCTTCGACGTTGGCCTGGCCTTCGGCAGGGATTTCCTTCGGGTCAACGTCCTGCCATTTGTGCTGAAACCGCATGCCGCCGCAAGTGACGACGGGCATGTTCAAATCAGTCCTTCCAAATCGCCTATATTTCATGCGCCCAAGTGTAGCATTGCGGAAAGAAGTTTGTGAAGCGGCAGCAGGGGCGGTCGAAAGCGCCCAGATTTTGCTGGTTGCCCAATTGCTGTCGCCGACAACAGGGGTGCAGCCGTCAGCGAGCGTGTCATGCCGTCCGAAGCTGCGCCGGTCTCGTCGCTCCAGTTGATGTGCGTCACGAGGATTGTGTCGGAACTGCTGATGCTGCCCGCATTGGTCAGTGCCGAGCCTGCTGCGCCAATGTTCCCGCTCGGGCGGTCTCTGGCTACGACGAAGTTCCCATGCGGGTGCGTCGCCTGCGGTACGTGAGCACCAGCAGCAGTAGGCCGCCAGCGACCAGGACGATTGCCCCTGGCTCTGGGATGATGACGATGTCGCCCACCACGGTACCCCCCTCATTGTCGACCGGATCGACCGTGTAAATTGTGTAGCCGTTCAGCAGCAGCGTCGAATTACTGCTGATCGTCAAATCGTGAACGTACAAGGCAAAGCTGTTGGTCCCCCCACCGACCAGTTCCACGATACCGTCGGATCCGCCGATGACGAGTGTCCCGATGGCAAAGTTGTTCGACATGCCGTCCAGCGTTGCGCCGAGATTAGCGCCTGCGAGCGTGAACAATTGTGTGTTGACCCCGCTGCCCTCGAAAATCACGGAGGCATGGAGCAGGTCGAACGCATTGCTCTGCGTGCTGTTGTTCTCAAAATCTCCCCACACCCGCAGTACGCTGCCGCTGCCGGCAATCAAAACGCCGGTCGAAGTCAAGATCAGTTTCTGCTCAAAGATGGTAGTGCTGGGATCAAGCGTGATCGTGCCGATGTTGACCACAGCTTTGGAAAAAGTCACCGTGCTGCCGCTGACGGTCACGCTGCCCGTGTTGGTGACAAGTCCGGCGAAGGTCATCCCTGCGCCGGTCACGTTGATGGAGCCGCTATTGGAGACATCGACCGCCAGAGTCCCCGAGCTACTGATCACACCGGCGTTCGCCACGGGCGAGCCGGCGATCGTGCCACCCGACAGATTCACCGCCCCACCGTTTTGCCAGGCCTGTCCGACATTCAAGCTGTTGGCGCCGACGTTGATCGTGCCGCTGTTGGCAAGGGGGCCCGTGATGGTCGCATTATTGTTGAGCGTGACCGTGCCGGAATTCGCGAAGCTGTTGCTGACCGCGCCCTGAAAAACGAACAGGCCCGTGTTGATGACGGGGGCCTTGAAGAAGGTGTTGGCAGTGACGTTGACCGTCGCGGCGTTGCTGAACGCGCCGGCGGCAACCGTGCCGCCGCCGATGGCGTTGGTGAGCACGCCGCTGCCGCTGACGGTCACGCTGCCAGCCGAGAGACCGTTGCCGAGAAGGTCGAAAGTCCCGCCGCCGATCGTGGCGCTGCCGGTGATCGTCGCGGTACCGCTCAAGGTGAAGCTGCCTGTGGTCTGGAGGAAATTGTTGCTGACGGTGACGCCGTTGAAGTCGAGGCGGCCTTGATTGACCAGGAAACTCTTGATGAATCCTGCTCCCGCAATGCCCGACACGCCCGTCGTCGTGTTCGTCAACGTCCCGCCTGTGATTGCACCGCCGCTGGCGAAATTGATCGTGCCGCTGTTCGCCCAATCCTGCGCCACGTTCAGATTGCCCGCGCTGGCGATATTGACCGCACCGCTCTGCACGGGCGCTTGCAGAAGCGACAGCGTGCCGCCGTTGACCGAGATGGTGCCCGAGTTGACCAACCGCGCATTCAGCGTGCCGGTCGTGCCTGCGAGATTCTCAACGACAAAACCAGCCGTGTTCGTCACGTTCGCTGTGCTTTGGTACGTGCCGCCCGCGAGCGTCAACGTGCCGCCGTTGGCAAAGAGGCTGGTGTTCGTCAGCAGTCCCTCGACGCGCACGGTAGCGCCCGTGTTGAACAATGCGCTGATCGAGCCGCTGCCCGCAAATGTCAGCGTCGCGGCAGACGCGCCAGCGACGGCACGATACGCACCGGCTCCACTGACTGCGCCGAGCAAGCGCAACTCACCGTTGGTGGCGGTGAC
>JBEKZD010000023.1:0-51066 GCA_049510215.1 Verrucomicrobiia bacterium
TTGCTTTACGCGCTGCTGTTGTTTGTTATCGTCGCGTTCCGATTCGTCCGTTGGCCCGTCGGCAACCCCGTGGTATTCTTCATCCTGCTAACGTCAATCCCGTTCAATATCCTGGCGTGCAATTTGGGCAGCATCTTGCAGGGGTTGAGCTGGTTCAAACTTTACAATGTCCTCATAATTGCGGGATCGACGGTTTACCTGTTGTTGGTGCTCGCGGCGAACCACCTGGCTAAAGATCGTTTACTGGGCATCGTTGTCGCCACCGTAGGCAGCACTGTCTTTGCAGCGACAACGCTGGCGATTTGCCTGGGCAAAGCCGCAAATTGGAAGCTTCGCTTTTCGAGTCGCTATCTCAAGGAGGGACTGCTGTACGGAATCCGCGGTCATCTGCGGGTGTTGCTGGTGCTGTTCACCCAGATGTTTGACCAATTCGTCGTGGGTGCTCTGCTCGCCTCCACCTACCTCGGATGGTATTCGGTGGCGGTGGGTCTGAGCGCAGGATTGCTGATGTTGCCGGACTCGGTGGCGATAGTGCTGTTTCCGCGCGTCGCCTCCAACCAAACCTCAGGTGCAACGCTGACGGCCCGGGCCTGCCGCTGTACGGTGCTGGTCATGGCGGCGGGCGCGGTGGCGGGGTTTATTTTGGGCAGGCCGGGAATCGCCCTGGTTTACGGAAAGCAGTTCCTGCCTGCGGCCACACCATTCTACATTCTGCTGATCGCCGTTATCTTCCAAGCAGCGTCGCGAGTATTGCGGAACTACTTTTACGGCATGGGCCGGCCGCAACTCACGTTGTGGTCATCAGGGGCGGCGGCCCTCGTGACGGCAACGGCGGTCTTCCCCCTCGTCAAAAGTTTCGGGATGGTGGGCGCGGCGGCAAGCGCTCTGTTGGCCCATGGCGTGGGTGCAGTCGTGGATTTGATCGTGGCTGTCAGGCTTTCGGCCGCACCCATGCGTCAGTTTGTGCTGCCGCAGAAAGCTGACTTTCAGATTGCTGCCTGGAAACCGTGAGAGAAGGTAATCCGACGATCTACGGACCGGGTGGCTGGGGGTTATAACCGGTGGAGTTGTCTGGGAACATGGCCGGGGTAACAGTTTAGACCCACGCCACATGGGGTCTTGGCGGTTTGCATAGTGCCCCCTGCTTTTCCAAGCCTTTCATACACCCCGGGGCATTTCGTCAACAATGTTTGCCGTCCCCTACCGGACGTTGTCTCCAGCACGCAGTGTTGACATCAGCCGAGGCGATGCTGCCAATGGCGCGCATGGAAGGGAAACTGCGCCTCGGCGTCATCGGAGCGAGCCAGATGGGTTGTAATCACACGCCGGCGTTATGAATACTTCGGAACCCACCTCGCCGCCTTATTCCGAAGAGCGCTTTCACCACTTCGTTGACTGTGTCCTAGACGGGAAACCGTCGCTGGCGCTGCCCGAGCAATCATTCGCCGTGCAGAAAGCTTCCGACGCCGTCTACAGATCCGCCGCCACCAAACAGAAAGCCCACGCAACCAGGTGCGATTGCGTGGGCTGAATTGGAGGCGGGTGTCGGATTCGAACCGACGCATAGGAGTTTTGCAGACTCCCGCCTTACCACTTGGCTAACCCGCCCGGTTTGCTTCGGCTTGCGAACGTAACACGCCAGCATCTCAAATGCTACGAGATTCTGCATTTTCCCATTGAGTCAGCACCGCTTTGGCTTATACTTTGCAACCGATGTCTGAAGAATTCAAACGGCTTTCGATCCTGATCCCCGTTTTCAATGAGGCTCGCACGGTCGAGGGAATCCTTGATCGTGTCTGTGCCGCGGATAGTTGTGGCCTGGAGAAGGAAATCATCTTGGTTGATGACGCCTCGACGGATGGCACTGGGCAAATTCTGAAGAAGCTCGCGGAAAAAGACGGCGTGAAATTGTTTTCACATCCTCACAATCGCGGCAAGGGTGCGGCCATCCGCACGGCGATCGAGCACGCGACCGGCGACGTCCTTCTCATTCAGGATGCCGACCTCGAGTACGATCCGGCAGACTATCCGAATCTTCTCCGACCGATCCTCGATGGGCGCGCCGATGTCGTTTACGGGTCACGATTCCTTGGCAGCACTCATCGCGTGCTGCTGTTCTGGCACTTCATGGCCAACAAGTTTTTGACCCTGCTCTCCAACATACTGTGTAACCTCAATCTCAGCGATATGGAAACCGGCTACAAGGTCTTCCAACGCAAATGCGTGGAAGGACTCAATCTGAACGCTGAGCGTTTTGGCATCGAGCCGGAGCTGACCGCAAGACTCGCTCGCCGTCGCTACCGCTTCTACGAGACAGCCATCAGCTACTCGGGCCGCGATTACACCGAGGGGAAGAAAATCGGTTGGAAAGACGGCCTCGCAGCGCTGTGGTTCATTTTCCGCTACCGGTTTTTTGATTGAGACTTTGGACTGCTGCGGCTTGACGCAGCCTTCTTGCAGAGAAACGGCAAAGCGGTGTCGAGCCACCGCACTCCAAAGAGCTTACGCTGGCGCGAACTGCCGCAGGCGTTCAACCACACGCGCGACCGCGTCGAGAATGTAGTCCACGTCCCCGGCGGTGTTACTCACGCCGAAAGAGAATCGTACCGCCGCTCTGGCCAGTTCATGTGGCAATCCCATCGCTTTGAGCACGTGCGATGGCTCAAGCGATCCGACGGCGCAAGCCGAACCGCTCGAGACGGCGACGCCTTCCAAATCGAGCCCCAAGAGCAACCCTTCCTCCTCGCAGCCTTCAAAGCTGAAGTTGACCGTATTGCAGATGCGCAGCTTCGGATGACCATTGCGATGCACGCCGCCGATGCGCTTCATCACTCCCTCAGCAAGCTTCTCCGTCAATTCGAGCAGTCGAATCTGCTCGTCGGCCATTGTCGCCGTCGCCAGCTCTGCGGCCTTTGCCATGCCCGCAATCGCGGCGACGTTTTCCGTTCCAGCCCGCCGCTCGTTCTCGTGGCTGCCACCCACCAGCAACGGGTTGATCTTCGTTCCGTGGCGGATGAACAGCACGCCGACGCCCTTCGGCCCGTAAAACTTGTGCGCCGCAATCGAAAGCAAGTCGACACCCCAATCCTCGACGTTCACCGGGACTTTGCCAACCGATTGCACGGCATCGGTATGAAACGGCACGCCCCGCTCCCGGCAGATTGTGGCCAGCTCTTTGATCGGCTGGATCGTGCCCGTCTCGTTGTTCGCGGACATCACCGAGACGAGAACCGTGTCGTTGCGGATCGTCTTGTGCAAATCGTCGGGGTCAACCAGACAATCGCGATTGACGGGCAGAAAGGTCACTTCACACTCGCCACGCTTTTCCAAATACTGGCAAGCGTGCAGCACGGCGTGGTGCTCGATGCTGCTGCAAATGATGTGTCGCCCCTTTGCCCGTCGCGCCCGCGCCACACCGAAGATCGCCGCATTGTCGGCCTCGGTGCCGCCACCCGTGAACACGATCTCGCTTTCCTGGCAGCCGAGGAGATTGGCGATGCGGACCCGCGCGTCGTCGATCGCCGCGCGAGCTTCGCGGCCAAAGACGTGCACGCTGCTGGCATTGCCGTAATGCTCGCGCAGATACGGCAGCATCGCCTCCAGCACTTGAGGATGAAGAGGCGTCGTCGCGTTGTGATCTGCGTAGATTCTGTCCATCTTGGTGTAGCGGCGCTTCTGCGAAGCGCCGTGGAAATCGTCCGCGCTTCAAAGAAGCGCGGCTGCATCTAAATCCCTGTACCGTGCAGATGTCCCACCATCTTGTCGCGGTCTTTGGCGGCGGTTTTCATCACCGTCTTGCCGCCTTCCTGGTAAACGACGGTCATCGGTGGAACCGATTCGAGCAACCAGACGTTGCCGCCGATGATCGAGCCTTCGCCGATGGTCACGCTGCCCAAAATGGTCGCGCCCGCGTATATGGTGACGTTGTCCTCGATGTTCGGATGGCGTTTGATGCCTTTGACGACGCGGCCCTTTTCGTCCTTCGGAAAACTCTTCGCGCCGAGCGTCACGCCCTGGTAAATCTTCACATGCTTGCCGATCATGGTCGTCTCGCCGACCACGACGCCGGTGCCGTGGTCGATGAAGAAGTGCGGCCCGATCTCCGCGCCGGGATGAATGTCAATGCCCGTCTTGTTATGCGCCCACTCCGTCATGATCCGCGGGATGAGCGCGACGTGCCGCTTGTAGAACAGATGCGCCATCCGTTGCACCGCGACCGCCTCGATGCCGGGATAAGCGAGAATGATCTCCTCGTTGCTGATCGCCGCCGGATCGCCTTCGTAAGCCGCCGTCACGTCGGTCTGCAAAATCGCGCGCACGCCCGGCAATTCTTCGAGAAACTCCTGCGTCACCCGCGCTGCCGTGCCTGCCAGATCGCCCCGACCCTTGTCGGGGTGTTCGCACGGCCGGTACTCGAGGCTCCTGTGAATTTCATTCTCCAACCGTCGCGCCACAGATGAGACCAACTCAGAGGTGTACTCGACAATCTGCGCGGAATGAATCGAGTCCTTGTCGTAGAAACCGGGAAACACCAGCCGCAGCAAATCGCGCGTGATCTCCACCACCGCGTCGCGCGACGGCAGGTTCGCGCCATCGAGATGATTGATCCCGCCGTACTTGTGGAACGAATCCACCAGACTATCGACAATCTGTGCCAGCTTCTTCGCCATAGCGGCCTTGAATCTACCCGCGAATCGCCGCAAATTCACGCGAATTATTCGCGTCAATCCGCGTCCATTCGCGGTTACAGAAACTCGGCGGCGACTGCGTCGGCAAACAGAATCCCGCGCTTGGTCGGCGTGAGGCGACCGTTGCACCATTGCACCAACTCGGCGCTGAGCAATTCGGCGATCTCTTTGTCCCAGCGGCCTTGGACAAGTTCGGCGGGCACACCCGCGTTCATCCGCATCCCGAATGCGGCGCGTTCGGCGGCGCGCAATTCGGGGGTAAGTCGTTCTTCGTAGCTGACTACTGTCTCCTGTCTCCCGACTCCTTCGACGTACTTCTTGATGTCCGCCACATTCTGCCAGCGGCGGTCACCAACGGTGCTGCACGCGCTCGGGCCGAGGCCGATGTAATCCTCGACTTGCCAGTAGGCGATATTGTGGGCGCATTCGCGGCCGGGCTTGGCGAAATTGCTGACCTCGTATTGGCGATAACCCGCGGAGGTGAGCGTCTCGATGGCCGTCTCATACATGGCGAGTTCCAATTCGTCGTCAGGCTTGATTGACCCTTGCTGAAGTAACGACCAGAAATGCGTGTCCTCTTCCGGAATCAGGCAGTAGATCGAGACGTGCTCGGGTTGCAGTTCGATCACCCGCTCCAGCATGTTGCGGAAATGCGCAACGGTCTGGCCGGGCAGACCGAACATCAAATCGAGATTGATGTTCTCGAAGCCGGCCTTCCGCAGCTTCTCGTACGATGCGATGGCGGCCTTCACCGAATGCACCCGCCCGATCGTCTTGAGCAAATCATCGTCGAGCGTCTGCACGCCCATCGAGATGCGGTTGACGCCAAACTCGCGGAACAGTTTCGCCTTCTCGGTCGAGACAGTGGACGGATTGCATTCGACCGTCCATTCAAATTGTAGACTGGTGGCACAGGCCTCTGTGCCTGTGCTATCACGGGCAGGGACGCCCGTGCCACCAGCAGGGATGCCACCACCAGCAGGGATGCCACTAACTGTTTTTGCAACGGCTTCGAGGAGGTGGCGCATCAGTGGCACGGGTAGGATGCTCGGCGTCCCGCCGCCGAAAAAGATGGTGGACGGTTGTAGCCGCGAAACACTTTCGCGGCTGCCAATCCCGCCGCGAATGAGATTCGCGGCTACAACTTCCAATTCCTTCAAGACCGCCTCCACATAATCGCCCATCTTCGCCGCGCTGCCCGCTTCCGAGTAAAACGCGCAGTAATTGCACTTGGCCGCGCAGAACGGGACGTGGACGTAGAGATGCTCGACTTTGCCAGCGGGGATTCGCATACTTCGACGTTCACGATAATCGAGTTTCCGATGGCAAACAAACCACAAATCATCCTGGCGAGCGCGTCGCCGCGGCGGGAGCAACTGCTGCGGGAGATGGGACTGCGGTTTATCGTCGTGCGGCCCGACGGCGTGGAGGAAGCGTTGACGGGCGCTGCGCCCGACGTGTTGGCGATGCAGAACGCGCAACGCAAAGCCCGCGCCGTCGCGCGCTGGCATCCCGAGTCGCTGATCATCGGCGCTGACACGATCGTCGTGCTCGACGGGAGAATCTTCGGCAAGCCGCGCGATCCCGCCGAGGCGGGACGGATGCTCCAACAGCTTGCCGGGCGGCGGCACGAAGTCATCACCGCGGTTTGCCTCATTCACCGCTCGCTGGACACGGAAATCACCTTCACCGACACGACGCGCGTCTGGATGCGGTCGCTTTCACGCGACCAGATAGGCGAGTATCTCAACAAGATCGATCCGCTGGACAAAGCGGGCGCGTATGCGGTCCAGGAACACGGCGAGGGAATCGTTGAGCGGATCGAGGGCAGCTTCAGCAACGTTATGGGGCTGCCGACGGAGCGGTTGCGGGCGACGCTCGAGAAGCTGGGAATGGCTGTTGCTCCGGGTTGATGCAACGTCGGAATCTGCTATTCTTGTGAGCGGACGTTTGCCGATGACCCGCGACAATCTTCATTTTGAAATAGCCATGCTCGTGTCGCTGTTGCTGCACGCGATGACGTTTGACTGCTGGCAGTATCGCGAGCAGTTCGCCCGGCTTCCTCTTTTCGAGCCGATCGCCAGAGTCGTGAGCGCGGCCTTCGCGCCGCGGAAGTACACGCAAATAAAGCCAGCTCCGCAAACAATCACGTTCGTTGAAGTTCCTGAGCGTCAACCACCACAACCCAAGCCCGAGCCTCCGCAACAGTTCATGGAGACGGACAGCAGCCAGGTCACCGGCGAGCAGCCGAAGGACGCCAAGTATTATTCGGACCGGGCAACGGTTGCCGCCAATCCTGTGAACCCGACAGGCAAAACGGGTGACACGCCCTACCTGGAGGGCAAAGAGACACGGGTGATGAGCACCGAAAACGTCGTGCCGAATCTTGGCCCGCCGTCCGCGCCGGTTGCGCCCTCCGTGCCGGTTGCGCCGCCCGCGCTACCGTCGCCTCCCGCTTCGCCGCCGGCCGTCGTCGCCAACTCGCAGCCCGCGCCCGTGGCGAAGCCATCGCCTCCATCGCCGCCACCTGTCGCTGTCGCTGAGCAGCCCAAGCAAGTAGCCGACAAAGGACTGAATGCCGCCGAGGAAAAACAGTTTGCGATGCTCCCCCCGGAAGCGGCAATCGCGCCGCAAGCGCCGCAAACGGAACCTTCACCGCCAGCGCAGCCGCAAGAGTATCGCGCGCCGTCACCCGGATCGGCGGGCACCGGCTCGCAGCGCGAGATTGTAGCGGCGAAATCGCATCTCGTCGCTTCGGGCGTTAACCACATTGGCGTCGCGGCGTTTGACGTGGCGGACAGCCCGTTCGGCGCGTACGACCACCAGATCGTCGTGGCGGTGCAGAGCCGGTGGTACGCGTTGATCGAAAAGAACCAGTTGTACGAGCGTGGGGGCGAAGTGACGCTGCATTTTCAGTTGCTCGACGATGGCATGGTGCAAGGAATGGAAATCAAAGAGAACACGGCGGGACAGATTTTGGCGTTGTTTTGCGAGAAAGCCATTGTAGACTCGGCTCCGTTCGCGCCGTTCCCTGAGAAGCTGCGGATGTTGGTCGGGAAAGAGCCGCGCGAAGTCAATTTCACGTTTTATTACTAGTCAAGTGCTTGGAGGGTACTCAAATGCCGGAATGGTTTGCGCAGAATTGGATCGTCATGACGCCGCTGGCGGTGTGTTCGGTGGCGGGCCTGGCAATCATCCTGGATAGAGTGTGGGCGTTGCGGCGCAAAGGGATCATCTCGGCGGCGCTGGCGGAGGCCATCGAGCAGCAGCCGATGTCGCACGAACAACTGGAAAAGGTCCGTCAGTTAAGCCAACGGGACAAAACGGTGTTGGGCCAGTTGGTGCAGGTGTCGTTCGCGCACGCCTCGCTGCACAAATCGGAAAACGTCGAGGCGATGCAGTCGGCTGCCCGCCAGATTCTCGGCAAGCTGGAGCGCGGGCTGACGACGCTGGCGTTGATCGCCGAGTTGGGGCCGCTGCTGGGGTTGCTGGGCACGGTCATCGGGATGGTGCACCTGTTCAACGACGTCGCGGCCAAGGGCCTCGGCGAGCCGGCGCAGATCTCGCGCGGCATTTATATGGCGTTGACCGCAACGATGGTCGGCCTGGGCATCGCCATTCCTGCGCTCTCGGCGTATATGTTTTTCCGCCGACGAATTGAACTGCTCGTGCTCGAACTGGAACGGCACACCAACGAGCTGCTCACACGCTTGTACCACCGCTAGCCGCTGCCGACCATGCGCATCTTCGAAACACCTCCCCCGCGCCGCTCGCCGCGCATCCAGGTCATCAATCTGGTGGACATCCTGTTTATCCTGTTGATCTTCTTCATCGCCTCGACGACGTTTCGGGTGGCGTCCAACGCGCCCACCGCCGTCAAAGTGACATTGCCCGAAGCGCGCACGGCGGAAGAGATCGGGAAAGAGAAGATTCCGCATCTGAGCATCACGGTTGCGGCGGAGGGGACAATCTATCTCGGCAAGGAGCAGAAGCAGATCGGCATCGCCGATCTCGAACAGGCGCTGCGCGGCGCGAAGACGAAGAGCCCGGACGTGCTGCTGGAACTGTCGGCCGACAAGAAAGCCAGCTACGGAACGGTGGTCTCCATCGTCGATGCGGCGCGTGCCGCCGGCATCCACAACATCACGGCCTTCACAAAGAGATCCGTGAAGGAAACCTCCCAAAAGTAAGGGCAGCCCGAAGGATGTTCGAGCCGCCCACACTTGCTTCGCTGCAAATCCCGTTGATCCCGCCCCGAGCGAGACTGAAATCTGCGCGAATTGCTTTCAGCCGAGGATGGCGTCTTTCGCCGCTTTGGCGATACGGAACTTCACGACGCGCTTGGCGGGAATCTGAATCTGCGCGCCCGTGGCAGGGTTGCGCCCCAAGCGCGCCGCGCGATTGACCAGGACCAACTTGCCGAGGCCAGGAATCGTGAACGAGTTCTTCGCTTCCTTGTAGGCCAGATTCACCAACTCGTCGATGAACAGTCCCGCTTGTTTCTTCGAGAGACCGGTCTTCGCGGCGAGCGTGCTCAGGGTCGCCGACTTCGTCATTTTAGCCATAACTTTGTTTGATCCTCCTTGAGGTTAAGGTTTCGGGCATCCTACAAAACCCCCGACCCGCTTGCAACCATTGATTTTCAAGGGTCAAACGAGCAAAAACGAATTACGCAACCGCTCCTGACCGATGGTCGTCGCCGGCCCATGACCCGAAAACACGCGCACGTCGTCGCCGAGCGGAAGTAATTTCTCGCGAATCGAACGAAGCAGCGTCTCGTAATCGCCGCCGGGCAAATCCGTGCGCCCGATCGAGCCAGCAAACAGAACGTCACCGACGAACACGATGCGCTCGCGCGGTTCAAAGAGCACAATGCTGCCCGGGCAATGACCGGGGCAGTGAAGAATCTCGAACTTCAGCGCGCCGACTTCGAGCGGCTTGCCTTCCTCAAGAAAGAAGTCGGGCTTCGTCGGCTCGATCTCGATGTCGAGGCCGAACATCTTGGCTTGGGACAACGTCAACAACGGCGCGCTGTCGCGATGGATCCCAAACTTGGCTTTCGTCAGGCGCAGCAGCGCGGCGTTATCGAGAAAATGATCCCAGTGGGCGTGGGTGTTGATCAGGTATTCAATCGGAGTCTCCCACTTGTGGGCCTGCGCAACCATTTCGGTCGCACTTCCCAGCGGCGCATCAATCACCAAGGCGCGGCCACCAGGGTGGTCGCAGACGAGATATCCGTTCGTGGCAACGGGCCCAGCCTTGAACGTCTCAATTAACATTCATTTCCACCCGGAATCAGAAGGCCGAGTGCAGAGGATTATCATTCTTCTTTCTCCTCTTCCTTTTCTTCTTCCTCGTCGTCCCGGTCCTCTTCGTCGTCGAAATCGTCCAGGCCCCCCGACGATTCGCTCATGTCGAAGCCGCACGTCGGACAATGCAGATTATTCCGCTTCAGTTCGTCTGGGTCGACGTCGATGTTGCAATTTGGACACGTCAGTTCTTCCATGCCTCACATTGCCTCCTCATGCCGCCGGAACAATAGTAAAAAAACTTCTTCGCGCAAGTCCGATTTACGGCTTTGGCTTGCTGTCACGCAGTTTTTGGAGTTCGCCCTCAATCTGCTTCTTCTTTTCGGGCGAACCGACCCAGAACCGCAGGCAATTCTCATAGGCCCGTATCGCCTCGTCCGCGCTGCCTTGTCCCGCCAACAACCGCGCCAGAAACCAATACACGGTCGGGTCGTCCGCCTGCACGGCCACGACACGCTGCAGTGCACGAATCGCCTTCTCGCGATCCCCCTGCTGCACGGCCAACTGTGCCCGCACGGACCAGGCCTCCGCCGAACGCGGGACACGCCACAACACCTCCTCGACTTCGGCAACGGCCGCGTCGACATGGCCGCGCCGCGCCGTGATCTCGGCGCGCATGATCCGCGCCGGATAATAATCGGGATTGTGCCCCAGGAGTTGGTTGATCAATTCCATGGCGCGATCAAATTGCCCGCGATTGCGCTCGATCACGCCGAGATTCATCCACGCTTCCGAGATCCGCGGATTCGCCGCCACCGCCTCGGCGAACAATCGTTCCGCCGAGTTCGTCCGGCTGCAGACCATCAGAAAACTCGCCATTGTCGCCAGCGCGCGTCCCCAGGCGTATGGGTCGGCGCCCGCCACTTCATCGGCCACTCTGTGGGTATATTGCCAAACGGCGTGGGCGTCGTTCCACGGGACCTGCGTGCTCGCCCGACCGGCGCGCGTGAAGATGCAGGCCGCATGATCGAAATAGACGAGCGACCACGCCGGACTCTCGGCGAGATGTCGCAGCAGCACCCCGTCGTCGGTTCCGTATTCGACAAAGACGATCGAAACATCGCGCTCACGCATCCACGCCTCCCACTTCTCCGGATCGCGCATCGCAGCACGATACTCATCGAGAAACTCGCGGCCATAGAGATTCGCCCGTCCGTCGATGAACACGCGCCGCCGCGGAACAGAGTTCCAGATCAGCAGTCCGCCCGAGGAAAAGGTGTTGAACAATCCCGGACTCGCGGACAATTGGTCCAACGCAGACAGCGCCCGAAACGGAACCGTCTGCTCGTCAACACCCAACCCGAACCGCGCCGCGCGGTCTTCGTCCTGCGACCACCGATTTGTAACCACTGCCCAAATCAGAAAGACCGCAAGCGCACAGACTGCCGTCGCTCCCGCCAACCGCAGGAGCGCATGGCTGCGCGTTCCCACCGTCTTCTTGGCGATCTGTGTCACCGCCCCTGCCAGAATCGGCGCAGTGACAACCGCGTAGATCGCCGTGAATCGGTTGGCTCGCAGCGCCAATACACTCATGCCGGCGACGACCAAAGCATGCGCCCAGGGAAATTGTCGTCGCTCGACCGCCAAGCGCGCGATGAGAAAAAGCGGATTCAGCCAGAACAGCCACCAAAAGACTCGCAACGCCCAATTGGGTTCAGTGAACAACAATTGTCGCGTCGGCTGCCACTCTCCAATCGCGCCGGCGGGGCTGGCGTCGCGAGTTTGGGCAATCGCATGCTCGATCAATCCGATTCCGTAAGGGTTCACCAGACACGCGCCGCACGTCAGCGCCAGCACCGACACAACCAGCCCGCAAGAACGCCACTGCCTTTTAACCGCAAACTCCACGCCGAGCACCATCCCATACGCCGCCACGAGAAAAATGCCCAGCGGAAAGGATGCGTGACAGTTGACCCAAATCACCTGCAGCAACGGCAAACACCATAACCACTTCAACCGACCGCGTCGTGCTGCTTCCAACATTGCCATTGTTGCCGCTGCGAACAAAAGCAACGCCAAGTCGGGCCGCATCTCCAGCCGCTCGCGCGCCGCCACGAACGCCAGCATCACCACCGTCGCTGCCAGCAGAAGGCCCGTCCCATTGCGGCGGCTGGTTTCAAAGATCAGCAATCCAGTCAGCGCGCTCATCACGGCTTTGGCGATCACGAGCGCGTTGAAGCCGCCGGCCGCGTAAACAACGTACATCGCAGCCTGAAACAACCATTCCCAGTCGAGCCATGGCTTTCCCGCGACGGTTGAGGAATAGGAATCCACCCGAGGAATCTGAGCGTGTGTCAGAATCCACTCACCTGTCCTGAGATGCCAAAACGCGTCCGACTCGTGGATTTTCTCCAGCGCCAGCAGTAATGGAAACGCCAGCGCGAGGACGACCACGAGCGCGGTGAGGAATTTCGGCAGCTTGATCTGCATTCAGCGCGGCATTGTGGCCGACGATGCCCTCATTTTCCAGCCCCGAATGAGGGCGGGCAAACAGATCGTGAAGCCCGCTGCGGATTTGTCGCCTCACGGCAAACCGCAAAGTTTATCCCGTACGCGGGAACGCGCAGCTTGTGACTCGCCTCGAAAGTTTACCCCGTTCCATGCGGCGAGCCTCGTTCCATGAGGCTTTCGAGCCGATACATCGGTATCCGAGGTATGCCGCTTGTCGCGTCACCGCGTGCCTTGTGGAGATCCCACCCCGTCTCCCGGTTGAAATGAAGAATAATTCGACGCGACCCCCATTGAGTTCTTTCTTAGAAAAAAGTCAGATTTCGCTGCCAGTAGCGAAAACGAGGCCAGCCGGCTTGCCCGTTTGGATGACACGGGCGTCACGATCCGTCTGCCTATTCCGAAAGTCAGCGCCGTGCGCCTCCCAGAAATGGCTCGGGACTACTGCGACCCGGCGGGTGCGCTGATGGCGGGCAGTTGCTGGCCCCGCTCGGAGCGGGGCTGGCGCTGGGCCTGCACGAGACGCGCGAGAATGTCCTTAAGCATCGCGTTGTCGGGTTCAACGGTGATGGCCGCCCGAATCTTCTCAATCGCGCCATCGAGGCGGCCCATCCTTTCCAGCAGCGCGGCGCAGTTGTAGTAGGCGGACAAATTCTTTGGATCGAGCTCGATGACCCGCTCGTATTTCGCGATCGCTTGGGCGGTCTCACCTTCGGTCGACAGGATGACGGCCCAGTTGAGAAAGATGATGGGATTCTTCGAGTCAATCGCAGCGGCTCGTTCAAGTTCGCCCGCGGCTTCCTTGTGTCGCCCCAAGTTGGTGAGGGCGGCGGCGAGATTGATGCGAACGAGCGCATTGCTGGGGGCGAGGTCGCCGGCCTTTTGCAGCGGCTCAAGGGCTTCCTGGTATTTCTTCAGATTGAGGAGGGAGTTGCCCCAATTCAAATAGACGATCGGATTCTTTGGATCGAGCTTTTCGGCACGCTGAAGTTCAGTAATGGCCTGTTCGTAGCGGCGCAGCTTGTCGAGGCAATACGCCATGTTGATCAACATCGCGGAGTTGTCGGGATCAAGGGCGGCGGCGCGACTGAACTGCTGCAACCCTTCCTCGAATCTACCTTCACCGGCCAGTTTGATGCCCCTGCCCTGAAACAGTGCGGCGCGCGCAGGGTCGCGCTGGTGAAGCGTCTGAGCGTCTCGCAGCAGATTCGGATCGCTGAACGACAGCGGAGGAGAAACGGTGGCGACGCAAGATTCCGCAAGCAAAAGGCAGAGCAACCCTGTCATTGCGCTTCCGGCGACGACGGCTGGAAATCTCCCATTCCTTCTCATTTGCACTGGCAAATCTAGCAGACTCACGCTATTTTTCGAGCCTATTGGCGCTGCGAGATCGCGAGTCGCATGGCGCCGGGACAGCACGCGAGATGAACCTGAGTTTCGGCTACAATACCAACGGATTTGCGCACCACAAACTCGAAGAGGCGCTCGAGATCATTGCCGACTGCGGCTACCGTGGCGTCGCGCTGACGCTGGACAATCATCACTGCAACCCCTTCACCACCGAACCCGCTGATTGGCTGCGGCTGCGGCAACTGCTGGAGAAACTGAAGCTGCGCGTGGTGGTGGAGACGAGCGCGCGTTACCTGCTGAACCCGCAACGCAAGCATTACCCGACACTCGTCAGCGTTGAGGGCCGCCAGATCCGGCTGGAGTTTTTGCGTCGCGCCATCGACATCGCGCATGCGCTGAATGCCGAGTGCGTCAGCTTCTGGTCGGGCGCGCCCGAACCGAACGCTCCCGAGCATCAGGCCTGGGACTGGCTGGTCACGGGTTGCCTGCAATTGGCCGAGCACGCCAAGCGCCGCGGGGTGCAATTGGCGTTCGAGCCTGAACCGGGAATGCTGGTCAACGACATGGCGAAGTTCGAGGTGCTGAAGAAGCACATCACGAGCGCCCGCTTCGGTCTGACACTGGACATCGGCCACGTTTTCTGCACGGAGACCGCTCCGTTCCGACAAGTCTACGGCAAATTCGCCAACCTGATCCGCAACATCCACATCGAAGACATCCGCGACCGCAAACACGAGCACCTGATGTTCGGCGAAGGCGAACTGGATTTCCTGGTCATCCTGCGCGTGCTGTCCGACAACAAATACAACGGCCTGATCAACGTGGAACTTTCGTGCGACAGCCATCGCGCACCCGAGGTCGCCCGCCGCTCGCTGGAGTTTCTCGACGCCACCTGCCAGAAGCTGTCCAACCCCGCCCCCTCGGCTACGCACTGAACGTCTTTCCCTGTCCACCACCGTCTTCCGGTCTGCCCCAAATCCGAATTATGGGCCGATACCACGCTCGTCGAACTGGATTGGGGACGCGGAAAAAATTTCCTTGTCAGCCCCGTGAGTTTGCGTATAGTGGGGACGTAACACTGGAGGCGATTTATGAAGATCACTCTTTTGCATGTCGCACTAGCCGTCGCACTTGTCGGTCTGTCCGCTTCCGTGTGGGCGGCACCCGTTGAATCTATTGAATCAGCGCGCGGGTCAGCAGCCCTGCAAAAGGTCGACGCATTTCTCAGCGAGAAGATTGTGGCCGAACAATTGACGGCCTTGGGAATCAGCCGCGAGCAAGTCAGCACCCGCTTGGCTCGATTGAGTGAGTCCCAATTGCAGCAACTGGCAGCGCAGGTCGATTTGATCCGCGCGGGCGGCACGATTCAGGGCGAAGGACTGAAACCGCTCCGCCCCCTCGGCTATCTAGCCAGACAGCTCGGCGTCCTCCTCTTCAATTTCTACCAGCTTCTGTTTAGCTGGGGGCCGCTGAAGTAATCTGCCAATGCTGTTTCAGCGGCCTGCTCCGAAGCGCCTGGAGCAGGCCGTTTTGTTCTGGTAACGCCACGCATGCTGCTTCCCGCTCAGATCATCCAAAACAAACGCGACGGGAAGGCGTTGACCCAAGAGGAGATTCGCTTCTTCGTCGTGGGATTCACGCGCGGGGAATTGCCAGATGGCCGCTCTGGCAATGGCGATTTGTTTTCAGGAAATGAACTTCGACGAGACGATGTGGCTGACGCGCGCGATGTTGGAAAGCGGCAAGGTCGTCGAATGGGAACGCAACGGCTCGTTTTACGCCGATAAACACAGTACGGGCGGCATTGGCGACAAGGTTTCACTCATCCTCGCACCGCTCGTCGCATGCTGCGGCGTCAGGGTCCCCATGATCTCGGGGCGTGGCCTCGGGCCGACCGGCGGAACGTTGGACAAACTCGAAAGCATCCCAGGGTTTCGCACGGACCTCTCGCTGGAAGAACTGGTGCAGGTTACCGATTCGGTCGGCTGTGCAATCACGGGGCCGACCGCCGAGATTGCTCCCGCCGACAAAAAGCTGTACGCGCTGCGGGACGTGACCGCCACCGTTTCATGCCTGCCGTTGATCGTTGCCAGCATCATGAGCAAGAAGCTGGCGGAGAACGTTGACGGCCTCATGCTCGATGTCAAATGGGGCAGCGGCGCATTCATGCGCACACGGGAGGCTTCGCTGAAGTTGGCCCGTGCGATGGTCGAGGTCGGGAAACGCTACTGCAAGAAGGTCTGCGCGCTGCAGACGGACATGAATCAGCCGCTCGGCCAATGCATCGGCAACGCACTGGAAGTGCGCGAATGCATCGAGATCATGAGCGGAAAGACGAAGGCGGACGGCCTGATGGAAGTCACGCTCGCGCTCGCGGCGGAGATGCTGTTGATGGCAGGCGCAACAAAAAGTGTTGCAGAGGCGAAGGAAATCCTGCAAAAGAAACTGGCAAGCGGAGAGGCGCTGGAGAAATTTGCCGAGATGATTACCGCCCAACGAGGCGACGCTCGGGTTTGCGAGAATGTGAACCGTTTGCCCGCGGCGAGGCAGACAAAGCCAATCGCTGCCAAGACCTCTGGTTACGTCCACGCAATTGAGTGCGACCAGATCGGCTACGCGGTGATCGCTTTGGGCGGCGGCCGCAAACTGGCGAGCGATCGGATTGATTTCGCCGCCGGGTTCGAGCAACCGAAAAGAATCGGCGACCGCGTCGCCGCCGGTGAACCGTTGATGATCATGCATTACAGTGATGCTGCTCGGGCTGCCGAAGCCGAGCAGATGGTACAGCAAGCGTATGGAATTTCAGCAGAGCGCGTTTTGGCCAGACCAAGACTCGTCACGCAGAAGATCGAGTGAGGAATTCAGAGCAATGATGGCGAACGTCAAGGAAACGAAGGAATTTCTGGAGTCAAAACTCGCGGGCTTCAAGCCCGATGCGGCGTTGATCGTGGGCTCAGCTCTGGGCGGGATTGCGAAGGACGTCGCCAAGCCCATTGTCATCTCCTACACGGACATCCCGCATTTTCCGAAACCGACCGTGGCGGGCCACGCCGGCCAGATGATCTTCGGTGAGTTGGCAGGCAGGAAGTTGATGGTGCTCAGTGGCCGATTCCACTACTACGAGGGCCGCACGTTGGCGGAGATCGTTTATCCGGTTAACGTCGCCGATGCCCTCGGCGTCAAAGTGCTGATCGTCACCAATGCAGCGGGCGGCATCAATCCGCAGTTCAATCCCGGCGATCTGATGATCATCGAAGACCACGTCAATCTCATGGGCGTCAATCCGCTGCTGGGTATGAACGACAACGGCGGTGTGAAGTTCGTGGACATGAGCCAGGCGTATTCCGGGCGACTGCGTGAAAAGTTGGATGCCGCTGCCGAAAAATTGCAGATGATGGTGCGGCACGGTGTCTACCTCGCCACCACCGGGCCAAGCTACGAGACGCCCGCAGAAATCAAGGCGTTCGCCTGGCTGGGCGCCGACGCCGTCGGCATGAGCACCGTCCCCGAAGTCATCATCGCCCGTTACCACAACATCGAAGTTGCCGGAATTTCCTGCATCACCAACCTCGCAGCGGGGATCACCAGCAAGAAACTCTCGCATGAGGAAGTGCTGGAAATCAGCAAAGCCTCGCAAGACAAACTCGGCAAGCTGCTGACTGAATTTGTGAATCTGCTGTGACGACCACGCCTCACAGATTCCGCAAGCTCATCACCGCCGCCCTTGCCGCTCGACGCAACGCCCACGCCCCCTACTCAAAGTTTCGCGTCGGCGCCGCGCTCCTCACCAAAGGCGGAAAAGTCTACACTGGCGCGAACGTGGAAAACGCCAGCTACGGTCTGACGATCTGCGCCGAGCGGATCGCAGTCGGCAAAGCGGTCAGCGAAGGTCACAGGGAATTCCAAGCCATCGCCTGTGTTGCTCCGCACGCCCGGCTCAGCCCATGCGGCGCTTGCCGCCAAGCGCTCGCCGAATTCGGCGATTGCATTGTCGTGTGCGCAGACTCGCGTAATATTCGCCGCGTTCGCATTCATCTGCTCTCGGAATTGCTTCCAGAATCGTTCAGGCTGACCAGCACTCGCCACGGATTGTCCGCGGCGAAAAAGGAGCTATAGTGCCAGCATGGCGTTTGTGTCAGCTACGAAAGGGATAACACCATGAGATCACACACTGTTAAAGCCGGCCCGGACCGCGCGCCGCATCGCGCGTTGTTGAAGGCGTGCGGCGTGACCGACGCCGACATGGCAAAACCATTCATCGGCATCGCCAACTCCTACACGGACATCGTGCCGGGGCACGTGCACCTGAAGAAGTTCGCCGAGGTCGTCAAGGCCGCGGTGCGCAAGGCGGGCGGCATGCCGTTCGAGTTCAACACGATCGCCGTGGACGATGGGATCGCGATGGGGCATCTCGGCATGCGCTACTCGCTGCCGAGCCGCGAGTTGATTGCCGACGCGGTGGAAACGATGGTGCAGGCGCATTGTTTCGACGCCATGATCTGCATTTCCAACTGCGACAAGATCACGCCCGGCATGCTCCTGGCCGCCGTGCGCGTCAACATCCCCACCATCTTCATCACCGGCGGCCCGATGAAGGCGGGCCGGCTGCCCGAGGGCGGCTCCGCAGACCTGATCACGATTTTTGAGGCCGTCGGCAAATTGCAGACCGGCGAAATCTCCGCCGAGCGGCTGAAACTGCTGGAGGACATCGCCTGCCCGACCTGCGGTTGCTGCTCGGGCATGTTCACGGCCAACTCGATGAATTGTCTGCTGGAAGCCATTGGCATGGCGTTGCCCGGCAACGGCACGATTCTCGCCGTCGATCCGCGCCGCAAGAAACTGGCGCGCGCTGCGGCCCGCCAGATCATGAAATTGGTGGAGAAGAACATTTGTCCCCGCGACATCGTCACGGCGAAGTCGCTCGACAACGCGTTTGCGCTCGACATGGCAATGGGTGGCTCAACCAATACGGTGTTGCACACGTTCGCTCTCGCACGCGAGGCCGGCGTGGATTATCCGTTGGAACGGCTCAACGAAGTCTCGGCACGCATCCCCTGCATCTGCAAGGTTGCGCCCTCGAAACCCGACGTGCACCTCGAGGACGTGGATCGCGCGGGCGGCATCAGTGCCATCCTGAAGGAACTGAGCCGCAAACCGGGCGCGTTGCACCTTGACACAATCACCATCACGGGCAAGAAGCTTGGCAAAAACATCGCGCGCGCCGAGATCATGGACGAAAAAGTCATTCACCGGATCGAAGCGCCGTTCACGGCGGATGGCGGACTGGCGGTGTTGTTCGGCAATCTCGCGCCGGAAGGCGCGGTCATCAAAGCGGCGGGCGTGGATCCGGAGTGTTTCGTCTTCGAGGGTAAGGCCATCGTCTTCGAATCGCAGGATGAATGCCTCGACGCGTTGCACAAACGGGAGGTCAGGCCCGGCCACGTCGTCGTCATTCGCTACGAGGGACCGAAGGGCGGCCCCGGCATGCCTGAAATGCTTTCGCCGACCTCGATGATTCGCGGCCAGGGACTCGGCAAGAAGGTCGCGCTCATTACCGATGGCCGGTTTTCCGGCGGCACAGCGGGTTTGTGCCTCGGTCATATCAGCCCGGAAGCAGCGGAAGGCGGCCCGATTGCGCTTGTCGCCAACGGCGACACGATTCTCATCGACATCCCGCGCCGCACGATCACGCTGAAAGTGGACGACGCCACGCTGGCGCAGCGCCGCGCGGCCTGGAAGAAACCCGCGCCGAAGATCAGCACCGGCTGGCTCGGTCGTTACTGTCGCTTGGTCACCAGCGCCAGCAAAGGCGCCGTGCTTGCGCTGCCCGAAGATGTTGTCGGACGCTAGGTTCGTAACCGGATTGTCACATGGCCGCCGTGCGGATGTGACAACGTTGTCACGAAGTTGAGAGCATGAGCGAGACTGTACTGATTGTTGACGACGAGCAGGATGTCGTGGATCTGCTCGTGTATAACCTCCAAAAGGCGGGCTACAAAACCGCCACGGCGCGCGACGGGGTGACGGCGCTGCAAAAGGCGCGGGATGGATTTCCTTCGCTGATCATTCTGGACCTGATGCTGCCACAGGTCGAAGGCACAGAGGTCTGCAAGCAGTTGAGAGCCGATCCGAAAACCGCCTCGATTCCCATCCTCATGCTGACGGCGAAGGCAGAAGAGGTGGATCGCATCGTTGGCCTCGAACTGGGCGCGGATGACTACGTGACCAAGCCGTTCAGTCCGCGGGAAGTGGTGTTGCGCGTCAAAAAAATCCTCAGCCGAGCGCAAGGCAAAGGCGCCCCCACAGAGGTTCTGAAATGCGGCGATCTCATCGTGGACATCGCCAAACACGAGGCCGCTCTCAAAGGCAACGCGATCGAACTTACCGCGACCGAGTTCAAACTTCTGGCGATGTTGATGGAGCGGCGCGGGCGCGTGCAGACGCGGGATCGCCTGCTCACCGATGTGTGGGGTTACGAAGGCGACGTGGACACGCGCACCGTGGACACGCATGTCCGCCGTTTGCGGGATAAACTCGGCAAGGCTGCCGATTACATCGAGACCGTGCGCGGTGTGGGCTATCGTTTTTCCGATGCGTCCTGACCAGCGTTATCGCACCAGCATCAGTGCCCAATACACCAATGCCGCCACGATCCCCGAGCAAGGAATCGTTAGTACCCACGCCCAGACGACCTGCCGGGCCACGCCCCAGCGAACGGCTGACAAGCGGTGAACTGCGCCGACGCCGACAATTGCGCCTGCGATGGTGTGCGTCGTGCTCACGGGAATCCCCATCGCCGCCGAGGTGAACAACGAGGTGGCGGCAGCCAACTCGGCGCAGGCGCCGTCATACGGGCGCAACTTTGTGATTCTCATCCCCATGGTTTTCACGATGCGCCAGCCGCCTGCCATAGTGCCAAGACCGATCGCCAGGTGGCACACCAGCACGATCCAGAACGGAAACTCGATCTTGCCCGTGGCGAAGGCGGCCTGCTGGGTTTTCCAGATGCTGGCGTACAGCAACGCGGCGATGATGCCCATTGTTTTCTGGGCGTCGTTCGTGCCGTGACCAAGACTGTAAGCTGCTGCGGATCCCAACTGCGCGACCCGAAACCAGCGGTCCATTTTGATGGGTGAGACCTTGCGAAACACCCACATCAGGATGAACACGAACACCAATCCAAGAACCAAACCGACCAACGGTGCGATCACGATGAATTCCACCGTCACCACCACTTTGCCCATGTACAACACGTCGACCCACTTTCCGGCGTGAACGATGGCTGCTCCGCCAAAACCTCCCAGCAGCGCGTGCGACGAACTGGACGGCAGGCCGCTGTACCAGGTGATGAGGTTCCAGACGATCGCTCCGAGCAGTCCCGCGAAGATTACTTCGGCTGTCACGTAGTCGGCGTGCACCCACGTCGCAACGGTGTTGGCGACATGCACACCAAAAAACCACGCGGCGGCAAAATTCCACCAGGCCGCCCAGAACACCGCCTGAAATGGCCGCAGCACCCGCGTGCCGACAATCGTCGCGATCGAGTTGGCGGCGTCGTGAAAACCGTTGCTAAAATCAAACCCGAGGGCCGCCAAAAAAATCAGCGCGATGTACGGGTGGTGGAAGATGTCACTCAGGTCTCGAAGAAATGCCAGCATGGTGCTCGCTGCGTTAGCTCATCTTGACCATTACGCCTTGCAGCACGTTGGCGACGTCTTCGAGGCAGTCGGTCACATGCTCCATGGTTTCGTAGATGTCCTTCCATTTGATGACCTGGATCGGGTCTTTCTCCGTGGCAAACAGCTCGGCCAGTGCGTCGTGCAGAATATCATCGCCGGCGTTTTCGACCTCGTGAATGGCGATGCAATCGCGCATGACCTGGTCGTAGCTTCGCGGTGAGCGCATCCCGCGCACCGCTGCCGACAACTTTTCGCAGCCGCGCACAATTTGCTTGGCGAGATTGATCGCGTGGGTTGTTGGCTTGCTGACTCCAAAGAACGTCATCCGGCCTGCCGCCGCGTTGGTGAAATCCACCACGTCATCGATGCGCAGAATCATCTCGTGAATATCTTCCCGATCCAGCGGAGTGATGAACGTTTTGTTCAGGCGCTCCATCGTGATGTGCGCCACGTCATCACAGGCGTGCTCGACTTCCTTGAGTTCGCGCGCAATCGGGTCGGCGTCGCCGTAGTTCTCCGTCAATTTCAGCAACAGCTTGGCCGCGCTGACAGCATGGGCCGCGGCCTTCTCGAAATAATCGAAAAAGTCATATTCCTGCGGGATCAGTCGTCTGAGCATGGTGCCTCCCCCTCGCCCTACGTGTGTAGCGGATTTGGGACGGATTGGCAACAACTTGCTTCTCATTCGGCGGGCCTGATTCCGTTGCATCCGCCCCGCTTGTCCGCTATCGTAGGCGTCAATGTGAAACTGTCGCTGCAGTGGAAATGGTTTCTGGGTTTGGCGGCGTTGCTGGCAGCGTTGTTGTTGCTGATCATCACCTGCATCGACCTGACCCTGCCGCCGTACCTCGTGCGCAGGATTCAGCATGACCTGGAACGCGAAGCCAGGCTGACGCGTGAGGTGTTCGGCGACAAACTGGCTGCGCAGCCCCTCAACGTCGAAGAGATCGATCATCTCGCACACGACTTGGGAAACCAGACCGGTTTGCGCGTCACGGTCGTGACTGCCGACGGAACGGTCGTCGGCGAATCCGACAAAGCGCCCGAAGAACTCGGCCAGATCGAGAATCACCTGAAACGGGAGGAAGTGCAGGCGGCAATGCGAGACGGCGTCGGCAGCGCGCGGCGCCATAGCAGAACGATTGGAGTCGATTTGTTGTACGTGGCCGTTCCGGTCCATTCCCCGCCGCCCTCGTCGCAACTGCTCGGTTTCGTTCGGGTCGCGTTGCCGCTCCATGAGATCGCGCAAACGACCAGCCGTGTGCGGCGCACCGTGGCCATCGTCAGTCTCATCGTCGGGTTGATCGACATTCCATTTCTGTTCTGGTTGGCGCGGCGCTACAGCGGGCCGATTGATGCCATGCGTCAGATGGCGACCCGGGTCGCCGGTGGCGATTTCGCGGCGCGCGCGCCGGAGCGGATCGGGGGCGAGTTGGGCGAACTGGCCGGCGCTCTCAACCAGATGAGCGCGCAACTCGACGCGCGTTTGCGCGAGTTGACGGCGGAGAAAGCGGAGTTGAACGCGACGGTGGCCAACATGATTGAGGGCGTTCTCGTAGTGGACGCTTCGGGAAAAATCCGCCTGGCCAACGACACGTTGCGGCGGCAGCTTAACCTCCCAGACTCAGCGCTCGGCAAAACCGTTATGGAAGCGTTTCGCAGCACGCCGCTGCAGGACCTTGTCAGCGAAGCTCTCGCCAGCGGGCAGGTCAACGCGCGCGAGCTGTCGTTCTTCGGACCTGAGGAGCGAGTCTTCGACACGAACGCGGCTTGTCTGCGGGGGCGCCACGGCGCACCGACGGGCGCGGTCGTCGTCTTCCACGACATCACGCGCATCAAACAACTGGAGAACATCCGCAAGGAATTCGTCGCCAACGTCAGCCACGAGTTGCGCACGCCGCTTTCGATCATCAAAGGCTACGTCGAAACGCTGCTCGACGAACAACCGCCTGACGAACCGACCTCCAAGCAGTTTCTGCAGACCATCGAGAAACATTCGCGGCGATTGGAAGCGTTGATCGACGACCTGCTCAGTATCTCGGAACTGGAATCCCAACAGGCGCGCTTGAACCTCGCGCCCGTCTCACTCCGCGCCGAAGTCGGAGCCGTTCTCGAGGGACTGAAGCAGCGCGCTCAGGAAAAATCCATGACCATTGTCGCGGAAGTCCCTGACGAGTTGCCCGCGGTGCGCGCTGACGTGCAGCGGCTGCATCAAGTCCTGTTCAACCTGCTCGACAACGCAATCAAATACACCCAGCCCGGCGGTCGCGTCGCTGTCTCGGCCAAAGAAAAGGGCGGCGAGGTCGAAGTGTGCGTCGCCGACAACGGCCCGGGCATCGCCGCGGAACATTTGCCCCGCATTTTCGAACGATTCTACCGAGTGGACAAGGCCCGGAGCCGGGAAATGGGCGGAACGGGGCTCGGTCTTTCCATCGTCAAACACATCATCCAGACCCACGGCGGTCGCGTCTGGGTGGAAAGCCAGCCGGGAAAGGGCAGCTCGTTCTATTTTACTGTCGCGTCGGCGTAGACCTGTCGTCGGGTTGTTATTCTCCCGTGGCGACACGTCGGAAAGTCCAGACTGCTCGCGCTCTCCGAAGGAAGGAGACTGGTCGATCATTAGTTTATGAAGACCGAACTTGGCGCGACTTCTACGACCTTGGTGGTCTTGTCATCGCCGCTTTCGTCAACACCGCCATCGTACGGCCTGTCGAAGATGTCGCCGAACGACGACATACAAATCGCGGCGCTCAAACCGGCCACGAGCACCAGTGATTTCACCAGCCGGTGGTGTTTGACGTTCCGCTTGCTCTTTGCAGTCTGGCGCTGGCGTTTTCGCCATTCGGACGGGGTGAGGCCGAAGTGTCGTTTGAACGTGGCGACAAACAATCCGACGTGCTGGTAACCGCTCTGGAGAGCCACATCGATGATCTTCGCGTCGGTCTCGGCCAACAGTTGCTGCGCTTTCTGGAGGCGCAGTTCGACCTGCTTGGGCACGAGCGAATGGCCGAATTGCTCTCGAAACAGGCGGCTGAAGTGCCGCACGCTGCAGCCGCACATGCGCGCCAGTTCGGCTGGCGTGCGATACTGCAATTCCTCTTCCGGCATTTGCTGGATGATCTGCTGAAAACGGTGTTTGGCAGACAAGACCCTATCGGGCGTGGCGTCCGGCTTGGGAATTAATTCGCAGAGAATGGGTGCGGCCAGTTGCAGCATCAGACAGCGTTGTTGGAGCCGCGCCTGTTTGTCGGCCAACCGGCAAAGCGCTTCGAACTGAACAGCCACGGGACTGTCGGCGCCAAACCAACAAAGCACGTTTCCCGGCGGCGGCACGGTTGTGAGATGTTGACGCTCGACGGGACTAAGCATGTCCACCAGAAGTTCCGGATACACGTGGAAATAGCGCACGCGTAGTTCACCGAGTTGACTGGCGCGCAACTGACAACTGACGGAATTGCTGTGGACCAGCACGTCCCCCGCGCCGATCAGAAAGGACTCGGACGGGCGCAGCAACACGCCCTGTCCGTGTTCGACGCGCACGAACATCCATCCGCCGCCGTCCAACGTCCACTCCGTGGCGGCCGGGATGTTTTTATCCTGCAGGACGAGATGTCCACCCTTCGTCACGCCGTTGAGCATGACGGGTTCAAGTGACAGTTGGCAGACAAACAAGTGAAAACGCGGCAACGGAATGGTGACAGCGTCACCGACGCCGCGCGCAGCGGGTTGTGGAATTCTTGTGACAGAACAGGACTGCGACAGCGGCAGCTGAACCGCGTCCGCTCCAGCTGCCGCTTGCCTGAATTCTCTCATCCGTAACATGGCCTTCACGCTTCCGTAATACTAGATCCGCATCTTTAGCCCAGTAAGTTGCGATTAGCGATGTCGAAGGTGATTAAACTATGAAAAATAGACTGTCGGTACTGATAGGTCTCATAGGAGTGTTGTTCGCGTTTATCTGGCTTGGTGTTGGCAACGTCGGCGCCTGGGATTACGAAGGTCATTATGTCATTAACCAGCTCGCGCTGGCATCACTCCCGGCGGATTTCCCAGCGTTTGCGTTGACACACGCAGGGCGGGAGCGGATCGCCTTTCTCGCCGGCGAGCCGGATCGCTGGCGTAACTCAATTGACCTGCCGCTGCGTAATGTCAACCCTCCGGATCACTATATTGATCTGGAGGAATTGAAGCTTTACGGACTGACGCCGAAAACGTTGCCATCGTTGCGTTATGATTTTGTATCGGAGTTGGCGATCGCGCGCGCGATGCACCCCGAGCGTTTCCCGACGATTGACCCGGCTAAAGATCAGGATCACACGCGCGGGTTGGTGGGGTTTCTGCCTTGGGCAATCGTGGAGAATTTCGCAAAATTGAAATCTTGCTTCAGTTATTTGAAAGCCTATCAGGAAGACGGCGGCACGCCCGAAGAAGTTGCGAACGCGGAAGCTAACGTCATTTACGTCATGGGTGTGATGGGACACTTCGTCGGCGATGGCTCGCAACCGCTCCACACGACGATACACTTCAACGGCTGGGTAGGCGACAACCCGCACGGCTACACGACCGCTCACACGTTCCACGCGTGGATTGACGGTGGTTACTTCCGCAAAACCGGCGGGCTGAAATTGGAAACGATGGTCGGCAAAATCCACCCCGCCGAACGCGTCGGCGATCCGGCGCGAGCCGACGGAATGTTCGGCGCGATTGTGGCTTACATTGTTGAGCAGAACAAATTGGTCGAACCGCTTTATCAGCTTGAGAAAAAGGGCAAGCTTTCCGGGGATGGCGAAGCCGGAATGGAAGGCAAAGCGTTTCTCGAAGGACAACTTGTGAAAGCCGGTCAAAGGCTTGGCGACATTTGGTATACCGCTTGGCTCGAAGCGCCGGAGGACGCGTATCTTAAACGCCAACTGGAAATGCGCTGGGCGATAAAAACAAACGCAGAGAAGAAATGATCGAGTGCCTGGTAAAAACGTTATAACCGCCGAGGATCGGAGAGAAACTATGAAGCCGCCGACTGAATACACAACCTTGATGAAAAGGCGCCCGCAAATCTGCAAGCAAGCTGCAAACCAGCATCACTCCTTCAGGCTCGCAGGATTAAAATTCTTATCGTTCTTTCTTTTATTGATGGCCTGCTTGATGGCCATCGACCCGGCCTGCCCGCATGTTTCGGCGCAAAGCGCTCCGAGCGAGAAGACCTACACTTTGAGGGACCTTAACGAGCAACTCGTCATGGCGACCTTGTGGGTCCAGGTTTCCGCGGAATACCGCGCGCTCTGCCTGCAGGCCTATAACTTCGCACGGATGACGCTCGATGAAGACTTGGCGGAGGTCAAGACAGACAAGAAGCGGATCATCATCGTGGATACGGACGACACCACGATTCAGGCCAACGAGTACGAGGCATATGTCATCGGCAAAGACCTTGAGTATCCGAGCCAGTGGTCCAACTGGGTGGCGACCGCCAGCGGAAAAGCCGTCCCGGGAGCCGTGGAGTTTTTGAACTATGCGGCTTCAAAGGGCGTGGAACCCTACTATGTCACCAATCGCAAGATCGACCAAGAGTATCAAGGAACCTTGGACAATTATAAGAAACTCGGTTGCCCGTTTGTGGACACAGAGCACGTGATGTGTCGGCAGAAGGGGGCTAACGGTGACAAGCAGGCTCGCCAAATCGCCTTGGAAGAAAAGTACCATTTGGTGTTGTACGTAGGCGACAACATCGAGGACTTCCCGGTCAATATCTACGGAAAGTCGATTGAGGAGCGGTATCGGATCGTCGAATCCGTGAGAGATGAATTCGGCAAGAGGTTTATTATGCTGCCCAACCCCGTGTATGGCAGCTGGGAGAATGCGGTCAAAAACTTCAAGAAGGACCTGCCGGCTGAAGAGCAGAACAGGCTCCGAAAGGCGCTTTTGCGCCAATGGAGGCCGTGACCTGATGGTTGCGATACCGCACGACAGCTTTCGTCGTCAGCGCATGTAGACCAAACGCGGCCAAGTCGTGAGCACATAATACAACCAGACCATGTGACGGTCGGTGTTCGCACTGTGCGGGTTGAAGGGTGCGTCTTCCAAATTGCGGCGGGGCTGTCGCCAAAGGAATTCTGCCTGGATCCATTGTTCTCTGAAATGTAACCAAACCGCCGTTGAGTCGTTACGGTACAGAGGCAGTCTGCCAAGAGAATGAATGAGAAATATCGGCATCAGTCGTCGCTGATGGAGACGCGCGCGTTGGGGGCGTGCAACATTCTTTTGGGAAAACGCAGCCGATCGGATATGCAGGCAAAAACAAACAACAAATTGCCGCATCCACAACTAGATGAACCCCGGTCGGCTGCGTTTTTCTCAAAGCTTTGCATCACCGCCATAAAACGCTCGGTCCTCCACCATACGCCACCGGCTCGCCGAAACGTTTCCCTTTGTTCACAGAGTCGCCGCCGGCTCGTAACCTCTGAATTGTAGGACGGGCGCAACATCATGTGCGATGAGGCCGGAACTTGGAGATCGATGGCGAAAGTTTAGGCGCCCGGCTTCGTCGGAACAATTCAGACAAACACATATCGCTCGGGAATGGGACAGCAGGTGAGAAAGCACTGGGCCATCGAAATCAACAAACTAGTGTGAAAGGGTAGGGGTAAAGACAATGAAGAGAATTCTTACTTTGGTCAGTTTACTCGTGACGTTAACACTTGCAACGGTCGCAATGGCTAAGCCGTTTACACCGGGCGACATCGTGGTGTGCCGCGTCGGCGATGGTACGCAGACCTTAACCAATACCGGTAATTCTGTCTTCTTGGACGAGTACACCACGGACGGAGAGTGGGTGCAGTCGGTCATGATGCCGACCAACTACTACTTCGGCGCCAACAGCCCGTTGATACTCCCCGGTTCCGGGTTCGCTGGCGGTTTGATCTCCCGTTCCGTGGACGGCCGGTTCATTTTGGTGAACGGTTACGGGGCAACCTTGGGACAATTCACGAACTTCTCTTTGTTCTCAACCTACGGTACCGAGGCACCGCGCGTCATCGCGTTGGTGGACGGCAACGGCCACATCGACTCGACAACGGCGCAAACAAACTCCCTTGTCGATCAGGAAGATTTCCGCAGCGCGGCCAGCACAGATGGCACCAACCTTTGGTTTACCGGTGGCAGCAGTGGCATTCGGTACACGACCCGTGGATCTCCGCTGGCGACCAACATTGTCTCCACGCCCGTGGCCAACATCCGGCAACTCAACATCTTCAGCAATCAACTTTACTTCAGCAGCATGTCTGGCGGCCAAATGCTAGTCGGCACAGTGACGAACGGGTTCTCTGGTTTGCCGACGACTACCAATGGCGCTGCTGAGGCGGCGCTTCCCGGCGTGGCGGGTGTCGCTTTTGGCCCGTGGTCCTTCGCCTTGTTCAACCTCTCCGGGGCAACGAACACCCCATTCGACACTCTTTACGTAGCTGATGGCTCCTATAGCCCTAACGCCGTTCTGAAGTTCTCATTGGTCGGCACGAACTGGGTCTTCAATGGCTACGTGGAGGCTTACGGCGCATTCGGGTTGGCCGCATCGAAGCAGATTGTTGGTGGCACGACCAACGTGAATCTGTACATCACTGGCAATACCATCGCAGGCAATCCGAACGCGAACGGCGGCGATACCATCTACACATGGACCGACTCGAGCGGATACAATGGAAGTTTCTCAGGAGACGCAGATGTCAACATCGTTGCGTTCTCAGGCGCGGCCGAGAGTCTTCGCGGAATCGTATTTGCCCCTGTTGGCGGCGAAATGTTTCCCACGGGTCCGGGGCAGCTCTCAATCGGGCCGATCCTTGGATTCTTCTCCACCGGGCTGACTGGATGTTCCGATTCGGATACGCAGAACTACTATCTGGCTAACCCGGGCACGGACACCGTGAGTTGGGCGGCCAGCGCAGACCAAACCTGGGTAGCATTATCTCCTGCGAGCGGCACGCTGAACTCCGGTGGCACCCTCACGGTCGCTGCTTCGTTCAACGGGAACGTCACCAGCTTGGGCACCGGAACCAATCTGGCCACCATCACATTCACGAATACAACGAGTGCTCTCGGCACCACGACACGTCAGGTCAGGCTGATCATGAGCGATCAGATAATCTCCCCGTCGTCCGACTTCATGCCGAGCGGCCAGCCCGGTGGGCCGTTCAGTCCGTCGAACAAGGTTTACACGGTGCGCAATGGCTCCACATCCTTCACATTGACGGTCAGCAAGACGGCCACGTGGCTGAATCTCAGCGCCACCAACATCTCGCTGGGCGCATGCGCAGCGACGAACATCACCGTTTCACTCAACGCCAATTCTTTGGCATCAGGCACCTACGGAGACGTTCTATCCTTCAGCAACGCCAGCGCCGGGACCCTGATTGCCACGCGCAACGTGACCCTCACTGCCGGCGGCATCCTTTTCTGTGATGACTTCAGCACCTTTACTCAAAACGCTTCTCTCGACGGCCAGCAGGGTTGGGTGGCGAGTGGATCCGGCTCGGCCCTTCAAGTCACCAATAACGCAGTCTATGATCCGGCATTGGCGGGTGGCCCAACTGCTGAAGAGCCGTACAAGAACTTGCCGGTCCTCTCCAACGGCGATGTGTATGCGGCCATGGTGATCACCGTCACCAGCGCGCCGCCGGTGTCAACTACGAGTCCGTCGCGCGGGCCGACGTTCTTCACCGCGCAGAATGAGGGCGGTTACGCGCGCGACTATCTCAGCGCCAGGGATGTCGGCACCAATACCAGCCACTTCGTGTTCTGCATCCGCATCAATGGCTGTACTTCGTACACGTTCGGTACCACGCCCCTCAACTACAACACGCCTTATCGCGTGATCATCCACTCCGTTCCCGCGACCAACACTCAGTGGGTGTACGTCAGTCCGGCTGGTTCGGTGGAGGCCACGAACACTGCGTACGCGTTCTCGGGCGGCGGCTGTGTGGATGCCAACATTGCGTGCTTCTCATTCAACAGTCAGTATTCATCGAGCGCAACAACCCCGAGCCCGGGCTACGTTGTTTCCAAGCTCTGCATCACGACCAACTATGCGGATGCGTACTACGACATCACGCCGTCATGCGTGCCGCCGACGAATGCATTCACCGCCACCCCGACGCTTGGCACGGCACCGTTGTCGGTGACCTTCACCGACCTCACGACCGGTACGGTCACGAGTAACTCTACGGCTTTCGGTGATGGCGGTGCGGTTTACAACCTCATCCCGCCGACGAACTTCGTGCATTCGTACAGTTCGGCCGGCACCTACCTGGTGACGAACCTCGAGATCGGTTGCGGACGCGTCTGTACGAGTGTCCTCACGGTCACAGTGTGTCCGCAGCCGGTGGCCAGTTTCAACGCTACGAGCGCGACGTTTGGCCAAGAGCCACTGACGGTGTCCTTCAACGACACCTCGACCGGTGCAACCGGCAATCGGCACTGGGCCTTCGGCGACGGCGCAACGTTCGACACGACAGGGACCACTGCAAGTCACCCTTATAACAATGGTGCTTGGAACGTATCTCTGACAGTGTCCAACTGCGCAGGGGCTAGCAACACGTTGGCGCAGACGGGTTATGTCACCGTGCTGACGCAGTATAACTGGTGGAGGTCGAATTACTTCGGAAGCGTCACGAACCCGCAGGGGGATCCCACGGCAGATCCCTTGGGTAAAGGGATCAGCAATACCAACCAGTTCCTGCTGGGTCTGAATCCGACCAACCCAGCATCGGTGTTCCGGATCACCTCGGTCGTGCAAACGCCCACGAACGTGACGGTCGCATGGAAGACGGCGGGCGTGAGGACCAACGTGGTGCAAGGTGCGGTTGGAACCGCCGCCGGCGGTTACAGCAACAACTTCACCGACATCAGCGGCGGGATCATCATCAACGTTACCGGTGACACAAGCACCAACTGTGTCGATCAGAGTGGGACCAATCGGTTCTACCGAATCCGTCTGGGGCCGTAAGGGCGAGAATCATAGGAGAGCATGGGATGGCGAGCGCGGCGGTGCCGGAGACAGCTCAGTGAATGAGAATCTCCGGCACCCGGGCGCGTCCGGGAACAGGAGTGGGGCCACGAAGATTGTTTTCTCATCTGTAACTTCTCTGTGACCGATCCGCAACCTGCCTTGGGTAGGGTCATCCTCAGTGGTGCGGGTGATGATTCAAGCGCCTCAGACCATGGGGCAGTTCAGCGAGTGAACTTGAAGGAGGAACGAAATGGATTCGGATACATTGCGGCTCTCGCGGCAAGCAACAGGCCGGGCGCACAGACGATCAGCGTTGATTCAAGCGACGCCGCTGCAACTCTGCCCAGAGGACAATGCAGCATTCACGCTGATTGAGCTTCTCGTTGTGGTAGCCATCATCGGGATTCTGGCCAGCCTGTTGTTGCCGGCATTGGGCAAGGCCCGAGAGAAGGCAAACGCAGCATCCTGTATGAGCAACATGCGCCAGTGGGGCTTGGCCTTGAACATGTACGCCGATGACAATAATGACTACATGCCGTACGAGGGAGCCACTGGGAGTGTTGGGATCGACCAGAGTTACAACCTGGGTGCTTGGTTCAACATCCTCAGCCCCTACATCGGCGCGTCAGCGTTGAAGGATCTGTACGCGCTAAACAAAATTCCTGTGCCCGGGATAAAGTCCATTTACGTGTGTCCCAGCGTGAGGACGATGGCGCTGAGCGCTGCGCCAAGTACGAGCAATCCGTGGTTTGCGTACGCCATGAACCGCGTTCTGACCGGATGTTCGGGCCAAGTTTACAAACGCAGCATCTGCGACAAGCCGAGTCAGACCGTCTTCCTTAGCGAGAGCGAAAACAACACTTACTCTTTCACCGACGGCTACTATCTCTCACCATACGTTCGTCCGACGGTTCCGCCGCGGCATTTCGGCGGCATGAACTTCGTGTTCGTGGACGGCCACGCCGAATGGCTGCCACAGGTGAAGTATCAAAGGTTGCAGGTCGAGATGAGTGATCCATCTGCCGAGTGGGCCCGACACAAGGATTATGATTGGTATCCGTGCTCCACCTGCACCAAACCCACCTGCCCGTGAAAGGCCAGCGGTGTATGCATACGATGACTAGGAGTCATTCTCTTGCACGTGGCGGCTCAGTATCCGTTCTTTACCGGAATGTAACCTGCGTGCCCTTTGGTTGTCACGTTACCGGGATAGCCTGCGGGACGATTCTTGGAGAAGAGTTGGAAGAAAAAGGCACGAAACAAAACAACTGGTGAAAAACCATCAATCAATAGAGAGGGAGAAGGGATGATGAAAAAGTTTACTAACATTGTGAGAGTCTTGGTGGGCATTGGGCTGTTGGCATCCGTGGTCGGCAAGGCAAGTGCAACTCAATTGGTGAATGAGCAGTTCAACTATTCGGACGGCGACTTGACGGTTGTTTCCGGAGGGGCTTGGACTAGCTTTAGCGGGTCGACGCCGCTCAATGTCGTCTCCGGCCAAGCTGTGGTCAATCAAACCAACTCGGCAGACGATCAGATATCGTTGGGAGGGACGTACGGCACCGGTACCGTTCTTTACGCGAGTTTCGATGTGAATTTCAGCGCGCTGCCGGCCGGCCCTGGTTCTTACTTTGCGCTGTTCAAGGACAGCACGACGAGCGACTTTGGCGCGCGCGTATGGGTCACGACGAACGGTGTGACTACGCCGGGAGACATCAGAATCGGTATTGCCAACTCCGCCAGCCAACCAACGAATGCCGGCGTCGCCTTTATTGCGACGGATTTGAGCTTGGGGACAACGTATAAAGTGGTCATCAAGCTGGACAGCAACGTGGGAGCAAACGGGAGTGGTACTCTTTGGCTCAATCCGACCCAGGAAACAGATCCAAGCGTGACGGCCACTGACAAGAGTTACATCGATCCTTGGCAAGACTTTGCCCTGCGCCAGGCAAGCACAAGCCAGGGCGCTGGTGTGGAGACGGTTGACAACCTCCTTGTCGGGACAACGTTTGCCGATGTCGTGGCCGTGCCCGAGCCTTCGACGGTCGTGCTCGTTGGGGCCGGCTTGATCGGAATGCTGTTCCTTCGCCGCCGCCGTCACATGTAGCGGCAGGAAAACTAGAACTCTCGATGGGCTGTTGAGCCTCACGATGGCTAATAGCCTGACGAACGGATAGAGAGCGGAACTGCGAATCCTCGCTCTGCCACAGCCAGGGCAAACAGGGAACAATCGGCGTGGCAGGGCGAGGAGTGTTTATTCGTGGCGGGGCTGCACATAACTCATGCGAGCACGCTCGGGAGACTCTCATGCAGCGAAAAACGATCATCCATGTTGTTCTGCCTTGGCTGGCCTTCTTCGTGGCCTGCAGCATCACGGCGGCCGCTTCAGCTCAAACGAGAACGCTGCGCATCGTCACCTACAACATTGAAGCCGACACGGGTGGCTATACCGCTCCGCGCCCGGGTTTGATTACCCCCTCCAGCGGCGGAAGTGTGACGAACGGCGGCGTGCTCGAAGGGATTGGAGAAGAGATCCTGGGCAGCGATCCGGCGCAGCCGATCGACATTCTTGCCTTGCAGGAGACGACCAGCAACCCGACCACGGTCCAACCGATCCTGGATGGTTTGAACGCTTTTTGTTCTTCCCGTGGCATATCAGCCGTGTACGCCATGAGTGGTTTGCAACTCACGTCCACTGGCGGCACCGGCGGCGGCCCCAATGCGTTGGTTTACAACACGAACACGGTGCAACTTCTCGAGTCCGTTGGCATTGGCACGCCAAGTGGATCGGGGGAGGCCCGGCAGGTCGGGCGTTACTTGTTCGCTCCCGCAGGCATCCCGACCAACGCCTTGAACCTGTTCTATGTGTACGTAAGTCACTACAAATCGGGTACGGATTCCAGTAGCTTGACGCGGCGCACCATCGAAGCCGGGATCATCCGTACCAATTCGGCAACGCTACCCACCAACTCCCGGGTTCTCTACGTCGGCGATTACAACATCAGCACCAGTACCGAGACGTCGTACCAAAACATCGTCAGCACGACGCTGACTGGTATTCAAGGATTCGACCCGTTCAACCCCTCCGGCACTGCAGGCATCAATTGGAGCGTCAATTCCTTGCTCAGCATGAAGACTGAATCGGCCACGAGTCTGCACTACCGGGATGATCTTGAGGTGATGTCGAGCAACGTCTATTACAGCGTTGCCGGTGGATTGGCCTACGTTTCCGGAACCTACCACTCGTTCGGCAACAATGGCACAACCCCTTACGAGAGCAGTGTCAACAACAGTTCCAACACATCCCTGAGCAACAGCATTCCGACGAATGCGCCGATTAGCGCGTCGCAGCTTTACCAAGACCTCACCACCGCCACCGATCACCTGCCCGTTGTCGCCGATTACACCATCCCGGTCCCCCCGGCTTCGCCGTCGGCCAGTTTCACCGGCAATCCGACCAATGGAACCGCGCCGCTGGTGGTAACGTTCACCGATACCTCGACCGGTAACATCACCAATCGGTTCTGGGATTTTGGTGACACCAGCAGCATCAACACGGCCGCCAATACAGTGACCCACACTTACGCCGCCGGTGTGTACACCGTGACCCTCATCGCAACCGGCTCCGGTGGATCGAGCACCAATACGCAGCCAAACAACATCGCGGTGTTGACACCCTTCCAGGTGTGGCAGATCCAGTATTTCGGCAGCACGAACAACCCCGCGGCGGACCCCGGCGCCGATCCCGACGGCGATGGGTTCACGAACCTGCAGGAGTTCATGGCCGGCACCGACCCGACCAATTCCGCGTCAGCGTTCCGCATTCTGTCCATTACGGCCCAAGGGAATGATATGCTGGTAACGTGGCAAACAGGCGTTGGAAGAACCAACGCGCTGCAGTTTTCTTCCGGCGACGCCAGCGGCGGCTATTCGAACAATTTCGTTGATCTCTTTACCGTCACCAACACCGTTGGTGCTATCACCAACTACCTCGATGTTGGTGCCGCCACGAACTCTCCCACGGGTTACTACCGCATTCGTTTGGTGCCCTAGGCAAACCACCAATATGGAGAACACACGGTGAAACACATCCAGATCACCGTCGTTTGGGTCGCCTCGATCATCACACCCTCGGCCTGTCATCTACGCGCCGGAACATTTGTCCCGCATTTTCGAATGATTCTAACGCGTGGACAAGGCCCGGAGCCGGGAAATGGGCGGAACGGGGCTCGGTCTTTCCATCGTCAAACACATCATCCAAGCCCACGGCGGCCACGTCTGGGTGGAAAGCCAGCCGGGAAAGGGCAGCTCGTTCTATTTCACGCTGCCCAAAGCCTAGCCGACACACGGAGTGCGTCGGGGCTGCCCCGATAATTCGGCAGCTTTCGCCGAATTGTCGGCCCTGCGGACGCGTGTTTCACACGGGCGTGTGTTACCTATCCATCTGTTTCTTGTTTTTGAGCAAGAAGTTTGGCCCTCACCCTAACCCTCTCCCGTGCACGACGCGGGAGAGGGGAACGCCTCGCCCCCGCCGCGTGGGGGAGAGGCCGGCCCTGCGTCATTTGCGGGGCCGGGTGAGGGGGATTGGCCTGTTTGGTTGCGGCTCTGCCGCGCTGAGAAATATGCGGGCTAGGCGCAGCGACGAAGTTTTCCCAACTGTCACATTTGCGTCGCGAGTTTGACAAACACTTCCTCCATATTTCACGCTGAAGTATGGAATACAAAACCGTCTGGATTTCAGATTTGCACCTGGGCACCCGCGGCTGTAATGCCCGCGGCCTGCTCGATTTCCTCCGACACAACGAGTTTCGGACTCTCTATCTGGTCGGCGATGCGATCGATATCTGGCGTCTGAAGAAGGATCGTTGCTGGCCGCAGACGCACAACGACGTGGTGCAGAAGATCCTCCGCAAGGCGCGCCACGGCACGAAAATCGTCGTCATTCCGGGCAATCACGATGAGTTTTGCCACAACTTTCTGGGCGTGTACGGAAACGTCGCCATCAAGACTCGCGATGTGCACACGACCGCCACCGGCCGGCGGCTGCTCGTGATGCACGGACATGAGTTCGACACGGTCATCAAGCACGCCAAGTGGCTGGCGTATCTCGGCGACGCCGGCTACACGTTTCTCCTCAACGCGAACCGCCCGTTGAACTACCTGCGGCAGCGGCTGGGCCTCGGCTATTGGTCGCTGAGCGCTTACGCGAAGAGACGTGTGAAGAACGCCGTAAGCTACATCAGCCAATTCCAAGAAGCCGTTGTCCGCTACGCCGAGATGTACGATGCGGACGGCATTGTTTGCGGGCACATTCACACGCCTGCCATCCGGAACATTCGCGGGGTCGCTTATTACAACTGCGGCGATTGGGTCGAAAACAGCACGGCACTGGTCGAGAACTTCGACGGCACGATCCGCCTGTTCCATTGGCAGGAAGCAGAGTTTGCCATCGATGCCGGACCGATTCCGCTTGTGCCCGACATGAGCGATCAATCCGATCTGCTCGTGTCCGAACCCGAATACAGCGCGTGATCACCTTCATGCAACGTCAGAAAATCGTCGTCATAGCGGAAGACGAACCCGATGCCGCCAAGCTGCTGGAGTTCCGTCTCCAGCGCAGCGGTTTTCGCACGATCGTCGCCACGAACGGACTGGCTGCGCTCAACGAAGTCTTCGAGCACAAGCCCGACCTGCTCATTCTCGACCTGATGCTGCCGCAGATGCACGGCTTCGAAGTCTGCCGACTGCTCAAGACCAGCGCGGTCACACGTCGCATGCCGATTCTTCTGCTTACGGCCTTGGCGATGCCCGAAGACAAGCTCAGAGGTTTCGGACGCGGGGCAGACGACTACATGACCAAACCGTTTGAGATGTCCGAGTTGGTCGCCCGCGTTTACGCGCTCTTGCGTCGCGCCACTGCGCCAGCCGAGAGTCCTGCGTCTCCCTGAATTCGCCCGCCGTGAATCTGCCGAACGATTAGCACTGAGCGCGGGCGCCAACTCGCATTCGCTCCGGTGATGGCACTGCTGGGCTTCTTGAAGTTGACGTAAAGCGTGTCGGCGTTGCGAATTCTCACAGGACTGTTGCGGCTCTGACAGCGGGTTGTCACACGCGGAGAATATACGGAGGGGTGCGGGAGGTGTAGCGATGGCAAAGACATTGAATATTATCGTGGACGAACTTGCCGTCTTCATGAATGCAGGATGGCCGGGCGAGGATTGGTACTTGGCGGATTGCGCCGATTATCTCTGGGAAACGACTTTCGAGCCGGGCTTGGTCAGGGAGCTTTACAAGCCGGTCAAGCCGGGGACGATGATCAACTTGTATGACTACGAAGCTCGGGTTCTGTGGCAGGGATGCGGGGCGGATCCGACCCTAGGCCGAGGACACACACTGTCGAAGTTGTTTCTAGACTGGCGACGAAGACAAACCGATGTGGTCGTCGTCGCCTACGTGCCACCGGACAAGGCTAGAGATATCCGAGCCTCGCTGGAAGACGCCGGCTGCATGTTGCTGACGGCAATGTGATCGCGCGCGAAGAAGGGGCCAGTGGGCTGTTCATCATCGTGACGACGTTGCGAGTCGTGGGGTCATCGAATTCACCATTTCGTAACATTTCTGTTCTTTGTTCGTCACATCCGCCCCCTAGGTTCACGGCATTGTTACAGGCGAGGAAACCACGGCCCAATCGTTGGGCCCAAGAACAGGAGGAGCAAAGAACCGAAATGAAATGTAACTATGTGAGAAGCGTAATCGTCGTGTTGAGTGCGGCAATGATGCTGGCGCTCGGCCGCGGCGCGAAAGCCGAGGAGCCGAACGCCATTCTGGATTTGCTGGAGCATAAAGGCGTCATCACGCACGAGGAGGCGGTGGAGGCACGGAAGTATTACGATAAGCAAATGAAGGATGCCGTGGTCAAGAACGACAAGACCAAGGTGTCGAGTTGGGTTGACCAGATGAAATGGTCCGGCGACCTGCGGTTGCGCGCCGAGGACTTCGAGTTCGAAAAGAATCCGGCCACGGGCGCCCTCGTGCAAGATGCCCGGCTGCGTTTCCGCATGCGCCTCCGGCTCGGTCTCGATATGAAACTTGAAGACTGGGCGGATTTGGGTATCCAGGTCGGCTCGGGCGACAGCGGTGATCCGTTGAACGGTCTCAGCCAAAATGCCACGCTGACCGACGCGTTTCGCAAGAAGCCGATCACGATCAATCTGGCCTATGTGACGGTTCATCCGCCGCCGGTGGATTGGCTTTCGGTGACCGCCGGCAAGATGCCGCTGCCGATGTGGCATCCCGTCACTTTGTCGCCGATGATCTATGATCCCGATGTGACGCCCGAGGGTGTGGTTGAGAAACTGTCATTCAAGTTCGGCGACAAACATCAGTACAGGTTGTTCGGCAACTTCGGCCAGTTTGCTGTCGAAGAATTCTCGAAAGATGCGAACGACGTTTACATGTTCGACTTCCAAGGCGGGGCGGAAGCGAACGTAGACCGGGTGAAGGTCACGGTTGGAGGCGGTTATTATCTGACGCACGATCTGCAACTGCTGCAGGCTTCGCCCAGCCCGGGCACGGGCGCTCCCGCCGGGACTCTTCCCGGAGATATCAAGACCGGCATTTCGCCCAATACGGGCAACAGCGTCTCAATCGGGAGCACGACGAATTTTCTCGGTAACTTCGCGGTGCTCTACGGCGGCGGCGAAGTCGCTTGGACGATCTGCGACCAGCCGTTTCTTGGCACGCCCAGCGTGCTGACGCTGGGCGGGGAGTATCTTGATAATCTCGCCAGCGTTTATCGCAATGTGTCCGCGAATAACCCGGACAATCAAACCCAAGGCTGGGCCTTGCAGGCCGTGTTTGGCAAAGCCGACAAGAAGGGCCAATGGTTGGTCGGCTACGAATACAAGGATCTGGAAGCCAACGCCACGTGGGATGCGATTGTCGACGACGACTTTGGTACGTTTGGCGGCACTGATCGCAAAGGTCATGTCGTCAATGCCACGTACTGCGTGAGGGATTGGTGGCAACTCGGGTTCAAGGCATTCATCACGGACAAGATCGATGCCAAACGCACGGAAGCCCATTCGCAGGGCGGATACGCGGGACAGGATTCTCTGCGCGTCCAAGCGGACACGACGTTCAAGTTCTAATTGTCCTCCTCGTCGCCGCAACGGGCCAGCCTCCTGTCGTCGTACCCGTTGCGGCGGCTTCCCCTTGTAGCCGCGAAACCTTTTCGCGGCAACCGGGGGAAGGCCGCGAATGAGATTCGCGGCTACAACGGAAGTCACAAAGACGAAACACATTTGTAACAGAACCGTAACAATCAAACGATAATACATAAGGAAGAACGATATGAAACTCACCAAAATGTTTAGAAACCTCCTCACATCCAGTTTGTTGTTGGGCATCTCGGCAGGAGGTGCTTCCGCTCAGATGCTCATCAACGGCGCCGGGGCGACGTTCCCGTACCCGATCTATTCAAAGTGGTTCGATGACTATGTCAAAGTCGATCCTTCGGTCCGGTTCAACTACCAATCCATCGGCTCGGGAGGCGGGCAGAAGCAGATCCTCGCCCAGACGGTGGATTTCGGTGCGTCCGACGGTCCGATGAGCGACGAGAATCTCGCCAAAGCGCCCGGTAAGATCCTGCATATCCCGACCGTCGCAGGCGCGGTGGTCATGACCTACAACCTCCCGGGCAATCCGAAGCTCAAGCTCGACGGTGCGACCATCGCGGGCGTTTACATGGGCAAGATCAAGAAATGGAATGACCCGCAGATCGCGAGCCAGAATCCCGACGTGCAACTGCCCGATCAGGACATCGTGGTTGTCCACCGCTCGGACGGCAGCGGCACAACCTACATCTTTACCAGCTACCTGAGCGCAGTCAGTTACGACTGGCACGAAGCGGTCGGGCGCAACACTTCCGTGAACTGGCCCATCGGTCTCGGCGATAAGGGCAACGAGGGCGTCTCCGGACAGGTGAAACAATTGACGGGATCGATTGGATACGTCGAGTTGATTTACGCGCTGCAAAACAATTTGTCCTACGCGGACGTGAAGAATGCCGATGGGAAGTACGTCACGCCTTCGTTGGATTCAGTGACGGCAGCAATGATCACGGCCAAGGTGCCGGACGATTTCCGGTTCTCGATGGTGAATGCTCCGGGCGCCGGTGCATATCCAATCGCCGGGGCGACGTGGGTGCTGGTTTACGAAAAGCAGAAGGACGCGGCCAAAGGGAAAAAGCTGGTCGAGTTCCTGAACTGGGCGCTGACGGAAGGTCAGAAGGCGGCGGCGGCCCTCGACTACGCTTCCTTGCCAAAGAACCTGCAGGAACGAGTCCTTCAGCGCATTAAGGAGATTCAGTACTAATTCGGGTCGAACGCGAGTTCGGCCCGTGGGATGGGCCAGTGAGGGGAGAAGAGAGCGCCAAATCACTCTTCTCCCCTGGCCCGTTTTGGGAGAAGATAACCAAATGACCAGTGCCGCCGTTTCGGAATTGAGCGTGGAAGGTAAAGTGCGCCTGGCACCGCCGTCGCGGGTGTTCGACCGCGCGTTCAAGTGGCTGACGCTCGGAATGGCACTGTCGGTAGCGGTCCTGATGATCCTGGTGGGGATCGGGCTGTACCACGGCTCGCGCTTGGCACTCGACAAGTTCGGACTGCACTTTCTGGCGACTTCCACCTGGGATCCGGTTCGTGAAGAGTTCGGGGCGCTGCCATTCATCTTCGGCACGGTGGCCTCCTCGCTCATCGCCCTGATCATTGCCGTCCCGCTCGGCGTCGGCACGGCGGTTTACCTGACGGAGCTTGCTCCGCCCCGCTTGCGTCAGCCCATCGTGACCGTCGTGGAAATGCTCGCTGCCGTTCCGAGCGTCATCTTCGGGTTGTGGGGAATCTTCGTGATGATTCCCTGGCTGCGCGCTCACCTGTTCCCGTGGCTGCAGAAGTGCCTGGGATTCCTCCCGTTGTTCCAAGGCCCGATCTACGGAGTGAGCATGCTGGCCGCCGGCATCGTCATCGCCATCATGATCCTGCCGATCATCACCTCGGTGTCCCGCGAGATTCTGCGCTCCGTACCCGATTTGCAGCGTGAAGCCGCGTATGGATTGGGGGCGACCCACTGGGAAGTGACGCGCATCGCCGTGCTGAGCTACGCGAAACGCGGGCTTTTCGGCGCGGTGATTCTCGGGCTGGGTCGGGCCTTGGGCGAAACAATGGCGGTGACGATGGTGATCGGGAATCGCCCGGAGATCGCCGCCTCATTGTTTGCGCCGGGCTATTCGCTGGCCAGCGTCATTGCCAACGAATTTGCAGAGGCAACCACCGATCTTTATCTCTCGGCCCTGTTTGAAATCGGCTTGGTGCTTTTCGCCGTGACCATCGTCACCAACATTCTGGCGCAACTCTTGATCGTCACCATGGCCGGGCCGAAAACCAGCCGGGCGGTGCAATAACATGGACACGAGCAAGGCATATCACACCTGGCGGAAGCTCAAGAGCTTGGCTATGTCCGGGGCCTCATTCGGTTGTGCCCTGCTGGCCATCGCCCCGCTGGGTTTCGTGCTCTTCTACCTGATCAAGGCCGGTGCCGGCTCGCTTGATTGGAGATTCTTCACCCACCTGCCCACACCGGTTGGGGAGGTCGGCGGCGGCATGGCCAACGCGATCGTGGGCACGCTGGTTTTACTCGGGCTGGCCTCGCTGATTGGCGTACCGGTCGGCGTCCTCGGCGGGATATACCTTGCTGAGTATGGAGCCGAGCGCGTGAACTGGTGGATCCGGTTCGGGGCCGACATTCTCAACGGTGTGCCGTCGATTGTCTGGGGAATCGTCGCCTATACGTTGGTGGTCATTCCGATGAAAGGGTTTTCCGCCTACGCCGGTGGTGTCGCCCTGGGATTCATGATGATTCCACTGATCACGCGGACAACCGAGGAAGTGCTGTTGCTTGTGCCCAACGGCTATCGCGAAGCGGCTCTGGCGCTTGGCATCCCGCGCTGGAAGATGATCATCCGGATCGTCGCGAAAACAGCGCTCAAGGGAATCATCACCGGCGTGTTGCTCGCCCAGGCCCGAATTGCTGGAGAAACGGCGCCGCTGTTGTTCACCGCGTTTGGCAATCGGTTCTGGACGCACAACCTGAAAGATCCGATTGCGGCGTTGCCGCTGCAAATATTCACCTACGCCATCTCGCCCTATGACGATTGGCATCGTCAGGCGTGGGCCGGTGCTTTGGTCCTGATCCTCATGATCCTCTTCGTCAACATCGGGGTACGGGCGCTCACACGCGGCAAGCTCTCAGGAGTCGGACGATGACGGTCAACCTGACAATCAACCAGAAAACGCAGGCAACCGCAAAGGCCGCCGGACCAGATGACCATCCGGCAGTACCGGTCACTGAGGGGTTCGTTGCGAACGGAGTTACCGTCCCGAAGATCGCCTTCGAGGTGGATCGCCTCAACGGTTGGTTCGGCCAGCATCAGGCCCTGTTCGATTTGAACTTGAAGATTCCCGCCACATCCGTCAGCGCCATCATCGGGCCGAGCGGCTGCGGCAAATCAACATTCCTCCGTTGTCTCAATCGGATGCACGAGCTGGTGCGCGGCGCCAGACTGGAGGGTCAGATCCTTTTGTTCGGCGAGAACATTTATGCACCGCAGATCGATCCCACGTTGGTGCGCCGGCGCGTCGGCATGGTGTTCCAGAAATCGAATCCATTCCCCACGATGACCATTGCCGAGAATGTGACCGTCGGTTTGCGTCTCAATGGTGTCCGCAACCACGCGGTTCTTTATGAACGCATGGAAAAGGCGCTGCGCATGGCGGCGTTGTGGGATGAAGTGAAAGACCACCTGCACCGTCCAGGGACCAGCTTGTCCGGCGGGCAGCAGCAACGTCTCTGTATCGCGCGCGCCCTGGCGGTACAACCCGAAGTCCTCCTCATGGACGAGCCCGCCTCGGCGCTCGACCCGCTTGCGACGATGAAGATCGAGGAGTTGATTCAGGAACTGAAGAAGGAATATACTATCGTGATCGTGACGCACAACATGCAGCAGGCGGCGCGCTGCTCGGACCACACGGCGTTCCTTTACATGGGGCGGCTCATCGAGTTCGATAAAACGGAAACAATTTTCACCAACCCCGGCAACAAGCAGACGGAGGACTACGTGACAGGAAGGTTCGGTTGACCATGGAACGGCATTTCGATCAGGAACTCGCTGAATTGAAAGAAGCCCTGCTGCGCATGGCCAGCCTCGCCGAGCAAGACGTGGCGCAGGCGCTCAAAGCGCTTGTGCAGCGCGACGGCGTCCTCGCCAAACGGGTGGATGCCGACGACCGACTGCTCGACCAACTCGAAGTGGAGATCGACGACCGCTGCATCAAACTGCTCGCCCTGCGACAGCCCATCGCCAAGGACCTGCGGTTCATCGCCATGGGCATGAAGATTTCGAACGATCTGGAGCGCATCGGCGACGAGGCCGTTAACATCGCCCACCGTACCGAGGAGTTGAACAAGGAACCACCCCTGAAACCGCTGGTGGATATCCCCCGCATGGCCGAGATCGTCCGCGGCATGATCCGCGACGCGCTCGACGCGTTCGTGTACGAGAAACCCGATGTGGCGCGCCAGGTCGTCACCCGTGACGAGGATGTTGACAAACTCAACCGCCAGCTTCATCGTGAGTTGACGAGTTTCATGATCGAGGACCCGCACACCATCACTCGCGCGCTCAACTTGATGAATGTGGCGCACAACCTCGAGCGGATCGGCGACCACGCCACCAACATCGCCGAAGAAATCGTGTACCTTTACGAAGCCCGCGACATTCGGCACCAGAAAGAATGAGCGGCGGACGTTGCTGCGCCGCGAACGGCGGATACAACCGCCGAGAGAGGATGCATCATGCCCCCGGCTTCCAAGAACCGTTATTGGATCGGGTTCGACCTCGGCGGCACCAAGATGATGGCCGCCGTGTTGGACAAACAGTTCAACATCATCGCCACCCGACGCAAAAAGACTAAGGACGGCCGGGGTGCTCCAAGCGTTTCCCGCGTCATCGAGACGATTGAAGAGGTCCTGCAAGCCGTGCACGTCAAGCACCGCCAGCTCGGCGCGATCGGCGTCGGCTGCCCCGGCGTGCTAGACCTCGACAACGGCGTCGTGCTCCAGGCACCCAACATCCGCTGGCGCAACGTCTCGCTCCGCAAGGAACTCGAAAAAGTTTTTCATTGTCCGGCAGTCCTCTCCAACGATGTGGATGCCGGCACCTTCGGCGAGTACCGGTTCGGTGCGGCACAGGGTGCGCGCTGTGTTCTCGGCGTGTTTCCCGGGACCGGCATCGGCGGCGCGTGCATCTATGAAGGCAAACTCATCCGGGGCCGCATTCACTCGTGCATGGAGATTGGTCACATCCACATGCAACCCAAAGGACGGCTCTGCGGTTGCGGCCGGCGCGGCTGTCTCGAAACCGTTGCGAGCCGGCTCGCCATCTCCGCTGAAGCCGCTGAAGCAGCGTATCGCGGCCAAGCTCCGCACCTCATGGAAGCAGCGGGCACCGATCTCGGTTCCATTCGCAGCGGCGCGCTCGCCTCGGCGATCGAACTGGGGGACACGACCGTCCAGGCCATCGTGAGGCACGCCGCCAAAGATCTCGGCATTGCCGTCGCGAGCGTCGTCAACCTGTTGGCACCAGACATCGTTGTGCTCGGAGGCGGTCTGATGGAAGCCATGCCCAGCCTGTATCTGCAAGAGGTTCGCGCCGCCATCAAGAGGCAGGCGATGAAACCGTTCACCAAATTGCTCAAGGTCGTCCCCGCCAAATTGGGCGATGACGCCGGCGTGTTGGGCGCGGCGGCGTTGGCGGCTGCACTGACCGGGAAAGGGTAAACGCGCCGTGAGCAAGCAGGCACCAACACCACAACCGCGCGACACGAGTCCTGCCGTGCGGATCCTCGCCGTGATCGACATCGGCGCCAGCGCGATGCGACTGCGCATTGCCGAAATCGGAGTCAACGGCGAAGTGCGCACGCTGGAATCGCTGCAACACGCCGTGCATCTGGGCAAGGACACGTTTACCACGGGCCGGATCCAAACCGAGACGGTCGAGGAATGCGTGAAGATCATGAAAGGCTTCCGGCGGATCATGGACGAGTACGGCGTGACGCGGCCCGACCAGATTCGCGCGGTCGCCACCAGCGCCGTGCGCGAAGCGGAAAACCGCGAGAGCGTTCTCGACCGCCTCTACATGTCCACCCAGATCAACGTGGAAGCCATCGAGGGCGCCGAGGAGAATCGTCTGACGTACATTGCGATTCAGGACGCGCTCAAGGGCGAGAAGCGACTCAAGAAGGGCAACGCGATCCTCGTGGATATTGGCGGCGGCAGCACGGAACTGTTGCTTCTCGAAGACGGTTGCGTGACGTTTGCCCACAGTTACCGCGTGGGCGCGCTCCGTATTCGCGAAACCTTGGAGACCTACCGCGCCCCGACCGAACGCCTCCGCGCCGTGCTGGACCAGCATATCCGGCGCGTCGTTGACCAGCTCCACCACACCGTGCCCGTCAAACAGGTCGAAGCCATGGTGGCCGTTTCCGGAGACGCACAGTTCGCCGCGTCCTTGTTGTCGCCGTCGTGGGCCAGCGACCGGCTGGTATCGTTGGAACTCAATGAATTCTACGAACTGGCCGACAAGCTGGCCACCGTGCCCGTGGACGATCTCGTGCGGCAGTATTGCATCCCGTATCAGGAAGCCGAGACGCTTGGTCCCGCGTCGCTCGTGTGCGAACAACTGGCGCGCGTGTTCGCGGTGAAAACCATCCTCGTCCCCAAAGCGAGTCTGCGCGACGGGCTGATCCAAGAAATGGTCGCCGGCAGCACGTGGACCGGGGAATTTGCCGTCCAGGCGATTTACTCGGCCGTGACGCTCGGCAAGAAATACTCGTTCGACCGCGGCCACGCGGAGCACGTCGCCGAGTTGAGCGTCCAGATGTTCCGCGCATTACGGGCGGAACACAATCTCGATCCGCGGTACGAACTGCTGCTGCGGATTGCCGCGCTGCTGCACGAGATCGGCAATTACGTCAGCGAACGGAGCCATCACAAACATTCCATGTACCTGATCCTCAACAGCGATTTGTTTGGGCTGCGGCACAAGGACATCGCGCTCATCGCGTTGACGGCCCGTTACCACCGCCGCGCGACGCCGCAGCCGTATCATGAAGAATACCAAGCGCTCGACCGCGACAGCCGTATCGCCGTCGCCAAACTGGCCGCCATGCTGCGCGTCGCCGACGCGCTGGAGCGCAGCCATCTGGCGGAGCAACGCAAGGTGTCGTTCACACGCGAAAAGAACCAATTCGTCGCCACCGTCCACGACGTGCAGGACCTCACCCTCGAACGTCTCGCGCTGAAGGAGAAAGCCAACATGTTCGAGGAAGTCTTCGGCATGCCGGTCGCGTTGCAGGCCGCCCGCGCCACGTTGTCCGAATCCGCTCATGGCTAAGCCGCGCAAAGAACCGTTGTTCTTTAATCGTGAACTGAGTTGGCTCGAGTTCAACCGGCGCGTGCTAGAGGAAGCCATGGATCCGACCGTCCCGTTGCTGGAGCGAGTCAAGTTTCTGTCCATCAGCAGTTCCAATCTCGACGAGTTTTTCATGGTGCGCGTGGGCGGGTTGCAGCAATTGCTCGAGGAAGGCAAGACGCGCTTCGATCCCGCCGGGCTCAGCACGGCGCGCCAGCTTTCGATCATCCGTCGCCGGACGCATCAGATGGTTGCTGACCAAAACGGATGTCTGCTGCACGAACTGGAAGTGCTGCTGGCTGAAGCTGGCATTCGCCGGGTGCTCCCTGAGAACCTGAACCCACAGCAGCGCGAATATCTCGAACAATTCTTCGAGACTCAAATCTATCCCGTGCTGGCCCCCATGGCCATCGAGTCGGCGGCGACATTTCCCCTTTTGCGCGGTCTGGGTCTCAATCTCGTCGTGCGCCTCAAGCCCGCGCAGGATTCTCCGCGCAGGCCGCGGTATGCCGTTGTGGCCGTGCCGCGGCAATTCGCGCGCCTGATCCCCGTGCCCGCGACGGAAGCCTTCCAATACGTGCTCATCGAAGACGTGATCGGCGCGATGATCGGTAAACTCTTTCCGGGCGAACCTGTGGCCGAGTGGGTGACGTTCCGCATCACGCGCAATGCGGACATGAGCGTGCGGGAAGACCAGGCAAACGATCTGCTGGCACAGATGCGCGAAGTCCTCCAGGCGCGCCGACATAGCGCTTGTGTCCGATTGGAGGTTGCCGACACGGCCACCTCGGTGATGCTCAAATTTCTAAAGGGCGCGCTCAAGGTGCGGGAAGAGAGTGTTTACCGCGTGCCGGGCCCGGTCGATCTCTCCGCTTTCGCCGCGCTGCCGAAAATGGTCGGCCACGAGGAACTCAAGGATCAACCGTGGCCGCCGCAGCCTTCGCCGCAGGTGGCGCCCAACGATTCGATGTTCGACGTCATCGCCCGCAAGGACGTGCTGCTCATTCATCCCTACGAATCGTTCGAGCCGGTGGTCCGCTTGATCGACCAAGCTGCCGACGATCCGGATGTGCTGGCGATCAAACAAATCCTTTATCGCACCAGCGAGAACAGCCCGGTGGTCGCCGCTCTGACACGTGCGGCCGGCAGAGGTAAGCACGTGACGGCCGTCGTGGAACTCAAGGCGCGCTTCGACGAAGCGCGCAATATCGAGTGGGCCAAAGCGCTGGAATTGGCCGGCGTGCAGGTGATTTACGGCCTCAAATGGCTCAAGACGCACGCGAAAGTCTGCATCATCGTACGACGGGAGTCGGGCGGCGTGCGGCGTTACTGCCACTTCGGCACCGGCAACTACAACGAGATCACCGCCACGCTCTACAGCGACATCGGGTTGATGACCTGCAACGAAGACCTGGGCGCGGACGCCACCATGTTCTTCAACAGTATCACCGGCTACTCGCAGCCGATCGCGTATCGCAAGCTCGAAGCCGCTCCGCTCGGCCTGCGGGCAAAATTGCTCGGCCTCATCGAAAGCGAAATCCAACGCCGCAAACAAGGCCAGAAGGCGCTTATCATGGCCAAGATTAACTCACTCGTCGATACACAGATCATTCAGGCGCTGTACAAGGCGTCGCAGGCGGGCGTGACGATCCAGTTGAACGTGCGCGGCATTTGCTGTTTGCGCCCCGGCGTGCGCGGCCTCAGCGAGAACATCACCGTGGCCAGCATCGTGGACCGGTTCCTCGAACACGCGCGCGTGCTGTATTTTCATCACGGCGGCGAATCGTTGGTGTTCATCTCCAGCGCCGACTGGATGCCGCGCAACCTCGACCGACGCGTCGAGCTGCTCGTGCCCGTCGAAGATCGCGATCACCAGCAGCGGCTCATCGCCATGCTCAATCTTTGTTTCCAAGACGCACCGAAGGCACGCACGTTGATGCCCGATGGCGATTACGTCCACGCTCCATCATCCGGCCCGGGGAAACCAGCTAGTTTTCAGGAGGCGATGTACCGATTGGCCCGCGAGGCCGCCCAACGGGCGCAAACGGATCGTTACACCGTGTTCGAACCGCAGCGGCCCGCGTCTTCCTCGTCGTGATATGCACCCGACGATTGCCGAACTGTGTCGGAAATACCACAATGAGTCGGTCCACACCGAGTACGTCACCGCCTTGGCGTTGAATTTGTTCGACAAGACGCGCGTCCGTCTGAATATCCCCGCTGCCAACCGCGTCCTGCTCGAAGCGGCAGCGCGCCTCCACGACGTGGGGTACAGCGTCAACCCGCTGCACCATGTCGAAGTGAGCGCCCAAATCATTCTCCAGGAAGGCATCAAGGGTTATCGCGAGATGCAACTGCCGTTGATTGCCGGAATCATGCTGCTGCACGGTGGGAAGCTGGCTGAGATCTTGCGCCATCCACTGTTTGATGAATTGACCGACGCCCAACGCGACCGCGTGTTGCGTCTCAGCGCGTTCCTGCGGCTGGCCGACGGACTCGACTACGGCCACATTCAGAACGCCGCCATCACGAGCGTGGAATTCAACGCGAAGAACGTCGAAGCGCGCGTGGCCAGCGGCCTGTTCCCGCACAACCTCACGCGTGCGGACCGCAAGGCGGATCTTTGGCGCAAAGTGTTCCCGTTGGAGATACGTCTCGTGCCGGACCGGACAATCACACGGCAGTTGGTGTATCCCGACCTGCCGCCGGCGGAAGCCGCGCGACGGCTGCTGTCGCTGCAATACAAAACCATTCTGGCCAATATCGACGGTACGCTTGACGGGAGCGACATCGAGCCGTTGCATCGCATCCGCGTCGCCACGCGCAGGATGCATACGCTGCTACGGCTGTTCCGCAAACACCTCCCACGCGAGTCGACGGAGTTTATCGACGGAGCCTTGCGCGAACTGGGCCGTGAACTCGGCCCGGCGCGCGACCTCGACGTATGGATTGATTTCCTGCGAACCGATGCGGCGCGACAGCCATTGACGGCGAGCCGGCTCTGGCAACCGTTCTTGCATCATCAACTCCGCTGTCGTTATCTTCAGGACGCGACGGTGCGTCGCAGCCTGCGCGGCGCGCATTTCGGTGCACTGAGGCACCACGCAGCACGGCTGTTGCGTGCCGAACTACCGCTGTTACTGGAGACTGCGCCGGCCAACGGAGTCCTAGAATCGCTGGCCCGCAAGAAATTTACCAAAGCCCTGCGTCGCGTGCGCAAGCAGGACAATCTGTGGCATTCAACCGATAGCGCGAAACTGCACAGGTTGCGCGGGATGTTGCGCCAAGCGCGGTACGTCGGCGAATTCTTCGCGCCATTTCTCGACCCCGGCGAGCAGAGACTCACCAAGCGATTGCACGAGGCCGAACAAGTCCTCGCGCGCATCCACGACATCGACATTGCGCTCGAAGAGTTCCTGCCCGAAGGCCCCGCCGCTCCCCGCGTGCTCGTCAAACAGCTCCAGAAGCAACGGCGGCAAGCCTTGCAGGAGCTTGAGCGTTCGTGGAAACGCTTGGGATTGTCGTGAGTTTGATAGAACGCGCGCTACTCCCGGCAATGGCGGGTTGCACGCCCTCAGCGGGGCGAGTGGAAGCCCGCGACATCCGCCACCAGCACGAGTAACCGGCCTCGGAGCCTGCTTCAGGTCCGCAACTGTGCCAGCGCGATCAGGTGGGCTTCGGCGTCGCCGAGTTGCACGATGTACTTGGTTGACATTTGACCTCCTTGGTCAACGCCACCATGCACGTTCCTGCCCCCCCAATCAACTGTGACAAGGCACTGGGACTAGCCCGAGGAGAGGATGCGGCGGGACTCGTCGAGGAAGATGCCGCGGAAGTTCATCTTCAATGCGTCGGGATTTGTCGCGCGGGCCAGAGCGTTTTCTTCCGTAATCATCTTCGCCTTGACCAGCTTGTAAAGCGACTGGTTGAATGTCTGCATGCCGTCTTCACTCCCAGTCTCAATGGCGGCAAACAACGTGTCGAGCCGGTTTTCGTCGATCAGCTTGCGCACGGTCGGCGTGTTGATCATGATTTCCACCGCCGGCACGACGCTGCCCGCGATTGCGGGGAC
>JBEKZD010000024.1:0-48614 GCA_049510215.1 Verrucomicrobiia bacterium
ATGCGCTTAAACAACCCACAGTGTGTCACTGCTCGAACCCTCACCCTGACCCGCCTGCGCCGAGGCTTCGGCGGGCAGGCCCTCTCCCTTGGGAAGGGAGAGGGGAGATCTCCTCGCCCCGCTTGCGGGGAGAGGATTAAGGTGAGGGGTTGCCGGACGTTGAAGGTGGTTCATGAATAGGTCAGGCTAGCGGACCTCGAAGTGGCTCATCGATTTGAAAACTTGATAGCGCTGCTCGATGTCGGATTGCGTGAGGGTCTGCAGGCGACCGAGGCTGAACGCTTCGACGTTGTAGGAAGCGATCACGCTCCCGTAAACGACGGCCCGGCGCAAGGCGTCGTGGTCGATGCGGTCGACGCCGGCGAGATAGCCGGTGAACGCGCCCGCGAAACTGTCACCAGCGCCGGTCGGGTCGTGGATGTCTTCCAGCGGATAGGCGGGCGCGCTGAAGAACAGATCGTCGGCAAACAACAGGCAGCCATGCTCGCCCTTTTTCACGACGACGTACTTCGGACCCCGGCTCGAATCCTTTGAGCCGAGTCCCAAAATTCTTCGGCCTGCCTTGATCAGGCTGGTTTCCTTGACCAACTCGCGGGCTTCGCTCTCGTTGAGAATCAGGCAGTCGATCTTCTTCATCAGCTCGAGCAACGGCTCGCGCTGCGTTTCGATCCACAAGTCCATTGTGTCGGCGACGATGAATTTCGGTCGTTCGACCTGCGCCAGCACGTGCAGTTGCAACTGCGGCGAGATGTTCGCCAGGAACACGTACGGCGTCGTTCGGTACTGTGCGGGCAACTTCGGCTGGAACGTTTCGAAGACGTTCAGGCACACGGACAACGTCCGCCGCTTGTTCAAATCCCACTCGTACTCGCCATGCCAGCGGAAGGTTTTGCCGTCGGCGATTTCGAGGCCGTCCAGGTCGATCTTGTGCTTCCTGTACAGCGCGAGGTATTGCTCCGGAAAATCGCTGCCGACGATGCCGACCAGATTGACCGTGGTGAAGAAACTGGCGGCCAGCGAGGCGTAGCTGGCGGAGCCGCCCAGTAAATCATGGTGTTCTTCCACGGGCGTCTTCACGGTGTCGAGCGCGATCGAACCGGTAATTAACAAACTCATGGAGGCACTTGTTTAGCCACGAATCCGCACGAATGCAAGCTTGCCACGTGCTACGTGGTTTACCACGTCTTATCGGTCATGACGTTGGTAGGGCGGACTGGCTCAGTCCGCCGATCAGTTTTCATGTTGCGGACGGCTGGGCCAGCCGTCCCTACCGGCTGGTATCCCCTTGCCTCCTTGAAAAACCAGTTCAGCGCCTCTTTCCACGTCGCGAGCATGGACACGCCGAGCAAGCGTTGAGTAAGGGTTTTGCCGGACCGATATTTGCAGGCCAAGCGCGTGTCGCCAAGTCTTGCGAGGAGTCCTCATTGGCTGCGTAACGTGTTGCGATTGCGATTGACGGGGCGCGGCGGCAAATCCACACTCTCGCCGTGAAGACGGCCTTTTCTCCCGAACGGCGACCGCGCGTGAGTAAGGCCGAATAATACTGTTAGGACTGGACGATTATGAGCAAGAAAGCGCATGTAATTCTTGATCGCATGAAGAAGGACGGATATAGCGCCTCGGTGCTCCCGTCTCACCTGAATGATATATCCGAGTTGCTTGTCACCTTGGGTGATGATGCCGAGCGGCTTACCAAGTGGCTTATTGGTCTTACTTTGGCGCTCACGATCATATCTGCGGCTCTCCTTGCATACACCGTAGTACTCTATAATGATACGCAGGCAAATGCAGATCGCGGCAATTTCGCAGGCCATGCAGAACAGTAGTACATATTCCCTAAGTGTATGAGGCATATGATGTCCTAACAAGTCGATGATGCGGACTATGGCCAACACAGGGTGAGTCCTCACTTGCACGGCTCCTCTGGCTTACGGTCTGGCTGGGACTCAGACGGAGGCCGCATATCTCTGTCATTCGGCGGTTAAGCGAAGCGATTGAAATCGTGGAGGGCAAACGAAAATGCGACTATTGAGGTTACCAATTATCCTATTGGTCGCGCTGGTTTGCTGTGGCTTCGCCTTCTGCGGCGAGATTCACGAGGCGGTGGGGAAAGGCGACTTGGAAAAGGTTAAGGCGCTACTCAAAGCCAATCCTGATCTAGTTTTCAGCAAAGATGATGATGGTGGTACGCCTTTGCATTATGTGGCATTACCAGACAAAAGATTCTTAGCTAACTATGTTTATGGTGATAAGACCGCCCTCGCAAAGGCATATAAAAGCCGCAGGGAAATAGCGGAATTACTGCTGAACCACAAAGCTGATATCAATGTCAAAAACAAACGTGACGAGACGCCTCTGTTCATCGCGGCGAGAAAAGGCGATCAAGACATCGTTGAATTGCTGTTGAATAACCATGCGGACGTCAATACGAAGACCAAAGAAGGGCGCACGCCTTTGTTTGAAGCAGCGTGTAAGGGTCTTAAGGACATAGTGAAATTACTGTTGGATAACAAAGCTGACGTCAATGCTTCGGAAGTTAATGGTTGGACGCCTTTGCATTCTGCGGTTAGCATGAGCGCGAACAAGGATGTGGTTGAATTGCTATTGATTCACAAAGCCGATAGCAATGCCAAGCTCCGAAGTGGCGAAACACCCTTGGGGTTAGCAATTAGGACGGGTCATAAAGACATCGCAGAATTGCTCCGTCAGCATGGCGGGTATGAATAAACCTATCGAAATCCCGGAAGGCAAACGAAATGAGTCGGTATATGGTGGGATTCGATGAAGCAGCCGAACAATACGGTGAGCCTAACGGAGTCCGCTGGCGCGGCCTCCGTAGGCTACCTTCGTCGTTGATATGGCTGCTTGGGCGCGGCTCGCGCTGTTCAAAGAGTTGAGCGCGAAACTCAACTAGAGTTGATGAAACAGTTTCGCAAAATGCAGAAAGGAGCTTGTCATGCTTAAAGACATTTCCAGACTCGGAATCGGTCTGACTCTCTTTGCCATCGCCACAAGCGCAGACGCGCAAACTCAACCCATCACCGTCACGATTGACGTCGGCAAAACTCGCGCGCCGATCACGAAGTACGTGTACGGCCAGTTCATCGAACATCTCGGGGGCATAATCAACAATGGCATTTGGGCCGAAATGCTGGACGACAGAAAATTCTACCATCCAGTCGTCTCTCAGATGCAAACAACCAACGCCGTGTCGGGACGGCGTGGGCAATTGAGACGCTGGACTCCCATCGGCCCGGACGAGTTTGTGACGATGGACACCAGCCATCCTTACGTCGGCGACCACACACCGTTGGTCAAACTGGATGAAAGCGCCTCGCGAGGGATTCAGCAGACGGGATTGGCTGTTCGCAAAGGCAGGAAATATGTGGGACACGTGATGCTCGCGTCTGATCACGGCGCGAATGTCGTTGTCAGTCTGGTTTGGGGAACAAACGCGAGTTCTCGTCAAACGATTGCCCTGAAAAAACCCGGCGCTGCGTATGAAAAATTTCCTCTGGCCTTCACAGCGAAAGAAGACAGCGACAACGCGCGATTGGAAATCGCAGGAACAGGGAAAGGTGCGTTTCACATCGGCGCTGTTTCGCTGATGCCGGCGGACAACGTTCAAGGTTTTCGCCGCGAAGTCACCGCGTTGCTCAAGCAATTGCATTCAGGCGTTTATCGTTTTCCCGGCGGAAACTTCGTTTCGGGTCACGAATGGCGCAACGCCATCGGCGAGCGCGACAAACGTCCGCCGACGATGGATTATGCATGGAACGCCGTTCAGGCGAATGATGTCGGCATTGATGAATTCATGATTCTTTGCAGTCTGCTGGATGTCGAGCCTTACATCACGGTCAACGCCGGTTTCGGCGACGCTTGGTCCGCCGCGCAACTCGTCGAGTATGCGAACGGCGCGCCGACCACGCCGATGGGCAAGCTTCGCGCGGCCAATGGACATCCGCAACCTTACCGCATCAAATGGTGGGGAATCGGCAACGAGATGTACGGCGATTGGCAACTCGGCGTCATGCCGCTGCAACAGTATGAGATCAAACACAATCTTTTTGCCAGGGCCATGCGGCAGGTTGATCCGACGATCAAGCTGATTGGCTCAGGAGCAATGCCTGACGAAATGACGGTCACGCTGCAAAACAAACGAATCACCGGCAAAGTTCTGACCGAGTACGGTTCGCCGGGAGATTGGACTGGAGGGATGCTCGCCAAATGTCTGGATAACATGGATCTGATCAGCGAGCACTGCTACTGCAATAACAACCAGCATTTCGATATCGAACGCGGCGCATACGTGAACACGGAAGACTCTCTGGTGGAATGGGCGCGTCGTCCCGCCAATCGCGTCCGGGCAAAATACGAGCACTACGAAGAGTATTTGAACCGTATTCCGGCGCTCAAAGAGAAGCGCATACCCATCAACCTCGACGAATGGTCTTATGGCCGCGGGATGCCGCCGAATTCATACAGGCCGGTGCCGAGTTATGCGTGGGTGTTTCACGAAATGTTCCGTCACTCGGAAGTTTTCCAGATGGCGGCCTTTACCTTCGCAACCTCCTGTCTGAGCGCCAATCGCGCCGAAGCCGTGCTGAATCCTGTCGGTTTGGTTTTCAAACTTTATCGCGATCACTTTGGAACGTTGCCGGTGGAAGTGACCGGCAATTCACCGCCGCCGCCGCCCAAATATCCGGTGGGCGGCGATCAGCCAAAAGTCAACGCGGGCAGCGATACTTTTCCGCTCGACGTTGCCGCAGCGTTGAGCAACGACCGCAAGACGCTCACGGTTGCAGTGGTGAATCCGACCGACTCTGAGCAACGCCTCGACCTTTCCATTAAAGGCGGCGAGCTTACTGGTAAAGGACGGCTCTGGCGCATGGCGCCGACCAACATAAATGCCACGATTGTAGTTGGACAAAAGCCGCAGGTCGAGATTGAGGAACACCAGGTGGATGCTGTGCCGAACACGGCAACAATAGCTCCGATCAGCGTGAACATTTATGAGTTCACGGTGAGATGACTATGGAGCGAAGCGCGTAGGATTGGAATGAATTGAAAGAAATGGAACGCAGAGAGCAGAGAAAGGGGCCGCCCGTTAAAGGTTCCGATCAAGACAAAAAGTCCCCTCACTGGCCCCGTGGCACGAGGCAAACCTTCACAGCCCTTTCTGGTGGCAATCCGAGTTCCGGGACGACCTCGCGCCATTCGCATTCCGCATTGGCACACCGTGCCGGTCGTGGTAGAAGTTGCGCAGTAGTCAGCCAGGAACTGACGGCCATCGGCTATGAACTTCGAAGTTCTCTACAGCGCCGCACACGCTGAGTTCCCGGATACTGAACCGCTCGGCGGAGGCAAGGCTGTCGCGGACTATTTGGTTCGCGAGTGGCGCAAGCGAGCACCCTTTTCGCTCACGGTTCTGAGTCCAAGATCTCTCGGCTTGAACTTTGACATACCTCTCACGCAAATGCGGGAAACGGAGTACGGGCGATTCTGCCGCGCATTTGAGTTGGCTACCACGACCGAAATCCTGAAGTGCAACCCTCTCGACTGCGTCGTCCTCAGCAACGACATCAGCGAAGGGCCCGATTTCGCCCTATTGGGCGAACAGGGCTACCGCATCGTAACGATCTTTCACGTGGACGTAGTCGAATACTTCGCGAAGTTTTACCTGTGCGGCCTGGTGCCTCCCGAGAAGCTGACGAAGTTCAAGCGGTTTTCGATGTTGCCCGAAGTTTTGAAACTGGTTTTCCAGAAACAGTTCGAGTGTGTACAGTACAGCGCGCGGATCGTCGTTCCGTCGGCGCCCATGCGCGAGACCATCCTGCGCTGTTATCCGGAGTGTCCTCCCCAGAAGATCGTAGTCGTGCCGTGGGGAGATGTGACGGTTCCAGTCGCCCCGACACAGCCGTCGGGGCTCCCACAATTGCCGGAGATTGCCGACGACGAATTCGTCATCCTGACGCTCAGCCGCTTGTCACCGGAGAAGGGCATCGAACGATTGCTGCAAGCACTCCGTCATCTGGACAACCCAAAGTACCGGCTGCACGTGTCTATTTGCGGAGCGCCCGCGTACATGAGAGGACAGCGGTACGCTTGCAGGCTTCGGGCACTGGCGGCACAACTCAGACATATTCCGGTGGAATTTCCCGGACACGTGACCGGTCCGCAGAAGGCCGCGCTGCTTCAGCGCGCGGATTTGTTTGTCTCTCCTTCACACCACGAAAGCTACGGGCTGACCATCGCCGAAGCCCAGTCGGCCGGTTGCCGCGTGATTTCCCATTTCCACTACGGCGCGAGCGGCACCATTGTCGATTGCTCCAAACCGATGGTACTTGCTCAAACCATTCTTGAAGTGGTGTCCACAGGACGGACGCCGAGGACGACCCGACCGGAAACAAGGCCGACCTGTTCACCCGGCGCAGCAGAGCAACTGGTAGAATTGTTGGTCCGAGCCCACGATTCATAGCAGGCCCGTGTCGGCAGGTTTCGCGTCTTCATCTTCCCGCGACCGGCGATTATCCTCGCTGTCATGCGAGGTGGCGATGGAACTGGAAAGACACTCTCCAATAATACCCCAAAGCCGTCACACTCAAAGATGGCTCGCACACCACAGTCCGCCCGTTGAGATCCACCGAGGTAAAACAGCTAACCAGTTCTTGTGCGAAATCCCCGAGATCGACCGCCTGCTTTTCAAACACCGCGTCACCGATCTCAACGTCATCCACGGCTGGTGTCATCGGGAACGGTTCTGCCGTTGCTGGCGCTGGCCGACGATCAGGTCATCGCCGAGGCTGCAATTGCTGATCCGGTGACCGAACGCCATACCGCGCCGGAGTTGACCGGGGCGCGGCTGCGCGACGCGACAGTTTGGATCAGCCCGCTTGACGAGCAACGCGCAGGCGGCTGATGTAGATCGGCCGGCCGGGACGAAGCCGCGCCGGTCTTTGTCGCGGACGCGCGTTGACTTGCGAGGCGGGCGGTTCTATAACGGCGGTTCATGGAACATCTCTGGGCGCCATGGCGGATTCGGTACATTCTCGGACCAAAGGAAGCCGGCTGTTTTCTTTGTCGTAAGCCGCAGGAGGCTGACGACGCGAATAATTACATCCTCATCCGCGACCGCACCTGTTTCGCGTTGCTGAACACTTACCCGTACAACGCCGGTCATTTGATGGTCGCGCCATACAAACACACGGGCGACCTTGACGATCTCACCGAGCAGGAACTGGCGGACTTGATGGCGTTGACGCGCCGCTGCAAGCAACTGTTGACACGCGCGATCAAGCCGCACGGATTCAACATCGGCATCAATCTCGGTCGGGTGGCCGGCGCTGGCGTACTGGATCACGTGCACATTCACATCGTGCCGCGCTGGGAGGGTGACACGAATTACATGCCGGTGCTGGCCGACACGCATGTGGTGCCGCAGGCGCTGGACGAGTTGTACCAGACGCTGAAAAAACACGTGGAGGGCGGAGCGTAGAGAGTGGAGCGTGGATAAGAACCTCACGCTGCGTTGCGCGGCCACTACGATCACATCTGTCGCCAGCTTCGCACGATGATGGATGACGCTGACCGTTGGTGTTCGTCTCTTGACGGCGTTCGGGAAGAACCGGGCGAGTATTTCGCCCACACCACCATCTCCTGATCACTCCCCGCTTCACGCTTCACTCCCCGCCCGCCACGCTGCCATTGCTTCCAAGCCGTCGCTCAGTTATACTGCGCGTATGAAGTTGCCTGATCAGGTTGCCGTAATGCAGTTGGCGAATGCGATTTTGTTTCCACGCGTCTTGTTGCCGCTCTACATTTTTGAGCCGCGCTACAAGAAAATGCTGGCGGACTGCTTGAGCGGCGATCGGGTCTTCGCGGTGGCGTTGCTGCGCGAAGGCTGGGAAAAAAAGGGTCGCAACCCGCCTGCGTATCCCGTGGCCACCGTCGGTGTCATCCGCACCTGCGTCGGCCGGCCCGATGGCACGGCGAACCTGATTCTGGAAGGTCTGGCGCGTGTGAGTATTTGCGAGTACGTCAAACTGCATCCGTACCGGGTGGCGCGCGTCGAGGAACTTGCCAGTTACGAGGCGGGAGCGGCGCCCGCTCGCGAACCGCTCGTGACCGCAGTCTCCAAACTGGCCAGGGCGCGGGCCCGGCTCGGCGCGGAGCTGCCGAAGTCGGTGCTGAACTCCCTGCTGGCGGTGGAGAATCCCGACTATCTCTCCGACTTGGTGAGCTACACGCTGCTGGAGAATTTCCATCACAAACAGATCATGCTCGAAACGCTGGACGTCAACCAGCGGCTGGAGAAACTGGTCGAGTTGTTGAGAAAACAAGTTCGGCAGTTTGAATTGTGGAAAACCCTCCAGGGCAAACTCTCCAACGACGATGTCGGACACAATTGATGCGGCCGCACCCACGTTGACAGAATCTGCTGGTCAGCACGTCCTGACAGGCTCAGTCGATGCGGCAGCGGATGATCTTCGTCCTTGTGACCTGACGCGGCTGGCGCAGGGGTTCTATTTTATCTTCTGGGGGTCGCTCGCCGTCTTGTCTACCATGGCGGAAGCGCTCGGCGCGCCGACGCTGCGGCTGTATTCTATTGTGATCGGTGGCGCGGGGGCGTTGGGGATGTTGGCAGGATCCTGGCGACTCTATCAGACAAAGGACTTGGCACGCGACTGGAAGAGCCGCACTTATGGGCTGCTCATCGCGGCGATGTTGGTCGCATATCTGTTTCCGTTTTTTTGCATGTGGCGACGTGTGCCGACCAATTTGTACCTGCTCTGTCACGCGCTGGCGTGGATCGGCGCGTTCATCTGTCACATGAGCCTGTTGGGTGTGGCCGTCGGCGCGCTCGCAAGGCTGATGGGGCGATCATCCTTGGTCGTGCAGGCGCTGTTTTTTGGCGGCGTCGCCTTCCTCGTGTTGTTCGCTCCGTTTGTGCTCCTCGCGCAGTCGCTGGTTGTCGCGACCTGGCACGGAAGCGACCCTCTGGCAGCGGTGCAGTTTTTGCTGGCACGCCTCCATCCCGTGTACGTTCTGGTGGTGCTGATTCCGTTTTCCCTGACGCTGTCACTGGCGTGGACGGCAAAGGATATCGTGTTGCGTCGGTTGACTGCGCGTGATTTCGAGAAAGCCGTCGGCCCTGAATCCGCATGAGCAATCCTGCCCACCGTTATCCCCGGTACGGAACTGTCGGCCTGGCGATTCTGTTGCTGATGGAGACGGCGGTGTTTTGCGGCCAGACCCGGGCGCTCGCGGGGTTTCCCTGGTGGTGGGTCACGATGTGGACTACGCCACTTTGTTGGTGGGGCTACATCCTCGCCGTGGATGCGTGGATTTATCGGCGCAAGGGAACGTCGCTGCTGACGGCGGAGCGCGATCTTTTCCTGTTGGAATGCATTTTGTCGGTCGCGTTTTGGTGTTTGTTCGAAGGGTACAATCGGCTGATGCCCGGCTGGCAGTACGTGAATCTGAGTGAAGATCTGGCCGTGCGATTTCTCGGATACGCGATTGCCTTCGCCACGATCATGCCGGGCATGTTTTTGACGTGTCGGCTGCTGCAAAGCTATCAGGCGTTTTCCAGAGCGCACATGCCTTCGATTCGATGGAGTTCACTTTCTCTGAACCTCTCGATGATCCTCGGCGCGGCGTTCTGCATCGCGCCGCCGTTTGCCCCAGAAAGGACACGCGGCTATCTCTAGGCGTTCGTGTGGATGGGCTGGTTTTTTATGTTGGAACCGTTCAACTACCGCCGCGGGCTGCCGAGCATTTACCGCGACTGGGAGCGCGGCGACTGGTCGCGCACCCTGCAACTCTTCGCGGCCGGCGCGATTTGCGGCGTGCTCTGGGAATTTTGGAATATGTGGGCCTACACCAAATGGGTCTACATCTTCCCGCTCGGCCAAGATTGGAGATTCTTCGAGATGCCCGTCGCCGGTTTTCTTGGTTTCCTTCCGTTCGCCCTCGAATACTTCGTCATGTTCCACTTCATCGCTTCGTTCTTCACCCGCGAGGACAAGCTGGGACTGTGACCCACAGCTTCGCGGGCGAGGCTTTGCACTTGTTTGCCGACGCGCAAGTTCGTAGGTTTGGCTTCCATGCGCGTTGCGCTCTTCATCCCCTGCTTTGTTGATCAGCTTTTCCCGCAGGTCGGGATCGCAATGGTCACGGTGTTGCGGCGACTGAACGTGGACGTGTACTATCCTCAGGAGCAAACCTGTTGCGGCCAGCCGGCGTTCAACACGGGTTACTGGGACGAAGCACGCGAACTGGCCAAGCGTTATTGCGAGATTTTCGCCGATGCGGACGCGATCGTCAGCCCGTCAGGCTCGTGCACGGCAATGGTCAGGAATTTCTACCCGGAACTGCTGGCAGGTTCCGTTGGTGGCGCAGGCGTCCCTGCCTGCGTGTCGAACACGTTCGAGTTTTCCGAGTTCCTCGTGCGCAAGCTCGGCGTCACCGACGTGGGCGCGAAATTTCCCGCCAAGGTGACGTATCACGACGCCTGTCACGCCTTGCGCGAACTGCGACTGAAGGACGAGCCGCGCGAACTGCTCCGAAACGTCAAAGAACTTGAACTGGTGGAGATGAGCGAAACCGAAACATGCTGCGGCTTCGGCGGCACGTTTTCGGTGAAGTTCCCGATGATTTCTTACGCGATGGACGAGGTGAAGTGTACCTCCATCAAGCAAACTGGCGCAGAGTACGTTGTCTCAGGCGATTCGAGTTGCCTGATGCAAATTGATGGTTACCTCCGTCGCCAAAGATTGCCCATTAAAACCATTCATTTGGCGGAGGTCCTGGCGGCGAGATGAAGAGGATTGATTTCAAAAACCCTCACCCTGACCCTCTCCCTTGCACAGCAAGGGCGAGGGGATTCTCCTCGCCCCCGCTCGTCGGGGGAGAGGATCAAGGTGAGGGGGTGAATTGGTGTGCGCCATGACTTCTTCAGCCATCCAATTCAAGCGCGCCGCAGCGGTCAAAGCAGTTGACCTGCATCACCGCGCCGTCATTCAGAAGACCATCGGCACCTACCATGCCGCCGTCGCGCTGGGCAAGACGCGGTTCGCCGATTGGCAGAACGCGCGCGCGCACGCGGCACAAATCAAATGGGAAACGATCAACCATCTCGACCGTTACCTCGAACAGTTCGAGCGCAAGGTGATTGAAAATGGCGGCCGCGTGTTCTGGGCCGAGACGGCGGAGGATGCGCGCCGGTACATCGTGGAACTGGCGCGGCGTCGGGGCGCGCGCAAAGTCGTCAAGGCGAAGTCCATGGTGACCGAGGAAATCCATCTCAACGCGGCGCTGGCCGCAGCGGGCATCAAGTCGATCGAGACCGACCTCGGCGAATTCATCTGCCAACTGCGTGGCGAACCGCCGTACCACATCGTCACGCCGATCATGCATCTGACGAGAGCGGATGTCGCCGCGGTGTTCCAGGAAAAATTCGGCTCGCCGCTGACGGCGACCGCGGAGGAGCTGGCGGGTGTCGCGCGCGCGCAGCTCCGCCATGAATTTCTCACCGCCGACATGGGCGTCACGGGCGCGAATTTCCTGGTGGCTGACACGGGCATGGTGGCATTGAGCACCAACGAAGGCAACGGACGGCTAAGCGTGTCGCTGCCGCGCATCCACGTCGCCGTGACCGGTATTGAAAAACTTATCCCGCGACTTGAAGATCTCGCCTTGATGTGGCCTGTCCTCGCCACAGCCGGCAACGGGCAGGCCGTCACGGTTTATAACACTCTCATCGGCGGCCCGCGACGCGACGGCGAGATGGACGGCCCGGAAGAATTTCACGTCGTCCTTCTCGACAATGGTCGCACGCACCTGCTGGCCGACGCCGAGCAACGCGATGCGCTGTACTGCATCCGCTGCGGCGCGTGCCTCAACGCATGTCCGGTTTACAGGAACATCGGTGGCCACGCCTACGGCACGACGTACCAAGGGCCGATCGGCTCGGTTATCACACCGCATTTGCGCGATGCGCGAGACTGGTCTCATCTGCCCTATGCCAGTTCGCTATGCGGGGCGTGCTCCGACGTCTGCCCCGTACGCATTGATATTCACCATCACCTGCTGCACAACCGTCGCAACGCCGTGCAGCACAAGTTCGACAATCCGCTCCAACGGTTCGCGTTTCAGGCGTGGCTTTGGGCGATGCAATCGGAAAAGCGGTACGTCGTGGCTGGCAAACTCGCGCGCCTCGCCATGCGACTCGGTTGGGCCGCGTCGCTGGCGAAACCATGGACGCGTGGCCGCGAGTTGCCCGAACCGCCAGCGGAAAGTTTCCGGGAATGGTGGCAGCACCACGAGCGTTGTCACCCTGATCCCGCAGTCGTGGGAGAATGGCCTCATAATGCCAGCGATTTAGAGGTGTTTCGCTGCGCTCAGCATGACAAAGAGGAGAAGCGGTGAATCCTGCGCGCTCCAATATCCTCAACCGCATACGCGTAGCGTTGCGCACGGAGGCCCCACGCCCGCCCGCGCCGACCGAGACGCCGATCTGGCCGCCCGCCGGTGATCACGAGACGCGGTTCCGCGAAGAGTTCGTCGCACTGCGCGGCGAACTTATTGACGGCGCAGACAAACTCCCTGAGTTCTTGAAACCATTCGAGCGCGTCGCCACCGACGGCAGCGAGTTGGTCCGTTTGGCGGTGGGCGATGGAAACGCCAGTGTGCGCGAGGCGGACATCGGCGTCACCGGCTGCGATTGTCTGGTGGCGCAGACGGGATCGATTTTTATAAGCACGCGCTCGGCGGGGGCGCGCGCGTGGTCGGCACTGCCGCCGGTGCATCTGGTGATCGCGCGGCGCGATCAACTCATGCCCGATCTCGCGGCAGCGTTCGTGCTGATCCGAAAACGTTACGATCGACACTGGCCGAGTTCAGTTTGCCTAATCACTGGGCCGAGCCGCACCGCCGATATCGAGAAGATCCTCGTGATGGGCGCGCATGGCCCGAAGCGAATCGCGGTTTATTTCGCCGGCTGAGCGCTGGGAAAACTGTCCATCACGCGACCGGGCTGACGCTCTAGCAACGGATCGAACACGAACATGCGCAGGCAGTTCCAGATCGAGACGTGGGGACTGTGCCGTTCGACGCGTCCCTCTCGAATGGCACGAAAGATCGAAGGCATCGTCGGCTCGGCATCGACGACGGTGTAGTGCCGGCCAAACATCCAGACATTGTGCGAGTCCGAATTTGCGATGATCGGCTTGCCGTGCTTCTGCGCGATGCGCACCGCGCGCTGGTTAAACGCGTCGAACCACGGGAGATGGATTTGCGCGTACTCGACCGCGTCGAACAGGTCGATGTTACGCTCAAACTCGCGTCCGAGGCTGTGGCCCATCGGGTAAAACGGGTGCGGCGCGATGACCAGGAGATCTTCGCCGCGCTCACGCTTGTGGGCACGCAGGTCTTCGAATGTCTGTAGCTTCTCCGCCTCGCGCTGCGTGATGTTGTACAACAGTACGTCGCGGCCCAGGATGTTCCACTCGACCGCCCGGATGAGCAGCAGCCCATTACGCTGTGCGTATTCGAACACGCGCTCGTCCTCCAGCACCTTGCCGTGAAGCGTGATGGCGATTGCGCTGAAGCCCAGTTCGACCGCCTTGTCAATCAACGCCGTTGCCGGATACTTCAGTCCATCCTCCGGGTCTTCTCCCGAGTGCAAGTGCAAATCCACTTTGATCATGGTGTCACAGTCACGTACCGGTTCGCATGCGTGAAATACAGCCCAACTTCTTTCACAGGCTGCTGCAAGATTTGCGCCCATGCTGTGCGATAGACGGTCACTTGCGGACGGTAGGTCCCCGCGAGCTTCTCCAGTTGCTGTCCCGTAGCGCGGTCGGTCTTGTAATCCACAATGACCCAACCATCCGATTCTTCAAATGCTAGGTCAATCACGCCGCGCACCAACGCGCCGTCGCCGGCGTCAAGCACGACGAACGGCAATTCGGTGGAGCGTTGCCGGCTGCTGGAGGCGCGCTGCCAGAGCGTTGACTCCATGACATGCCGAACGGTTTCCACGGCTTCCTCGACCAGCGTGACATCCAGATCCGCAGCTTGAAGCAACGCCGTGGCGAGCGCATGCCAATCGGTTTTTGGCGCGCTCATTGCCGATTGCAGCAACGCATGGATCACACCGCCCCAACGTATGCCGCTCGCTTCGTCGCGCGTGGCCAGCGGCGCGCTGGGAAAACTGATTTGCTTGGCGGCGCGGGCGCTGTAAGTAGGCGCCAGCACGGTTTGCCAGCGGGCGCGAATCTGATCGAGCGCAGCATCTACATCGGCTTGCGTTACGGTCTCCGTCTCGACGCCCGGCGGTTGTTGCGGGCCGGGGTCCGGCAACTCCGGTGCGTCGGCCAGTTGCCCGGCCAACGGCTGCCACGGGTTGGAATCGGCGCGCTTGCCGCGCAATGTCACGATGAGTCGGTCGCGCGCGCGCGTGGCGGCGACATAGAGCAGCCGGTGATTCTCGGCGGCTTGAAACTGCTGTTCCCGCGACGCCAGCAATTCCCAGTCCGGCGGATGCGCCAACAGCGAAGCTTGTCCCCAGATGTTGCGTTCGCCGGACAACGCGAGGTAGCCGGTGACGCGGTCCTGACGGCGATCCACGTGCAACCTGACGTCATGCTCCGACGCGCCGGACGGATCGGCCAGAAACACGACGGGCGCCTGGAGTCCTTTGACCTTGTGAAGGTTCATCACCCGGACAACCGATGGCATGGGCGCGGTGGCGGGCGCGCCGTCGTATTGCTCGGCTTGCTCGATCAACCGGCCCAATTGCGCCACAAAATCCGCGGCAGTCGGCAAATCCGCCTGCGCAGCCCGGAGTAACTCGATGGCTTTGCCGAGGCTGCCGGCCTGCACATCGCCGCCGGGCGCAGCGGCAGCGAGCGGCGCGAGACCGAGATCCGCGGTGATGCGTTCGATGGCGATGATCGGCGCGAGATTGGCCAGCCAGTCGGCGTACCGGGACAGGCAGGCAAACGCGTCGCGGAACAACTCAGCCGCAGGCGTTTCCGGCGTCGTGCCACGGAAGTCGAACCGGCCACCCGCGCGCCGGAACGCATGCAACTGTTGGTCGCTGAACCCGAACAACTCGCTGCGCAAGGCGGCCACCAAAGCGACCGTGTTGTCGGGTTCGAGCGCGGCGCGCAGCGCCGTGTTTAGCAGACTGAGTTCGCGTACTTCATTAAGCGAACTGCCCCCGGTCACTTCGTGCGGAATGCCGAGCCGTTGCAGCGCGGCGGCGTACACGCTGAGCCGTTTCTTCTGGCGCGTCACAATGAGGAAGTCGCCGGGCGCGCGCGCATCGCCGTCGACCGCGTGGCGGATTGCCCGCGCGAGCAAGTCGGCTTCGTACGCCGCGATCTCGTCCTGATTGCTCAGGTTGCCCGGGATGGCAATCCGGAAGACCCCGGGTGCCGTGGCGTCCTCCGTCCGTCCCACCAAGAACGGCGAGTACGACGGCGAGAAATCATTCGCCGTCGCCGGGAAGAACTCTCCCGACTGAAATGCCGCGTTCACCCAGTCCACCACCGGGGCGGCGGAGCGGAAGTTGGCCGTGAGCGTGACGCACAAGCCGCCGGTGCTGGTGATGATTTCTTTGACGGTATTGTAGGTCACGGTGTCGGCACGGCGGAACCGGTAGATGGATTGTTTCGGGTCGCCGACGACAAACAACGCGCCCGGCACGGGCCGGCATCTGAGCCAATCCCGCTCGCGCGGGTCGTCGGCTGTGAGCAGCAACAGCACATCGGCTTGCACCGGGTCGGTGTCCTGAAACTCGTCCACCAACACGTGGGTAAACCGCCGGCGGAAATACCGGCGGATTTCCGGCCGGTCGCGCAACAACGCGGCGGCGCGCATCAGCAAATCCTGAAAGTTCAACCCGTGCGCAGCCTGGCGTTGCCGCTCATAGACCGCGCGCGCCCGCTCCAGCAGGCGCAACACGGTCGGATACCGGTGCGCGCGCCACGCGGCGACAAACGGCGCGGCCACTTCCGTGGCAAACCGATTCCACCGTTCGTGTTCGCGCAACGCCTGCTCTTTGCCGCCCGGCCAATTCTTTTGCGTGCATTTCCGCTCAGGCTTGAACTGCTCGAATACTTCCGCCACGTCGGCGTGGCGATCGAGGTCGCGCGACCGCATCATGCGCAACACCCGCCGAAACAGTCCGATCAACTCATCCGTGCCTCCATCCGCCGGCAAGGTCGGCAGCACGCGCGCCATGTGCGCCGTGTACTCGCGCAACGCCTGCATGGCCGGCTTCAGCGCCGGCGCGGGCACGGCGGGCGCGGGCCACTCGTCCACGTCCGGGTAATCGCCGAATTGCAGGAAGGCCTCGCGCAACTCGGCCAGCGTCAACCCAAGTTCCTCGAGCTCATCCAACACGGGATCATCGGCTGCAAACAACTCGTTGCCGAACGTATCCCACGCCTGTTCCCGCAGCCGCGCGTCGCGCTCCTCATCAAGTTCCTCGAAGGATGGGTCAACGCCCGCTTCCACGGGACGCTCGCGCAACAGCCGCGCGCAGAACGAGTGTACCGTGCCGATGAAACACAGTTCGACATGGTTGCGGGCGTGGCGCAGACGTTCGGCAGGTTTGCCGCTTGCGTGGCGCGCTGCGTCTTCGAGAGCGAATTGAAAACGGTTCTGTAACTCGGCGGCGGCCTTGCGCGTGAAGGTGACGGCGACCAGCGTTTCGATGCGGCACTTGCCGCCGGCCAGCAGCGCCACCATGCGATCGGTCATCGAACGCGTCTTGCCGGTGCCGGCGGCGGCTTCGACGATCATGGTCGCATCGAGCCGCTCGACGATCAGACGGCGCTGTGCGTGATCCGGTGCGTTCATTGGGGCCGCAACTCACGGAACGGCTGCAAGACGTTGTTGACCGGCGACGCCAGCTTGCCGGCGCTCTGGGCGGTGACAGCCTCGATGTCGCGGCAGATCGGCCGGTAATCGCAATACTCGCAGTCGTCCGGCTGGTTCGTGGCCGGGAACGCGCCGCGGGCGATCAGTTCCCGCAGCCGCGCGAGCACGTTCGGCGCGTCGGACAGTTTCGCCGGTGTGAATATGATTCGTTCGCCGCGACCTTTTTCCGTCGGGAAGAAATAGCCGAACTGCGCGACCGGCCGATCGTAGTGCGCCTCCGCCAGCGCAATGTAGAGCGCATGTTGCAGAATGCGGCCTTGCGCAAACGGATCCTTAGAAGTCTTGGCGAAGCGCGATGGGTTGCCGGTCTTGTAGTCCCATAACGCGAGCCTGCCGGCCATCTCGTCCACGCGGTCGATCCGTCCGCGCACGTGGATGGTCGCGCCGTCCGGCAAGCGTACCGGCACGCCGCTGATTTCTTTCTCGAACTCGATCGGCCGGCATGTTTGCCGCAGTTCCTCCTCCTCCGCCAGAAAGATGCACCCGGTGCGTTCGAGCCGCCGACAATCACGACGGAATACGCCCTCGTTCGGCGGCGGGAACTTTTCCCGGTAATGCTCAATGCGTTCCCGCAAGATGTCGGCCAACCGCCCGCCATCGCGCAGGAACCGGTGAAACACCTCGTGTAGGAACTGGCCGAACTCCGCCGGCTGCAGCCAGCGATGCGAATCAAGCTCCAACTCGTCCGGCAACTCCAAGCCCAGGGCGTATTGGTAAAAGTACCGAAGCGGACACGCGCCGAGCGTTTCCAGCCGACGCGGCGAGAACAGGCGGTCGGGCGAGCGTGCCGGGTCGAGGTCCGGCCCGGCCTCCGGCACGAACCCGTCGTACGCGGTGAACGCCTCGCTGGCGCGTTGCTGCGCCGCGGACAATCCACGGCCCAGCCGCGGGAAACATTCGCCCACCAGCGTCACCGGCTCGCGGACCGGCGCGGCAGCGCACAAACGCCAAAGCCACCACTCGGTTTCATTCAGGCTGCCATCGGCACGTGTCGGCGCGAACGCGCAGGCAGGAGGCAGCTCATTTTCATAGGCGAGTTGTTTGAGGATGGCGCTGCTGGGGAACGTTTCGGCGTCGTCAGCCAGGTTGCGGCCGGAATAACTAAGTGTGACGCTTCCACGCAAACGCGCGAGCAATCGCGCGAACTGTTGCACAACCTGCTCGCGTCGCTGGCCGGAAGTGGCGAGATGCTCGGAAAGCGACTGGCGTTCTCCGTCCAGCAACACGGGGTCTTGCCCGCCCGGCGGAGGAAAACGCCCGCTGTCCAGGCTCACGATGAACGTGTGGGGTCTTCCTGAATGGCCGCCCGACCAGACGCTTGCTACATGCAGGCAACCGGGACGCGGGCCAAGACCGAGCACGCGCGATTCGCTCAGCAGCATCTCCAGCCACTCCGCCTCGTTCAGCGAGGCAGTGCCGTCCGCTTCCAGCAACGCCGTCATTTCCTCGATTCGTTCGAGAAGCACCTGCCGGGCATTGTTGTCCAATTCTGTTGCGCAATGCGCATGGTCGCGCAGGAAAGCGGCGGCGGAAGACAGCAAGGAGTCGCACGTGGTCTGCAACAAACGTTCGACCAGGGGACGCAGCGCCCGCGCGGTTTCGAGACGACGCTCCACGCATGGGCGATACTCCGCATCTGCGTCGGTGAGCTGCCGCACGAGACCGCCCATGAACTCGTCCAGCTTGGACAGATAACGCTCGCGTCCAAAACTGATCGGCACACTGCGCAGGACACCGGCCAAGCGTGCTGGCGACAGATTCTCCGGTAGAGCGAGCAATCCGTCCTGCACCATCGCCACCAGCGACGACTGCGGGAATTCGGCCCGGCGCCACGCAAGCCACGCATTCAGCGCGCGCGCCGGTCGCGTGTAGCGCACAGGGATGCCGTCTGCAAACGTGACCGCGTCTTCGCGACGCAACGCGGCGGTCACTTCGTACACGAGACCGCCGTAAAGGTCGGGATCCGTGGAGAGCAGTTCGACCTGATCGAACGGCCAGCGGTTGGCAAGGCAACGACGCAAAACCTCGCGCACCTCGTTGATCTCGCCGACAGCGCGGAACACCTCGTCCGCGCGACGATCCGATGGCGGGTCAACCGGCAAGTCGATCCGCTGTTGGCGGGGAATCGCGCCGAGCAGCGCACGTTCCAGTGCCGCCAATTCAAGGTCTTCCGGCACCAGCACCAGAGCGTCAACGTTGAAGTCGCCCGCTGCGGCGCGGCGTAACACGTCGGCTTCGTCCGCGAGTCGGCGCTGCCGCAAGGCGTCCTGATAGGCGCGGAGCAAGCCGATGAGTTCGCGCCCCTTCTGCGTGGCTTCGTATTGGCCGCGCTCAAGATCATCCGGCCCCAGACCGGCCAACCGCAGGTCGCGCAGCGTGGCGGCCATTTGTTGGACAAAAGCAAGGCTGGCGGGCAGCGATCCGAGGTAACTCTCGGTCGAATGGCGCTCGCCCTGTTGCCGCAGCAACCGACCTACCACGACGAGTCGACCGAGCGGCGAGAGTGGTTGCAGACCGTCGCGCGCCAGCGACGGCCCGGCGAGTTCGAGCGCGAGCGCCGGGAGCGTTTTGAGACGGACATTGACAACAGGTTGGCCGCTGCGCGCGACGACATCCAACCATTGCCGACCGACCCGGTACGAGGGGGTCAGCAGCCATTTTTCGCGGAGCAGGTGCTTACGGCAGGATTTGGCAAGCGCCTCGGCGAAACGACTGAGCGAGCTTTTGCGTGGCGTTTTGGCGGGAATATTGTTAGTCGTACGCACTGTCGATGAAAATTCTGCCGAAGTATATCACACGCCAGACGGTCATCACCCTGTTTTTCAGCATTTGCGTGTTCACCTTCGTGCTGCTGCTGGCGCGGGTGCTGAAGGAACTCAGCGAGTTGCTGATCAATCGGCAGGTGGGACCGGGGATTGTCGGGTGGTTCTTGTTGCTGCTGCTGCCGACCGTGCTGAGTTTTTCGCTGCCGATGGCGATGCTGACGACGGCGCTGCTCGTGTTTGGCCGGATGAGCGCCGACAACGAAATCACCGCAATGCGCGCCAGCGGGATCGGCTTGGGACGCGTTGCTGAGCCCGTCATCCTGCTTTCCGCGCTGGTGGGCGCAATTTGCTTCTACATGAACACGACGCTCGCGCCGGAGTGTCGGTTCAGGTTTCGCACCCTGTTTTTGGAGATGGGCACGAAGCAACCGATGGCGATCATCGAGGAAGGCACCTACATCAAGGATTTTCCCGGCTACGTGATCTACGTGGGACGCAAGAAACAGAACATCATCGAGGACGTGACGTTGTACGCGTTGGACACCAACGACAACGTCGTCTCCAGCCTGCGTGCGCAAAAAGGGCTGGTGAAAGGTGAACCGCAGGAGAAGAAGCTCTTGCTGGACTTGTACAACGTGCGCGGCGACCTGCGCGATCCCAGCGATCCGACCAACATCCGTAAAATCCGCCCCGGCACCACGGCGCTGCGTTATCCGGTCGAACTGGATTTGGGGAACGCGTTCCGACAAGCGAGGACGTCGCGGCGATTGTCCGATTTATTGTTCTCGGAACTGATCGAGCAGATCGAAAGTCTACGCGGCCAAGGAATCTATCCTGCCGCCGCATTGATGGAAGCGCACCAACGCGTGGCGATGGCGGTCGCGTGTATCGCGTTTACGCTGATCGGCATCCCGCTGGGCGTGAAGACGAGCCGCCGCGAGACCTCGATCGGCATTGCGATCAGCCTCGGTCTGGCGCTGATTTACTACTTCACGATGGTGCTGGCCAACGTGCTGCGCAACCGCCCGTACCTCTACCCCGAAGCGATCATGTGGCTCCCAAGCTTCGGCTTCGAGATGCTCGGCCTCTGGCTCCTCTGGCGCGTGTCACGTGTGTGAGGGCAACGGATCGGCGCCCTGTTGCTTCAGGGTTAGTGTGGAATCGGCGCTACCTCTACGTTGCGCCCCCCACGGAAGCACCACCTGACACAATCATGCTGATGACACGCCCCGGTCTACTAGCTTCGCTAGCCTCTCCCTTCGGCGGTCGTAGACCGCCGCTACAGTAACCGCCCGGCTACGGCACGATGATCTGGACGGGGGCGCTGGTGGCGCCTCTCGCCGGCGTGATTCACCCAGGTGACTTGCACCTTCACCCGTCGCTCCACGGCACCGTTACGCTCCGCCGAGTTGTTTACCCATCACTTCCACCAAGGGACGGATTTCCGACATTAGCTGGCCGAACTGCTTTGGTTTGAGCTGTTGGCCGCCGTCGCTCAGCGCCACGGCGGGGTTGGGATGCACTTCAACAAGCAATCCGTCCGCACCTGCAGCGACGGCGGCGCGGGCCAGCGGAATGACCATGTCGTAGCGGCCCGCCGCGTGACTCGGATCAACGAACACGGGCAGGTGCGTTTCTTTTTTCGCCACGGCGACGGCGCTGATGTCGAGCGTGTTGCGGCAGGCGTGCTCGAAGGTGCGGATGCCGCGTTCGCAGAGGATGACCTTGCTGTTACCCTGCACGCAGATGTATTCAGCGGCGAGCAGCCACTCGTCGATGAAGCTCGACATGCCGCGCTTGAGGAGGATCGTTTTGCCTGAAGCGGCGGCGGCGGCGAGCAGCGGAACGTTCTGCGCGTTGCGCGCGCCGATCTGCAGCACGTCGGCAACCTCGGCCACCATGTCCACATCCTGCGGAGACATGACTTCGGTGACAATAGGTAGCCCGGTGGCGGCGCGGGCCTGCCTCAACATTTCCAGTCCTTCGCGGCCCAGACCCTGGAAGTCGTACGGCGAGGTGCGTGGTTTGAATGCGCCGCCGCGAAACAGTGTGCCGCCGTATGACTTCACCGCTTTCGCGGTTTCCAAAGTCTGCTCTTGGGTTTCGACCGAACACGGCCCGGCGATGACGTGAAAGGTGTCACCGCCGATCTTGAGGCCGCAGACGTCGAGAATGCTGTCCTGAGGCTGATATTCGCGACTGACCAGCTTGTACCGCTTCTGGACCGGCATCACGCTTTCGACCTGTGGCAACACGATAAGAGATTCCAGCGTGTGATGGTTGCGCTCGTCGCCGACGCAGGCAACGACAGTGCGCTCGACGCCGCGGATCAGTTTAGGCTCGTAACCGAATTGTTTTACTGCATCCACCACCTGTTGAATCTCCTGCTCCGTCCTTCCTGTTTTCATTATGACGATCATCGTTCGCTCCTTTGTCCCCGCCTCGGCGGGACGGTCACGGGCAATAAAAAAACCGCCCCGCGTCTGCGGGACGGTTTGACGTGTGCTTCCGTGGCGTCAACACAGCGCCCGCAGATCGTGGCTAAAATAAAACCAGAACCAAGCCTGACCTGCTGTGCTATGTTGGCCTTTGTCGTTCATTTGTGTCCCGTATATAGCAGGTTAAGTCGCGTCTGTCAATTCTGCCAATGCTTAGCCCAACTTTTCACAAATACGCCAACGAAACGACACCCACCCCTATCCCCTCCAAGGAGGGGAATCGGACGGTATCGGTATCCCCTCCCACGGAGGGGTGGCCGTCCGCCAACTGGCGGACTGTCGTGTGCGGGCGCGGACGGGGCTTGCCCGCCTGAGGCGGGTAAAGGTCAGTCGCGGAATACGTGAGCGGATTTATGAAACGGGGCACTTAGCCACTTGCAGACGCGCCGAAATACCCATCCCAAGCCAAATCCAGTACGTCCTGCGTTAATCGGATGGGTTCTCTCCGGTATTTGCAGACTTCGACGGCGCGGTCTATCAAATCGCGAGGCTCACATGCCTTCGGGGTGCGTCGCTCGGCCCCATAACGTTTCTCCAAATGCGACAGCAAGCTTGCATCCGCTGAAGCCCCTTTCTAAACTGGCCGTATGAAATTGAGAATTCTCCCAGACATTTTCCTCGCTTTTGCGATTTTGACAGCCGCTTCAACCGTCTCCAGAGCCCAGCAAACTGTCACCGAGAGCCTGAGTATCTTGGATGAGAAACTGAGCCATTTGCGCGCCGATGTGGAAGACCTGCAGTTCAAACAGCAGCAAATGCAAAAGGACATCGCCAAAATCCAAGAGGATTTGCAGGCGTTACGCCGCTCTGCCGGCGGCGCGTCCACCAGCGATCTCCAAACTCTCCAAGCACGCGTTGATGAGCTGGACGCCGCCCGACAAAAGGACAAACAGGCGATCATCGATCAACTCGCCAAGGAACTTGCCGCCTTGAACCCGCCCCGAGCAGGCGAAAAGGCCGGTGGCTCGACATCAGCAAGCTCCACCACCAGCGCAGGGAAGGAGCATGTTGTTGCCAAGGGCGAAACTATGACCACGATCGCCAAAGTCTACGGCATATCGGTTGAGGATTTAAAGAAAGCCAACAACATCTCCAATCCGAACGAGATCAAAATCGGTCAGAAGCTGATCATTCCCAAGTGACACCCGTTCCGGTTGTCATCCCAAGCGAAGCGCAGGACATCACTCCCTGGCGAAGCGCCTCTCCTGACGCGAGCCATTTCCGTTGGCCATCTTCTCAGTGTCCACCTTCAGCCAGACGGTGTCTTCGCCGAGGATCCGTTCCAGTTCCTGCACCAGCGCCTCTGACGGCGTAACGGAAAAGTTGTCGTGGGTCTCGATGAACACCAGCTTGCCATCGTCGTACATGAAGCAAAACATCACCGGCACATTGCCTTGATGCGCCTGCAACGCCTCCCGCACGCGCGTCAGCGCCGCTTCTTCGGTCGTCTCGGCTGGCAACCGGATGTGGACAGCCTTGGTGAATTGCTTCGGCACTTCGTCGAGCGGAATGATCTGATCGGCGAAGATCTTCGGTTTGTCCTCGCGCAGGTTCACCGTGCCGCAAACAAAAACGGCTGCGTCGGCGCGCAGATGCATCGAGCACCTCGCGTACGCATCGGGAAAAACCAGGATTTCCACCGAGCCATCCAGATCCTCCAACGTCACGATGGCCATTGGTTTCCCCTGTTTTGTCATCTTCGGTTGCAGCTTGCTGACGATGCCGCCGATCCGCGTTGCCTGCCCTTCCTGTAACTGTGCCAAATGTCCCGACGACACCAGCTCGTACCGGCGCAAGATGTCCGCGTATTGCGTCAGCGGGTGTCCCGTGACGTAAAAGCCCAGCAGTTCCTTCTCAAACGCCAGCATCTCGCTCTGCGACCATTCGACCTCGGGCGGTTTACCGGTCGCCTGTTTGCGCGCGTTGGCCGGCTCGACGTCGAACAGCGCTGCCTGTCCGCGTTCGCGGTCGCGTTGGAGGCTGCTGGCGCGATTCATCTGGTAGTCAATCTCCGCAAACACTTGTCCGCGCGTCCCGCCTCGCGGCAAGACGGAATCGAACGCGCAGCATTTCACCAGGCTCTCCAGCACCTTGCGGTTGACCGTGCGCAAGTCCACGCGCTCGCAAAAGTCGCTGAACGATTTGAATGCTCCTGCCGCATCGCGCATCTTGATGATGTTCTCCACCGCGATTTCACCAACGTTCTTCACCGCTGCCAAGCCGAAGCGAATCGCTTTAGTAGGCTCCTTGTCTTGTGGGAGCGGCGTCCTCGCCGCGATTGTCTCAGGCCCGGCCACCGGTCGCGGCGGGGACGCCGCTCCCACACTGCGAAGATGCACCGTAAACCGCACGCCGCTCTGGTTCACGTCGGGCGGCAACACCTCGATGCCCATGCGTCGGCATTCGTTGATGAAAAGCTGGATCTTGTCGGTGTTCGCGAGTTCGTTGGACAGCAACGCCGCCATGAACTCGACCGGATAATTCGCCTTCAGCCACGCCGTCTGGTAGGCGACGACAGCGTAGGCGGCGCTGTGCGATTTGTTGAAGCCGTACCCGGCGAACTTGGCGAGCATCTCGAAGATTCTCTCTGCCTTGCCGCGCGGGATTTTGTTTTTCTCGTGACAACCCTTGATAAAGACCTCGCGCTGCTTCTCCATCTCGGCGGGCTTTTTCTTCCCCATCGCGCGGCGCAGAATGTCGGCGCCACCGAGCGAGTATCCCGCCAACACGTTGGCCGCCTGCATCACCTGCTCCTGATAGACGAACACGCCGAATGTCTCCTTCAGGATCGGCTCCAGCAGCGGATGATCGTATTCGACCTTCGTCTTGCCATGTTTGCGGTTGACGTAATCGTCGAGCATGTTCATCGGCCCCGGACGGAACAACGCGATGAGCGCGATGATCACGTCGATCGAGTCCACGCCGATCCGCCGGCACAGATCGCGCATCCCCTGCGATTCAAGCTGGAACACGCCGATGGTGTTGGCTTTGTTGAGCAGGTCGAACGCCTTCGTGTCGTCGAGCGGAATCTGGTCGATGTCGATGCGCTTGCCCGTTGTTTGCTCGATGAGATCGAGTGCGTCCTTAATGACGGTGAGCGTCTTCAGTCCGAGGAAATCCATCTTCAGCAATCCGAGATCGCCGAGCGGATTCATTGAGTACTGCGTGACGATTTCGTTCGAGTTCGTCCCGGTGGTCAGCGGCACGACATTGATCAATGGTTCGGCGCCGATGACGACGCCGGCGGCGTGCGTGCTGGCGTTGCGCGCCAAACCTTCGAGCGTGAAGCCGTAGTCGATCACCCGACGCACGTTGTCCTCATTCTGATACGCGGCCTTGAGTTCGGGGCTGATCTCCAGCGCCTTCTGCAACGTCATCCCGATGTCTGGCGGGATCATCTTCGCGATGCGGTCGCATTCGCCGTAGCTCAATCCCAGCACGCGGCCCACGTCGCGCACGACCATCTTGGCGCCGAGCGTGCCGAACGTGATGATCTGCGCCACGTGATCGTTGCCGTACTTGTGGCGGACGTAATCGATGACTTCAGGCCGCCGGTTGTAACAGAAATCCATGTCGATGTCGGGCGGCGACACGCGCTCGGGATTGAGGAACCGCTCGAACAGCAGGTTGTACCGCAACGGATCGATGTCGGTGATCCGCAACAGGTACGCCACGAGACTGCCTGCGGCGCTGCCGCGGCCCGGTCCGACCGGAATGGCTCTGCTCTTGGCGAAATGTACGAAGTCCCAGACGATCAGGAAATAGCTCGCGAACCCCGTCTTATCGATCACCTTCAATTCGTATTCCAGCCGCACGACGAGGGCCTTTTCCTGTTCCGACTTCGGTTTCTTCCATTCGATGCCGTAGCGTTCCCGCAATCCCTGTTCGCACAACTGCCGCAGGTATTGTTCGCGGCTCGAGCCCTCGGGCGGCTGATAAACGGGAAACCGTAGTTTGCCGAATTCCAGAAGCACGTTGCATTTCTCGGCGACCGCCAGAGTGTTGCGGATCGCCTCCGGTGTCTCCTTGAACAATTCGTGCATCTCTTCCGGCGTGCGCAGATAAAACTGCTGGGCCGCGTACCGCATCCGCTTCTCGTCGGCCACCAACGATTGAGTCTGCAGACAGATCAGGCAATCATGCGCCTCCCAATCCTTGCGCTCGATGTAATGCACGTCGTTGGTAGCCACCAGCGGCAGGTTGAATTCCTTCGCCCACTCGATGAGCACGCGGTTGACCTTCCGTTGGTCTTCGATCCCGTGATTGTGGAGTTCGACGTAATAATCGCCCGGCTCGAAAATCTGCCGGTACTCGTCCAGCGCGGCCTTTGCCTGATCGAGTTGGTCGTCTTTGATCTTGTTCGGCACCTCGCCCTTGAGACAGGACGTGAACCCGATCAACCCCTTCGCGTGTTGCGCGAGGATTTCCTTGTCAATGCGCGGCTTGTAGTAAAACCCTTCGAGATGCGCCGCCGTGACGAGCTTGATCAGGTTCTTGTAGCCGACCTCGTCCTTGGCCAGAAGCACGAGATGGAACGCCGCGTCGCGGGCGTTGCTGGATTTCTTGTCGAGCCGGCTGCCCGGTGCGATGTACGCCTCGCAGCCGATGATCGGCTTGATGCCGCGTTCCGACGCCGCCTTGTAGAAATCGATCGCGCCGTACATATTGCCGTGATCGGTGATCGCGACCGCCGGCATCTTTGCTGCGTGCGCCTTCTCCACCACGTCATCAATCCGGCACGCCCCATCGAGCAGGCTGTACTCGGTGTGCAAGTGAAGATGTACGAAGTCAGAATGTTTCATCGTCTCGCCCGCCGCCACTTTAGAAGCAGCGACCGGGACAATCAAGACGTTTGCCGAGCAGCCGCCCGCTGCGTTTGTGGCAAAGTGAGAACGACTGCGGGATGGACAACTTCTTGCGACCCGGCGCGGAAGCGAAGGATGTAAATTCTGGCTGACGTGCGATTCTCCATGCTCAGTCCGGTCAGCAATGCGGCCATGCCTTTGGCGAACTCAGTTAGCGCGGATTGAGGTGAGGCGGAGCAAGTGGCAAGCAGATTAGTCCATAGTTCTTTAGCTGCCGTAGCTACCACTTGCACGCTTTCTGTCGATGTGTTCGCGTTCGGAATGTCGAGAGATACGTCACACACGGCTGTGGTGTCGTCGCTGTGAGGCAGTTGCTCTGACAGAATTGGAATCATCCCGTTTTCAGAAGCCGCTCGAACGGCGTCGGCAACATTGAGTTCGTCTGATTCACGAATTGGAAGACAAATTTGGTTGTTTGCAATGAGCGTTTCGGCGGGTGTTTCTAACATCATCTTGTAAATCATCGGCGCAAGGCGGATACGCCTACCGAGAATGCCAAGCATCCCAGCATCTGGAAACTTTTCCTGAATATCTTTGATGGGGAGGAAAAGATAGGTATGTTCACCAACAGCTTTCAGCAACGCCTCATCCGAAATTTTAGATGCACCCAAATTTTTTGGTGGAGTTGCGATCATTGCACCTGCTGGTATGAGAAATTCTTTCGGATAAGGAATGAAGTCGAGTCCGCCCTTTTGTTTTGGAATAAAATTTAGCCCCCAACAAAACAAATCACCTTGTTCCCGAAGCGCATCCGCTACAGATCTAAATCCGGCAGAATCTTTCGTGCAAATGAGAAACTTCACACCAAGCATCGAACGACAGATGCTCCAAATCTCCGCGTGATGAAGATGATACCACAGCGGCAAAATCGCTTGACGCAGTTTGGGATAATGGGCGCACCATTCATGCAGTTCTCGGATTAGAGAAGGAATGTCGCGGTGGGCTGGCTGTTGCATTCGCTCGGACTCATCCAGATGCCGCGACGAAGCTTTAAGAGCATCCAAGACATCTCTAAAATTATGCTTCTCGGCTAGTGACTTTGCCTTTTCAAAATTTTGCTCGGCAGCATTTGTATCGCCCTGAAACATTTTCAGAGCACCCAAGTCATTCAGAGCGGTCGCACGAATGTGATAAAGTGGTTTGCCTTCAGAAATTTTGAGCAGACGTTCCAGTGTAGCTATTGCTTTGTCAGGAGAGTTTTCTTCACGATCCATTGCAGCCAGAAATGCCAAACATTCGCAAATGCTTGCAATATCTCCAATTTCTTCATGTTCATGCAACGCTCGCTCAAACCAATTCCGTGCTTCGTGGAGATTGTGAAGCCAGCCATGCAAGTCGCCTATCTGGCGCATATATTCGGCGCGGCGGCCTTTGACCTCGCACTTGGAAAGAGCGGATTCGAGGTGCTTTACTGCGGACACAAACAAATTCTTGCGAGCATCCTCGGCTTCTTTGCCTTTAAGAAGTCTGGCTTCGGCGACGAGACATTCCGCAATTAACGAATCATCCTTCAATTTCGTTGCGATTTGCTGCGCTTTGCCAATGAACTCTTTTGCTTTTTCAGCTTGATCGTATTTTTGACATAGACCAGCAAACTTCAAAAGGTAAGGCACAGCATCATCGTCTCGCTGTGCAGAACCCAAAAGATGCAGAGCTTTTCCAAGACAGGCCAAGGCTTGTTTTCCATTTTCATGGATGAAATAGAGCCTTGCCATTCGATCCAAGCACCGGCATTGCCAAGTGATATTTCCGATGGACTCGAAAATGGATAGAGACTCTTTGAGCGCATCAAAACCTTCCTGCCACTTCGCTTCGGTAAACAAAACTTCGGCTTTCAACATGATGTTGCGCCCAAGATTGTCGAAAGACTTGGCTTCTCTAAAAAGCGGCTCGGCCTTGGTCAAATACACGATGGACTCTGCCAGTCTTGCTTCCCGACGAACCAGCGCCGCTTTTGTGGACAGGCACGCACCTAAATTTAGTGCGGCCCTTGGTTTCTCATCGGCTGTCGCCTCACGATATTCGGCGCGGTTCAATTCCGTCGCTTCGTCCAATAGACTGTTTGCCTCTTTCAGATTGCCAAGAAATTCTTCTGCATGGCTGAGTCCCATGAGCGCGTGCGCTTCGGCAAAGCGATTTTTTTGTTTTTGAGCAAGTTGACGAGCTTCCCGATAAAGAGATTTTGAGTCTTCAAAATTGTCGAGAAGGCTTTCAGCGTGGCCAAGCAAGGCGAGCACATCGCGCCGCTGTTTGGATTGCGTGTCTTTGGAAAGTTCCCGCAGGCAACTTAACAAGTCGGCTCGTGCGGCAACAACATCGGAGTCTTCAAGAATATACGATTCGGCAACATCAATACGAATCTCCATCAACGCAGCGGTGCAGTTTTTGGTCGCGGCTAGTTGCTTTGCCGACTCAAGCTTTTGCCTAGCTTCGGCGTAGCGGCCTTCATTTATGATTTTTCCCGCCTCGTTAATTATCGCTTTGATGTCGTCTGGAAGTTTTTCTTCCGTTTCGCTCACCGAGCGGACTATTTGTGGCCTTTTGATTTCGTCGAAGATGGCTTGGTGGCTTTCAAGGAGCAGTTCTATTCCTGCCTTCAACTCGCTTTGGCCAACCTCAAGCCGGGTTACCCCCGCTTCAATTCGCGCCAGTGAGGCGAACAGTTTTTCGTCTTGCGCGTCGAGGAATTCCCGGAAGCTGCCGAAGTCCTCCATCTTCCGAATGGCTTCATCCCAGCGGGCCCGTTCCTCAGCGGAAGGTGCGCTACCGAGCACTTTGGCAGTGTCAGCCTTCAATTCGGCGAGAGTCGTCACCGTAAAGGCACGGAAAACCTTTTCGTCGTGCTTCAATTCTTCACGGAAAAACAGGCAGAAGACCTCGTAAAAAGTGATCTTGGGATTACTGTCGCCGTGAATCGGCCAGGCATTCCGCACGCAGTCGTCAAAATGGTCTGGCTTGCTCCCTTCAACAACGTGCCGATGAGTCCACTTGATGAATTCGCCCTGGATATGGTCGCGCAGACGTCTATCTACGTTCTCATGCAGCAGGCGGGTCAGTTCATTATCATCCAACATCAGATCAAGAGGGAAGTCCTTGAAGGCGTCTTTTCCCTTCGACTTGGCAATCAGATCGGCCAACCAACATTCCTCTGCTGTCCCGGCGGGGATGTTGTTGAAATTAACCTTCTCCAAGAAGCGGCTGACGATTGGCCCGCTTTTCAGGCCCTTGATGAGTTCCGTCAGTGGTGCGCGGTTGGGATCGTAAATGTTCCAAGCGAGAAGACGCGCTGTAGTACCTAGAGAACGTTGAAGCGCATGATTGAGGTCGTGATTGGGAGGCAGGCTTTCGTGAGTGTGTGAGTGCAGGGCATGACCAACCTTTTCGACAAGACCAACCCCTGCGCCTTTGAGCACCTCCGCACCGCACTCCAAGGCGAATTTTCCAGCCCATCCCCACATCAATAGTTCCGGGGCATTCACATGCATCACGCTAGAAGCGAATACCATGTTCCATTGCCGGGGAAAAGAGGCAAATTGGGTCGTTTGGAATCTGGCTGCGGCGAGTCTACACCTTCCGCACGATCCTCCCTGAATTCTTTCGGTCGAGCATGTACCGTTGCGTGACAGATTTCAAATCATTCCTGTCCGCCGCGGGTACGGAGCAGGTCGGCGAGATCGTCGCGGCGGTTTCTGAGGGCGACTTTCAGCGGCGTGTAACCGTAATCGTTTTGGACATTGATGTTGGCTCCCTTGGCGAGGAGCAGTTCGACCATCGCTCGGTGTCCATAGCGAATCGCCCAGTGCAGCGGTGTGGAGCCGTTCTTCCCCTTCGCCTCAAGGTTCGCTCCTTTCGCCAGCAACCGCGCCGCCACCTCCGTGTGACCGTGCTCGGCCGCGAAATGCAACGGCGTCGAGCCGAGTCGGTTAACAGCGTTGACATCCGCGCCGTTTGCTAACAGCAATTCGGCCACTTCGGTTTGCCCGTGCGCTGCCGCCCAATGCAGCGGCGTTGTGTGGTATCGATCTTTGGCGTTGGACGCGTCGCTGGCCTGCAGCAGGAGCTTGACGCGTTCGATCTCGCCGAGCGCGGCGGCGGCGAACAGATCCACGTTCGCGCCCTTCGCAAGAAGCCATTCGGACATTTCCCGGTGTTGGTGAAAGAGAGCGGCGTCCAACGGCGTCCAACCGAACGCTCCCTTGGCGTTGATGTCGGCTTGATGAGCCAGAAGTAATTCGGCAACGCCTTTCTGCCCACGCGTTGCCGCTCGATGCAACGGGGTCGAACCGCTTCCGTCCTTGGCGGCTGGATTTGCGCCCTTCGCCAAAAGCAATACCGCGATCTCTCCGTCACCGGTCTCCGCTGCCCAATGCAACGGGGTCCACCCAAGCCCGTCCTTGGCGTTCACATCCACGCCACTGCCCAGCAGCTTCTCCACCTCGCGTTTGTCGCCGCGCTCGACCGCCTGGTGCAAAGGTGTCATATCAATCATTCCTCAGTTCTTTGCGTTGTTGAGAGGCTGTCGCCCAGATGGTATCCGTTGTTGTAGCCGCGCTTCTATGAAGTGGGGCCTTCATATCCCGCATGAATTCGGCGCTTCACAGAAGCGCCTCTACACCGAAATTCCCAAGATTGGATTTGGGCAACACGTCCTTAATACACAGCTTCCAATCTACACCTTCAGCACGATCTTCCCAAAATTCTTTCGGTCAAGCATGTACTGTTGCGCAGCGGCGGCTTCTTTCAACGGGAATACCCGATCCACCACGGGCCGAAGTTTACCGGCTTCGACGAGACGCAATACTTCCAGCAATTCTTTGCGGCCACCCATGAAACAGCCGATGATGGCATGCTGCCGCGCGTAGAACGGGCGGATGTCCACGGTCGCTTGCGGGCCGCTGGTCGCGCCGCACGCGACCATCCGACCCAGGCGCGCGAGGCAAAGCAGGTTCTTCGGCCATGTCTCCGGGCCTATGTGGTCGAAGATCACATCCACGCCACGCTTGCCGGTGAGTCTCAACACTTCCTCGGCGAAATTCTGTTTGCGGTAATTGATCACCATGTCCGCGCCCAACGCCTTGGCCTTTACCGCCTTTTCGTCGGAGCCGACAGTTGTGATGACCTGCGACGCGCCGCAAAATCTGGCGAGTTGAATGGCCATCGTGCCGACGCCTGAGCCGGCGGCGTGCACCAGCACCGTCTCGCCGGCGCGCAATTGCGCCCGCGTTACCAGCATGTGCCACGCGGTCAGCGTAACGAGTGGGATCGCCGCCCATTCCTCGAAACTCAGTTTGTCGCTGACGGGTAACATGTCGCTGTGATGCGCCCTCGCAAACTCCGCGTAACCGCCCTGCCGCTTTCGCCCCATGATGTCGAAGCTCGGACTCGCCGAGTCCCAACCACTCGTTGTGTATTCGTCAATCGTGCCGTCGGTGACGCCCGGTGAGATGATGACACGCTGGCCCGCCTTCAGTTTTTTCACGTTCGCTCCGACCGCTGCCACTTCGCCGGCGACATCGTTGCCGCCGATATGCGGCATCTCAATAGGGAATCCCGCCGCTTCGCGAATCCAGATGTCGAGATGGTTTAACGCGCAGGCGCGCACTCGCACCAGCACTTCGTCGGCGGAGATCTTCGGATCGGGCACGTCCGCGTATTCGAGTTTCTCAATCCCGCCATGCTCGCGAAAGATCACCGCTTTCATAAAAACCTCCTACGGAATCGCACACCATTGCCGAATCACGAACAACCAAGCCAATGCCGCCAGAATCACCACCACCACCATCCACCACAGCCACTGGCGCGGACTGCGCTGTTTGCCGCCGCCAAGCTCACGCCGTTTCCAGTCCTCGTAATCGAATTCCTCGGGGTCTTCGATCCCCGTGCCGTCGTAGACGGTGTTTTCCGACCAACCGGTCTTTTCATCGGAACCACATTCGGGGCACACTTTCGCTCCGACCGGCACATCTGCCCCACAATTCGGACAGACGAACGGCTCGTCATTCGTGCTCATCCGTGTGCATCTGTGGCTGAATTCAGCCGCCTGATCATCTCGTCCACTTTCTGTTTCACACCAACATCCATCTTGATAATCGGCGGCCAAGGACGCGTGTTGGCTTCGCTTGGTAGTTTATGCGTGGCATCGATACCGATCTTGCTGCCGAGACCGAGCACGGGCGCGGCATGGTCGAGCACGTCGGCCGGGCCCTTGGTGAAAATGATGTCGCGCTCGGGATCGATATTGGCGCAGAGGCGGAACAACACTTCGCTCGTGTTGTGGACGTCCACGTCGTGGTCGACCACCACGATGATCTTGGTAAACATCATCTGCCCCATCCCCCACAACCCGTGCATCACCTTCATCGCGTGATAAGGAAACGACTTCTTGATGGAGACAAACACCAGATTGTGGAACACGCCCTCGGCCGGCAACGCCATGTCCACGATCTCGGGGAAATTCATCTTGAACACCGGCAGGAAGATCCGCACGCTGGCCGTGCCCATGTAAAAATCTTCCATCGGCGGCACGCCGACGATCGTGCTCGGATAAATTGCATCGCGGCGGTGCGTGATCCGCTCGACGTGGAATTTCGGATACGGCTCCGGCAGCGTGTAGTATCCCGTGTGATCGCCGAACATGCCTTCCATCTCCAGCTTCTCATCGGGATCGACGTAACCTTCCAGCACGAAATCGCAATCGGCGGGCACCTCCAAATCGTTCGTCTGGCACTTCACCATCTCCACGGATTTCTTCCGCAGGAAACCGGCGAACATGAATTCGTCGATGCCATCGGGCAACGGCGCGGCCGCCGCAAAGGCATAAACCGGATCGCCGCCGAGCGCCACGGCCACGGGCATCCGCTGCCTCAACTCGACATGCCGCCGCCAATGACGCGCACCCGTTTTCTGAAGTTGCCAGTGCATGAAGGTGGTGCGCCCATCGATCACCTGTATCCGGTAGCAGCCGACGTTGCGCGTGCCGGTATCGGGATCGCGGGTGATAACCAGCGGCAACGTGATGAACCGCCCCGCATCCTCCGGCCAGCATTTCTGTATCGGCAACAAGCTCAGGTCGGGCGACGCCTGCACGACTTCCTGACACGCTCCCCTGTCCGCCGAAGCCTTGGCGAAGGCGGAACGCTCCACGACCTTTGGTTTCGCATGCCGCAACTCCAGCGCCGTGCCGAGCAGCGCGATGGCTTCCTGGAAAGATGTCGGCGGCTTGGCTTTGAGCAAACTTTCCAACTTGCGTGCGACATCTTCGACGTCGTTCACCCCGAGCGCCATCGCCATACGTTTCCAAGACCCGTAAGCGTTGATGAGCAGCGGGAAACTTGACCCTTTGCACTTCTCGAACAGCAACGCCTTGCCGCCTGCCCCGATACCATCGGGGCCATCGGGCGATTTCATCTCGCGGTCGGCGAACTCGGTGATCACCAGAACAGGATCGACCTCGACGGAGACGCGCTTCAGTTCACCAGCCGCATCCAATCTCTGCACGAACTCCCGCAACGAATCGTAGGCCATGAGGAGTTTATACCACCAAGACGCCAAGACACAAAGTCGTTCTTGGTGACTTTGTGCCTTGGTGGTTACTGTGCATAGGCCGTCTTGTCCTCGACTCCAGTTTTGCGGAATGCTTGCTGTCGTTCGGCGCATTTGTTGCAGCGGCCGCAGTGCTGGTCGCGGCGCGGGGATATGCAAGAGAAGCTGAGGCGAAGCGGAAGATGTTTACCGCGCCGAATGACTTGCTCTTTCGTCAACGTGCGAAACGGTGCGACGACTTTCAGCCGACAGCTCAGCCCGGCACTGGCGGCAGCAGAGAAGTCGCGGAAGAATTTGGGCGTCGCGTCGGCAAACGGGTTGTGGCCGAGCGAGCCGACGGCGATGATGGGGATGCCGCGCTCGGCGCAGAAGACAGCCGCTTTGGAGAGCAGCAGCAGGTTTCGTCCGGGCAGATAGACTGCGTCGTCAGGAGTCATGGCATGCGGAACTTTGCGGCCAGTCGTGCTCCAGTGCGCGCCGTAAATGTCGCGCACGGGAAGAGAGAGGACAGTCAATGGGGCAATGGAGTGGTGGAGGTTCGGAGTGATGGAACGGAGGAACTGGCGGAGGTGGCGAAGCTCCGCGTCCTCCCACACAAGACCGTGGCGGATGAAGACAGGATAAACTTTCGCGTGACGCTTCGCCAGCTCCGCCAGCATCACGCTACTGTCCAATCCGCCGCTGACCAGGGCGCAAACACCTGAACGTTCAACTTTCAACGTCCAACCCTCAACATTCAACGCAGCAGGCGCCAGCTTGTTGAGAGTTGAGAGTTCAACGTTGGACGTTGAGCGTTAAGGACTATTCTTGCCCCGCCGCACGGCTTCCTTCTCCGCTTCGAGTTTCCCGCGCAGCTTGGAGATCTCAGCGCGCAAAGTCTCTTCAAGTTTTTGCGCCGCCTCGAAATCGTCTTTTGCGCGGGCTTCGGCAATCTTGGGCTTCAGTGCGAACTCCTGCTCGGCGATCTTCGCCGTGTAAACGCGGTCAAGCTCGGCCAACTTCGCCTTGTCCTCGGCGGTGAGTTTGCGGGCGGCCTGTGGAGATTGTTTCGCCATCCGCTCCAGCGCAAGTTCGTATGCGGATTTAATTGCCATTCAACTTCACCTTCACGTCGTTGCCTTCGATGACGCAATCGAACTTCTCCACCTTCGCGGTCGGCACAACGGGCGACACGCCGGTCGTCACGTCAAACCGCCAGCCGTGCCACGGGCAGGTCACGACGTTGCCATCAAGCGTGCCCTCGCCCAACGGGCCGCCGCGGTGCGGGCAAACGTTGTCCAGACAGTAGAACTTTCCCCCGACGTTGAACAGGGCGAGTTCCCGCCCGTCCGCCATGACGGTCCTGCATTCGCCGGGTTTGACGTCGGCCACCTTGGCCACGGGGACGAATTCGCTCATGGATGTCTGCTCCATTTGCCCGGAATAGTAGCCGAATTGTCCGCGAGCGTCCACCGCAAGATGGATGCGGGTTGCCGCGGCGGGCAAGTTCCCGTATCTTGGCGCTGAGATGCAGGCAGACCGTATGGATGGCACCGACAAGAAGCTGTTGAACCTCCTGCAAACCGAGGTACCGATCGCGCCCCAACCCTGGGGCGTCGTCGGCGAACGGCTCGGCGGTGTCGGCGAGGCGAAGGTGATGGAACGCGTGCGGGCGTTGAAGGCTGCCAAAATCATTCGCCAGATCAGCGCCATCTTCGACACGCGCTCGCTCAGTTACGAATCCTCGCTGGTGGCGGCGCAGTACGATTCCGCCCGCTTGGATCCCGCCGCTGCGATCGTCAACGCGCACCCCGGCGTCTCGCACAACTACCAGCGCAACCACGCGTTCAACCTCTGGTACACCATCGCGGTCAGCCCCGACTCGCGGCTCGGTCTGGAGCGGACGGTGCAGGTTCTCCACGAAACGAGCGGCGCGCGCAGCACGCGGCTGCTGCCGACGCTCCACCTGTTCAAGATCGGCGTCGAACTCGACATCGAAGGTACAGCCAAGCTGTGCGAGAAGAAGCCTGGCGGCTACACGCACAAAGACCGCAAGACAGCCGACACGTCGCTGACGGATTTGGAGATTCGGTTCGTGCGCGAGATGCAGAAGGACTTGGCGATTGAACCCGAACCGTTCGTCGCCACCGCGTCGCGACTCGGCGTCAGCCTCGAAGAACTGCAGCGGATTGCTGCGGCCATGATCGAAAACGGCAGGATGCGCCGATTCAGCGCCGTGCTGCGGCATCGCGAGGTCAGGTTTGCCGCCAACGCCATGGGCGTTTGGGCCGCGCGCGGCACCGAAGCCGAGATTCTGGCCGCGGGCGAGAAGATGGCCGCGTTTCGCGCGGTGACGCACTGCTATCGGCGCCCGACCTATCCCGACTGGCCGTACAACCTGTTCACGATGGTTCACGGCCGCACACCGGCAGAGTGCGAAGCCGTCCTCGCCGAAATCTCTAAGGAAACCGGCGTCGCCAACCATGCCGCTCTCTACTCCACCAAGGAGTACAAGAAAACCCGCGTCGAGTATTTCACGGATGCCGAGCAAGAGTGGGAGAGGCGCTACATCGCCGCCGACACGCCGAAGAACGTCGTCAAGTAGCGGCGGGCGCATCCTGGCGCTGTCACCGATGTCGTGAGTGCGCCGGTGTAGCGGCGGCTCTGCGAGCCGCCGAAAACCCCAAGAAACCGACGACTCGGCGCCTTCATTCACCCCGAAAGCTTTCGGGGCAGGGAAGCGCCGCGTCATTGGGTGCCTGGCAAGCGGGCCTCTTGCCCTACAATTCCTCTGCGGGGATTCATGGCTGCGCTGCGGTTATGGCAGCCTTCAGCGTGCCGACGTACGGAAGGTTTCGGTATCGCTCCTGATAGTCCAATCCGTAGCCGACGACGAACTTGTTGGGGATCCGAAAGCCAACAAAGTGGGCTTGGAACCCTTCATGGTGAGGGACATCCTTCTCCAGAAACACTCCGAACTTCAGGCTGCGCGGTTGCAGCTTGAGAATCATCTCGCGGATTTTCACCAGCGTCAGCCCCGTGTCGAGAATGTCGTCCACCACCAGCACGTCGTGTCCGCGGACGTCCAAGGTCAAGGCTTTGGTGACGATGAGATCGCCCGTCGAACGCGTCTCGCCGTGATAACTGGAGACGCCGATGTAATCGAACCGCAGTCGCATCGGCAATCGTCTCAGCAGGTCGGCGATGAACATCACGCTGCCTGTCAGCACTGCCACCAACGTCAAATCTTTCGCCGCATACTCGCGCTGGATTTCCAACGCCAACGCATCCATTCGCTGCTGGATCTGCTGTTCGGTGATCAGGATTTCTTCGAGGTCATCGCGCATCGGCTGCATGGCGGGGAAACCTTAGCCGATCGGTTGGAGGCTGGAAAGAAAAAGCTGGCCCCGAAAACCTTTGGGGCTGGTTCTCGAAGGATTCGTGGATCGTTGCGCCGCCTGACGGTTGAGCTCGGCGGCGCGGCCTGTTCGCGTCCGCTGCCGCACCGTGCTGGGTGGTTCGATCTCGATCCGATGGCTGAACTCTATTCGTGAAAGTACTCGCGGACTTTTGCCGCGATCTGGCGATCAGTCATCTTGTCAACTGTTTCCACAGCGATGATGTGTCCACCGAGTTTGTCTCTCTCGAGACGTTTTTTCAACTCGCCCTTTGCCTCACCAGGACCAAACAGCATAATCGATTCGGCATCACGAATCGCCGCAATCACCTCATCGTAGTAATTGTTGAGATGGCCCGTAAACTCCCTCTCGTGGCTATCATCTGCCGGCACCTGCTGTCCATGGTGAGTCGTCGAACGTACGCCATCAAAACGTCCCGGCTGTTTCTCAACGTTTGATCTGATCTCCATAGTCTCTTCCCCTTCGGTCGAGACAATCGCGATCACAGCCTTCCGATGATCAATCCACAAACCCGCGGTCGTTTTCATGCAATTCTCCTTTTTCGATTTGGTTTGGCTAACGATTTTGAAACAGCATCAAGTTCGAATCTCGTCCTGGTTTCTGGCAGACGCCGGGTCAGACTGCGATCGGAGGTGCTGACTGAGTGCAAAGTAAAAGGCACCGCCCCGATGTTTGGCCGGGCAACAGTAATCGAAGTGCTCCTGTTTCCTCTCGTGTCGCGCAGCACGGCAAAACAATCAGCTCGACTAGGGCAGGAACTCGACCGGTACTTTGATGCCTGGCTCGTCTGTTTTCGCCGTTGCCCCAACTTCATTTTCCACTGTCGTTTCCGTTTTCACCGTCGTTTCCGTTTTCACTGTCGTCTCCGTTTTCAGTGTCACCGGGGAAACAGCCGCCAGTTGAGCTTCGGCTTCCAACCAATGCTGCAAGTCGCGTTCTCGTGGACGACCTTCCTGCAGATAAATTTGGTATGCCATCGCAGCCACTTTATCTCGCGGCGGCTTGACTGCAATGCTGGTTTGGATCGATTTCTTAATCGACGACTGCGGTTTTTCGCTGGCGGATTCTCCATTATTATTTTTGGTTTGGTTTGAATTTGTCATCGGCGATTGCGGCAGCCCGCTGGCCGATCTTTGATTCTGGAAACGGTGTCGATTTTTCATGCCTGATAATTATCAGAGCAACTGTGCGGGCGCTATGGGGTGTTCACCCTATGGGAGATTTCATGAATCCAGTCCCGACGCTTTCGGGGCGAGCGGCTCACGGAGCCTGTCGATCGCGCCAGAGGCGAGCGTCTCCTGCCCACCGGGCGCAACTTGACACTGCTCCCGGGCTGCCCGCGATCCAACGACTCGGCGCGCCCGGCGGTCGCGCCCTACCATCCCGAAGGAACCAGCGTTGATCACCAGAACGCTCATCGGGCAACCACGCCCCCGCCCAGGATGACGATTGGAAAGGACTGCATGGTCTTGGATTGGATTCTGCGTTGTACGGAACGCTGAACTTTTGATTTTCCGCAACTGCCGGTATGGCGTTCGTAACAAAGGCCGTGATCGTACCGAAGACCGCTATTTCTTCATGGCGGTGATACGCTTCAAATGATCGTCCACAACCGGAATGGATTTATCCACGAAGCTTTTGATATCCGCGTCTTGCGTTGCGGCAGATTCGGCTTTGAATTCCCAGGCATCCTCGTTGTGCTCCGTTATCATGACGGCGATATAAGCAGCGTCGAATTCCGAACCCGTCAGGGCCTCCATTTTATCCACCATCCCCTGACGTTTTGTATCCAGGCTGTCGGGCAAGGTCACGCCCTTTTGCGCGGCCAACGCTTTCAGGTCACTATTGATGGCCGTATGGTCCTTCACCATCATCTGACCGAACGCCCTGACATCCTTGCGCATCCCTTTCTGAGCAGCCAGTTCGCCCAGTTTCACCTCAATCATGCCACCTTGGGCAGCCGCGACGATGAAGTTTTTGTCCGCCGTGGAGAGCTTCGTTTCCGCCTTGGCGCATGGAACTGCGAGGAGGAGTCCCACCGCCACCATGGCCATGCAAAGTCTGGCTGCGGCTGAGCTGGTGATGAGTTTGGGAAACCGCGCATTGGTTTGTTCCGCCGCGTGCTTTGATTCTGTATTGGTATTCATAAGTGATTGCTTGGTTAATGTTGCTTTGTTTTTGGTTTGGAATCTGCATTGATCACGACACAAAAAACTTGGAAAAAACCTCATCGCATTGCCGGGCAAGGGAGAAATCTTTCTCGGTGATTCCTCCTTCATCATGCGTGGTTAGCTTCAACGTCACCTTGTTAAAACGAATGTCGATATCCGGATGGTGATTGAGTTTTTGAGCTTTCCTGGCGATCCGGTTGACAAAATCGATGCTTTTTAAGAATCCCTCAAACTTGAATGTCCGAAGAATTGTTTGAGCGCGTTTCGACCAGTTCGGGACGGCCTTTAAGTGAAGGCTGACTTGTTTGGTGGTTAAGGCTGGCATAATTTTAATCAGTTTTTCTTCCGGCCGGAGCCGCTCTTTTTGCCGCCGCCAGTGAGTTTGTTTACGGTGGCCCAAGCCCGTGCTTCCGCGGTTTTCGTGCTGACCCCCTTTTTCTCGTAGCCGGCTTCGATGTGTTCCGCCTGACGCTTCTGTTTGTCAGTGTAGCTGGATTTATCGCCTTGAGGCATTGGTGGTCCTCTCTTACGGGCGGGACGCCATGGGTTCAGTTCGCCACGCATCTTCGCTTTTTTTCTCATAATCGTCGAAGGCTTTGACCAAGCCGGTGAGCACTTCCGCCGAAGTCTCGAATAGCGCCTGGGCCTTCGGTTCCGTGAGTTTTCCAACGTCTTCGCGCAGATGATCGATGAGCTGCCGCATCTGAGCTTTGATTTTCTGCGTGTGGTGAATGGGGTTATTCTCTGAAGAGGGTTTCATACAAGTGGCGCATTCCTTTCTTCTTTATTCATAGGAATAATGATAAGCGATGGGCTGAGATTTTCCAATGGGGTGTAACCCTACCGTGGATTATGCGCGGACACCACCCGCCGAAAACGGATCCAGCCGAGAGATGCATTTCGTCGCTTGGTCGGAATTCCTTTTTTCACTGGCCATGCCAAGTCCGAGTGCGCGGCACACCGGACAAACAGCGTTGGCGACCAGCCGGGGAAGGCTGGCAGTTCATATGACGTTATCAACCGGAGCCGTGGGAAGCGTGATGTCCGCCGGGGCCTTTCGCGCGCAGATAAGTCCATAGCGTCCAGCCCAACGCGAAAGACGCAAGCAGACCGATGATGACCCAAGTCAGGTTTCCCAATGTTTCGCTCAACGCCTGCACCCGGTCGCTGAAGAGCTTTCCCAGCAGCACGTATGGTGCGACCCACAGGACTTCGCCAAGGACGCTCCAAAGGAGAAATCGATGCCAGGGATACTCGGTGATACCGTAGGTGACGTTGAGCCAGGGGCCGAGCGGTGTGACGAGCCAGCGACTGAAGAAGACGCCCGTTCCACCCCACTTCTTAGAAACAGCCTCTGCCTTCTTCAGGCTGGCCTCGCCGACCTTGTACTTGCGTCCTAGTTTGTGGGCCAGGCGTCGCCCGCCCCAGCGCGCCAGCCCGTAACCGATCTGGTCACCCAGGACCGCCCCGCCGCTCGCCAAAACCAGGACCCACCAGAGATTCATCTCTTCTTGGGCGACCAGGGAACCGGCGCCAATGAGCATGAACGTCATCGGGAACGGAACCCCGACGGACGATATCGCCGTCACCCCAAACAGCACCGGGTAGCCGCTGACCGCGAGCGCGGCGAGCAGGGGGTCCCGGACATTCATGGCGCGCGTCCTTCCTCGGGTGGTGGCGGCGGATACGGCGCGGGCATGAATGATCGCGTCCGCCAGAACGCCTATGACGTCATCAACTGAATGCCTCTGCGAGCGGGCAATTTTGCTGATGGGGCGCTTGTCCGGCAGCTTGGGCGGCAGCGCCAACGCCTCATAGAGAACGTCGGGTGGCACATGATAGGAGTGCGCGATATAGCCGACCGTCATCCAGCCATGAATCGGTTCGTCCATGTGGGAACGCCAATACACCACCTTCCGCGCCGTCCGCACCGCCGACACCCCCGTGATGGCAACGGTGAGGACAAAGGCCAGCCCGAGCAGCCAATGTCTTCTGATAATCATGGCTCCGGCAATTGTTCGCAGGGTGGCTGCTCCGGAGTCTCCGCTTAATTGCAACTGCAGGTGGAGCAGGCTTCCTTGACGGCCTTTTCGATCGCTTCACGGGTTTCGCCGGTGCGCTTCTGAATCCGGCCGAACAATTCGTCGTGCTTGCCCTCGACGTATTGGAGATCGTCATCCGTGAGCTTGGCCCACTTCTGTTTCAACTTGCCCTTGGTGATGTTCCAGTCGCCTTTGATTTCGAGTGTGTTCATAGCAGTTCCTTCTGTTCTTCGTTTCCATTCGCCGTCAACGTAACGGCAATAGTGTTTTCGCGGTTCGGATGTTGGCTCAAGCTACGGCCTGAGCTGGCCCTTTACTATGGGGCATAACCCTACCGTGGATGATGGGCGCCATCGCCCTCCGAAAAGCCAGCGAATGGAGGGAACCTTGCTTGTCCGGAGTAGGGTTACACCCCATAGCCAGGGAACGGCCCATCGCGTAACGTACCCGCAATAATGGGAAGGATTGGTGATGGATAAAACCGGCTTCGCTTTCTGGCTGACTTTGACTGGGACCCTTTGCTGGGTTGTTTGTTTTTGGTGGATGTATCGGATTTCAACCAAACAGAATGCCCTTTTGGATCAACTTCACGCGCAGGGCAAACGCATCGAAAAGTTGTCCAAGCTCGAACATGACCTCATCAAGGAAGTGCAACCGCAGGTCGGCGAGATCAAGGATGGTATGGACGCGATGGTTGCCGCCGTGAAGGAGAATACTGAAAGCAATTCTCCTGCATCCAAAAACAAGTAGGTCCATCAATATGTTTATTGGCGAATAGCTGGTTTCATGGATGACTCCTTCGTCATTCTGCAATCCGCCTCTCCTTACACCACTCTCTTAAAGTCGATATATCCGCGCTCCACATCCGTGCTGACCAGTTGCACGCGGAGCCTGTGGCCGACGTCCATGCCTTCAAAACCGCTCGCCAGTCTTCCTTCAATGGGCGGATGCAGAATACGGACCCACGTGCCTTTGTCCGATGCGCCGGTGACGATGGCATCGAACTGCTCCCCGATCCTTGTTTCCAGCAGAATTGCGGCTGCGGATTTTGTGACCTGCCGTTCGACTTTTTTCGCTGCGTCTTCCTCTTCGGTGCAGTGCGTTGCGAGCGCTTCCAATTCGTCGTTCTCGTAGGGCAGCGAACTTCCCGCCACTGCTGCTTTCAGTAATCGCTGTGTAATCAGATCGGGGTATCGGCGGTTCGGGGCGGTGGAGTGAGCATAGTCCTTGACCGCAAGACCGAAGTGCCCGGCGACACTGCCTCCCGGAAGTTGGACGACGTATTCACCGGCGCCCAGGAGCTTGATGACGCTGAGAGAGAGATCGGGAAAGCGGAGAGGATCAGCGGCTTTCGCCGATACCAGGAATTGATCCAGGGCCTTTGCGTCGGGTTCCTTGGGCAACGTTGAGCCCCGCTCGGCGGCAAGCTCGACGATCCGGTCCCAGCGTTTGGGTGTGCGGACTACGCGCCGCAGCGACGGAAACTGTTTGGACGCGAGGTATCGTGCGGTAACGCCGTTGGCGGCTATCATGAAGTCTTCAATAATGTCTTTGGCCCGGTTCCTTGTTTCGGTTGCCAGGTCCTTGAGCTTATCTCCATCAAAGACCGGACGTGCTTGTATTGTCTCGAGATCAAGCGCGCCGTTCAGGTGCCGGAGCGCCTTCAGTTTCTGGGCCACGCGGTCTTGGAGTCGAAGGTTCTCGTCCAGACCGCTGACCGTGCCGATCCCTTGTGGCATCGGCCCGCTACCCTCCAGCCAGCCGGCCAGGCTGTTGTAGGCCAGCTTTGCACGATTACGCACCGTCGCTTGATAAAGGTCCGAACTCTGAAGCGATCCATCCCCGGCGAGAACTATTTCAATGACGATGGCAAGGCGGTCTGATTCATAGCTGAGAGAGGTAAGATCCGTGGAGAGTTTCTCGGGCAGCATCGGAAACGTCTCGGCAACCGTGTAGACCGAGGTGGTGTTTTGCCGCGCATGATCGTCAAGTGCCGAATGCTTCTTGACGACCGCGTCAACGTCGGCAATGGCGACCAGGACCTTGGCGGCGCCGTCGGGCATGGCTTCGGCAACGGTAAGCTGGTCCAGATCACGCGAATCATCGTTGTCGATGGAGCACCAGATAAGGTTCCGGAGATCGCGTGTCGATCCCTCAGTTTGCGACGCTGGCCCGCGGATTCCGTCGAGCTCGGCGAGCGCCGGGGGCGGAAAATCTGGAACAAGTCCTCTTTCAAGCATAGCCCGATGGGCGATTCTTTGCAGGATCGAGCGGTGTTGTCTGTCGTCTGTGTCCGTCATAGATGTCACCATTTCTGGAACGGGAGTATGTAGCGAACGCAATCCGGGCGTCAAGCAGGCCGTGGCCGGAGTTGAAGTTTACCCCGCACGGCGGGGCGTCGGCGCAGGCGTATCGGCAGTGAATCGCGGGCTTGCCCCGACCGGCTCGCGTTGGCATACGGCCTGCCGGTATGAATCTCCACGATTTAATTGAACGAGCGGCGTTCACTTGGATTGCCCATGAGAAGGCGAATGCCCAATCGCTGCCAGGTCAGATTGGGTTGCACGTCGCGAAAGCCGGCAAGCTCAGGATTCCACAACGCGAAGCGATTGAAATTTATCTCTGGCTAAAGTTCTACGGCCAGAACCGTGCTCTCGGCGACATCATCCGCGGTGACCTGCTTCGCGACCAATGCGACCAGCATCCGGCGCTTTGCGCGAATCCCGCGACTGAATTCCTTCACCAGTTTGCAAAGAAAAACGATTCGGCGAAGCTGGCCGCCACTGTCAAAGACGATCCGCTCGGACAGCAACACGACTGGAATGCGTTCCAACGGCGAGCCATCCTGCCGAGTCGCATTTCTGTTATTGCCTCTGCTTTCAAGCCGGCAAGGTAAACCAGAAGGTGCTTCCTTTATCGACTTCACTTTCCACTCCAATCTCGCCGCCGTGCGCCTCAACGGCCAACTTGCAGAACGTCAGTCCAAGACCGGTTGAATACATTTTCCCTTGTTGTTGAGCTTCAACCTGCCCGAATTTCTCAAATATCTTCTCATGATATTCACGGGGAATACCGCTCCCTGTATCTGCAACACAAAGCTTTGCTCCATCTCCATTTTTTTCGACAGAAACGGCAACCTTGCCGCCTTCGGGCGTGAATTTAATGGCATTCCCCACGAGGTTGGCGATGACACGCGTAACCAGGTTCGCGTCGCAGTTGACCATCACCGGCAGGGATTGTTTCTGATAGAGTAGTGACACCTGTTTCGTCAGGGAACCGAGGGAATTGAGGGCATTCTGAATCAGGACATCAACGTCCGACTCTGTCACGTTGAGCGGCATCTTCCCCTGTTCCAGACGACTGATATCCAGGAGGGAATTAACCATGCCCACAAGAACCAATCCGCTGCTTCGGGCGTCTCTGAGAATCGCCAGTTCATCACTGTTCAGCTTTTTTCCAGCATCCATTTCCAGCATTTCCAGATACCCCGTAATACCCATCAAAGGCGACCGCATATCGTGGACAATCATGTGAGTCAGATTATCCCGTAAATCCTCCAGTTTCCTGAGTTGATCATAGTTCTCCTGCAACTGGCGGTTCCGGCTCTCCAGTTCAATCTGAAGCCGGCGAAGTTTTAAATGCGTTTGTACCCTGGCTTCCACTTCTTCGAACTGGAACGGCTTCGTAACATAGTCAACTCCGCCTGCAGCAAAGGCCTTGATCTTGTCAATCGTCTCATCGAGGGCGCTGATAAAAAGGACTGGAATCTCTTTCAATGCCTCATCCGCCTTGAAATGTTCACACACCTCGTAGCCGTTCATCTCCGGCATGTTGATATCGAGCAGGATCAGATCGGGTTTTTCATTCTGAACCGCCTGAATCGCCAGCTTTCCGCTCGGAACGGGCCGAACCCTGTACCCGTGTTTCTTCAGCATCTCTGTAAGTAACTGGAGATTGGCAGGAGTATCATCCACAATAAGGATGTCCGGCGTTTTTTGATGAACTTCAGACGTAATCTGTTCCATTTCAACTCCGCCTTTTTTTATAGTTTAGTGTTCGTCTTCGTCTTTAGGTGGGGCAAGACGTCGTGCCGAGCCGTCTGCTCCTGTTCCGACTCAGCCGGAGGCTTCGCCCTTTTCCCTGGTTGTCATTTCAAGCAACTTCTGATAATCAAAGTTTTCAGCGAGACTTCTCATCCTCCCGGCAACGTTGACATCATGTTTCTCAATCTGATGAATTAATTCCAATACCCGGTCCAGGTCCGCGGAAAGCGTGGCATCATGTAACTGGTTAATGAGAGTTTCCGGCAAAGCCGCCGCTTTCTCTTTCAACCATTCACCCGCGGCATCCTTTTCAGGCTTGAGAGCAGAGGGTTCATCGGCATAAACATATTCAACCGTCAATAACGCCTTGATTTTCTCAAGCAGAACTTCCTCGCGGAATGGCTTGCCGAGGAAATCATCCGCACCGATTTCCAGAGCTTTCTTACGGTCCTCATCAAAGGCGCTGGCCGTCACGCTGACGATCTTGACCTTTTTTCCGTCGACACTTGACCGGATACGTTTGATTGCCTCGTAGCCATTCATGACAGGCATACGATTATCCATGAGAATCATATGCGGTCGCCATTTTTCAAATTCCTGGACAGCCTGTTCTCCGTTTGCGACTTCCCGGACATCAAAGCCGATTCTTGCCAGCATCTGGGAAAGCAATACGCGGTTATCGTCTTTGTCGTCGGCAATCAACACACGGCGTATCTTCTGGCCGGGCTGGAGCCCCGCAACACGGCGTGACTCTGTTTTTTTCGCCATCGCGCCTTCCCGACCTTCCTCGATATTTATTTCGAATCGAAAAATACTGCCCTTGCCAAGCTGACTGCTGACGCTGATGGCTCCTCCCATCAAACGGACGAATTCCCTGCTGATGGCAAGGCCAAGTCCTGTTCCCGTTTGAATCTTCTTGCCGCTCTCGGCTTGTTCGAACGGTCTAAACAACTTTCCGATTTCCTCTTCGGCAATACCCACGCCCGTATCTTCAACCTCCACCATCAGTCGCAATGCTGTCTCGGACCTGGTCTTGATACCGACCCGGACGGAAACACCTCCTTTACTGGTAAACTTGACGGCATTACCAATCAAATTGACAAATACCTGGCGCAGTTTATTCGAGTCACCAACGACACAACCGGGCAGAGCTCCCACGCGTTCCACGAGGAAGCACAGATTCTTCTCGTCCGTGCGCATTCGGAACATCATTTCAATTTCATCAAGCATGCCGTTCAAATCAAATGCCACCGGGTTCAGGGTTGAACGGCCAGCCTCGATCTTGGAGATCTCCAGGATATCATTGATGAGCGCAAGCAGATGCTCTCCGCTGCGGTTGATGATCTGCAGGTGTTTATTCTGTGAAGGCGTTAATCCGGTGTCACGCATCATCAACTGCGAAAACCCCAGTATGGCGTTCATCGGCGTACGGATTTCATGCGACATATTTGCCAGGAATGCGCTTTTTGCTCTGTTCGCGATTTCCGCGGACTCCTTGGCTTTCTCCGCCACAGACCTGGCGCTCTCCAGTTCGACGTTCTTTTCCTGCAGCACCTGATCCAGGCGTTTGCGCTCCGTGACGTCGCGCGCAGCGGCGAACACGCCCTGCAGCCTCCTGTCCCGGTCGTAGAAGGTGGTCGCATTGCAGGACACAACAGTTTCCTTGCCGTCTCTGGCGCGCGCGGTGAGTTCGTAGTTGGTGACCTTCTTTTCGCTCAGCACCAGTTTGATACTCGTCTCGGCCCGATCCGGATCGGTGAAGCAGCTCTTGAACGGCGCGCCGATCAGTTCGTCACGCGTGCAACCGGTGAGCGCCTCCATCTGTTTGTTGACGTCGGTAATGATGCCGGACGGATCGGTGGTCATTAGCGCGTCGATGTTGGATTCGAACAGGGAGCGCGTGTAGAACTGATGGTCGCGCAACCGCTGATCGAGCAGCTTCTGCTCTGCCTCGATCTGCTTGCGCGCGGTGTTGTCAGTGCCGATCAGCAGATAGCCGATGATGGCGTCCTGCGCGTCGCGTAGCGCCGTGACGGACACGACTGCCGGGAAGCGGCTGCCATCTTTACGGATATAGGTCAGCTCGTAAATGTCCTCGATCCCGCGCGAGGCCTTGAACACCAATGCCTCGAAGCCCGGCGTAATCGGGGTTCCGAGTTCGGCGCTTAGCGCTTTGGCGCGCGCGATCACTTCCTGAGGATCGGAAATGTCGGCAGGCGTGATCTTGTTCATCACGTCGGCGGCCGCGTAGCCCAGCATGCGTTCCGCGCCGACGTTGAAGATCTGAATGACGCCCTTCGCGTCAGTGGCGATGCTCGAGAAATTGGCGCTGTTGAA
>JBEKZD010000025.1:0-47666 GCA_049510215.1 Verrucomicrobiia bacterium
CATTGCATCGCCTGCGAGAGATTGGTCTGGGGCGTTTCCACCAGCAGGTGGTAATGATTGTCCATCAACACATACGCGTGCGGCCGCAGGCCAAACCGCTCCGTCCCCTCTTCCAGCAACTCAATAAACTGCAACCGATCCTTCTCATCGGCGAAGACCCGTCGCCGCTCATTGCCCCGAGCCGTGACATGATACCAGCCCCCCGCCACCTCAATGCGAATCGGTCGTGCCATCACCCGAACGCTATCGCTGATTCGCCCCCCGCGTCAAGCAGAATGAATAATAGATAGACCTGACCCTAAAACCCGGGTGTGAGTTGCGCACGCCGGGCCCACATCGTTGCTACATTCGCATTGTCGGGGCGGCTACTCCTTCCCCCTGACACCGTACCAAGCGGTTCCCCAAAACACCGAATAACAGGGCGCATCCGGATTGGGCCACCACGTCGGGCCCATCTTTCTCTCTGCCCATTCCTTGTTCTTTGCCTTCACAAAATCCTTGTCGTGTCGGTAGCAGAAGAAGGATTTCTTTTGTTCCGAGGAGATTGCCGTCAGGATTTCAACGATGCTCTGATTCTCAAATGTGCGCTCATGGGGAAATGTGGAATAGTCCGGTTTCCCGCTTAGCCCCAATGCGCCAAGACTAATGTTTAGGGCGGGGTTTTCCGGGGGGTCAAAACGGTACAAATACACGGTCCGCCCTGTTTCATACATTGAGTTGTGCGAATAACAGGTGATGTTGAACTTCGTCACCTTCTGAGTGAGCGGGAACACCTGCTTATCGAGCAACCAGTCAGGAAGGATCAGAACTACTCCGGACCGCTCGTGCGGATGGTGGCCCGGATGTTGAGGCAGCAATTGTTGAAGGATTTCCGCGATGGTGGCCTTTTCTACAGAAATAGTCACCGGCGGATCGTTCGTGTCATCAATTACCGCGTCAATGGGTACGGGTGACTGCTTGGCCAACAGGCAGATGGCGTGGGATACTGGAATGTTCGTGTGGCAAAAATCCCGGATCTCAGACTGTAGAAGTTCGGTTTCGGCGGAGCATCTTCCCTGCATGCCGTTGCCAAGAATGATTCCCCAAAGGACAAAACCGATGACAGAGGAACGTCGCAGCATGGAACCTCCCAAAGTTTGCTGGTTGATTGCTATGGGCATGTGGGGCCACCGATTCGGTTGATAATGACGTAGTTGAGAGACGTACCCGGATCCGTCACGATTGAATTCGTGACTGTAGCACAGTCGACAGTAATCGCTTGCTGATAAGTAATTTCGCCGCTCTGGCAACCATAAGGAACGGCGATATTGTCGAGAGCTGTTCCGTCGCTATGGACTGTGCCATTTACCGCCGGCTGATAGCACGAGGGCTTATTCTGGAAACTTTCGGTTGCTGCTGTCCCGCTGATCAACGCAGCCGGAAACGGCTGGCAAAACTGGTCAAGCACTCGATATGATACCCAAGCATCTGTGGCGTAGTTCTGGGGCGGGTCCGAGTATGCGATCGACGGCTGACCGAACGTCCACGGCTTTCGGACAGTCAACTGTGTGGTTAACGTTGCCGACTGACCGCCTTGGAAAGTGACAGTGGCGCTGACCGTTACATCATTGACATTCGTGCTCGCATGATTGGCGTCAGTCGGAGTTGCGACCCCTGACGTGCTATTGATCTGCACTTTGTCACTGCCCGACGTGACCGACCAGTTCACTGAGCTCGCTGGTACCGCATTGGTTACATAGAAAACGCCCGAGCTGGGTGAGCTGTTGCAATACACATAGAGGTTTGTTGGCCCAATAATCTGGGGTACCGCATTATGGAAATTCGTCCAGGTGAGCCAGTGCATGTCTTCGGTCCAGGTGCCGCTGAACCACCAACCGTAACCAGGCCAGCCTCCTGCTTGGTTGTCGGTGTAGAGCTGCTGATCGGCCGGCCACTGGAAATCGTCCTGGTTGATGGTGTATTCTTGGCCTCCGTTCACGGTCAGCAGGTAGCTCACCGTTTGCGTTTCGTTGCTGTAGGCAATGGGCGACTGGCCCCGGAATCTTACCTGGCTCAAGTCCAACGTTGCACCGTCCTGCTGCCGATAATCCATACCCTCGAAAGTTAAGATGACCGTCGTGTTCGTGCCGTACCCGCGCGGGGCGCGAAACCGGATGCTGCTGCTGCTGTCCTGGGAGCGCAGCAACATACGATAGCGCCATGTATCGCCCACGTCACCGTAGTAATCCTCCTGGAAGATGGCGGGCCCGTGATCGTACGAATACGTCCCGAAAGACAACCCTCGACCAATCGGCCCAGCGACCATGGACGAACTCGTCGAAGGATCTCCCATATTCCACGCGATACGATCCGGATCAAGCGTTGTCAGGCAACTCGGAGGCCCGCCACTTATCTCGGTCTGGTTGGACTGTACCTGGCTCGACGCCTCCACCCAATCTTGGGTCACGGTGACCAGATTTCGTACGTTCCATACCGTTGTCCAACAGCCGCCATAGAGTGTCAGGTTAAAAATCCCGTAATCATCCTCGATGGCCTCTGTCAGCTCCTGCGCAATTTCCGGCATCGGCACATAAACGATGTCGTCATGGACTTCGGCCTTGTGGGTAACTTCATAGACCTGGGACATCGCCGGCGGAATGCTCGGAGGCGGATCGGTTGGCGAGCCATCGACCAGTACCTGCCCGGTGATTGGTTCTCCGAGAGGAATCTGCTGCGTGCTATCAAACGGCACGTTGCCATTCTCATCAACCTGGTCCCAATGCAGCGTCGCCGCCACACCATTGATCGTTACGCCGACCACGTTGGTTTGCGTCGGCAGTCCAGCATCGAACACCGCGCTGACGTAACCGCTGACCGTATTCGATGGCGCCGTTGCAAAGTCGCCAAACGCGGGGGAGGTGATCGCCGCCTGAAAACGCGTCGAGCGGACAATCGTAAAGAACATTGAACTGGAATTGCCCGCAGCATCCGAGGCGAGCAAGACCACTTGGTTGGTGCCAGACGACAACGGCACCAGTCCTTCGTAGTGTTGTTTCCACACATTAAGTGAATTGGTTGTCACGTCTTGGGGATCGGAACTCACAAGCGCGCTGACCAACGCGTTTCCGTTATCAATATCTCCTTCCATCCAAATCGAGTCCACGTCCGGCAGCAGCATCGTTGAAGACAGATTGACCGTCAACAAATTCGGCGCGTTGGTGGCCGTGCTGGTATCGACCGTCCAGGTTTGGCTCGCTTGGTTCGTGTTGCCGGCTTGGTCTGTGACCAGAATCGTCACCGTGAAGGAGTTGGTTCCCGCGGGCACCGGAAGCAGATTCACCACGATGTTGGTTCCCTCCCGATCCCAAAACGGCTGGCCATTAATCCAGATGTTGAGTGGTCGCGCGGCATCCGGCACGACCGGGTTGGGGTCCGCCGCCACCGCTTGCAACGTGATAAACGCCTGATTGAGTATGGCCGTGCTCGCCGGCGATGTGATATACACCACCGGCGGCACTCGATCCACAACGACGTTCTTGCTCAGGATGGGACCGTGCGGCTGGCCTTGGGCGTCCGCGTATTGCAAAAACAATTCATATCCGCCATCGCCGTTGTCCGGGAGCGTGTACGAGATCGACCCGCCCGAATTCGCCAACACCGTCGCATTGCTCATCGACGAATCAAGGCTTATCAGAATGTCGGGGTAATTGGTATCCTGAGCTTGGATCGTCACGCCCAACGACGGGCTGTACGTTTGCCCGTCGTTGACGATGAAATCGAAATCATCATATTGGAGCGGGTTACTGTTGTTGAGATACTTTTCCAGATTACTCCAGCCGTCGCCAGTAGGGTCCCCGCTCGCCACGGTTGGATCGGTCAACGAAAAGCCATAGGTGACTTTCCACCAATCGGGGATGCCATCACCCACGGTGCTGTAATTGTCGGCGATCAGGACGCTGGGGTTCTGGTACACTTGCAGATTGGTCAGCCCGTGCGCCCACGGATTTGTGCTCGGCTCACTCGCTACTGCCGGATCAGTCAACGAAAAGCCATAGGTCACCTTCCACCAATCGGGGATGCCATCGCCCAAGGTGCTGTAGTTGTCGGCGATCAGGACGCTGGGGTTCTGGTACACTTGCAGATTGGTCAGCCCGTGCGCCCACGGATTTGTGCTCGGCTCACTCGCAAGATTGGGGTCGAGCGGATCAAGCCCGTTATCCACGGCCCAACCGTACGGTATCCCGTTGTTCAACGTGTTCGGGTTGGCGCGAACCACTCGGTAGAATTGTTGCACCTGCCCAACGGTGTTGCTGTCAGCCCAAGCAGTCGTGCCATTATCACCCCACATCCACGCCACGTCAGTCCATGAGCCGCTAGTGAGATCGCTTGTGGCCTGCACAACATAGACATGGTCCGAACACGATTCAAACGCAATCGTCGCGCCGGTGGCGTCCACCGTAATCCCGGTAATGGAGAACAATTCCGCATCATTCGTGATCACGCACGGATCGCCGCTATCCATCAGCATCATCATGCCACCACCTGCGTCTTCAGCCAGTGCGGCAAAGCCGGTCACTTTGGCCCCTTGAACCGACCCGGCTGACTGAGCCACCGCGTCCGCCGCCTGTGCTGCTTCTACCTCTGCTTCCGCTTCGACATTGCTCGCATAGGTCGGATATTGAGTGATGTCAGCCAAAAGCACCCTGAGTACGACGGTCGGCGGCGGAGCCACGCCCTCGATTCCCCAGCAGTCTGGACAATTCGTCGCTTCCTGCCACATGCGCCACACCCCACGGTCTTCAGACAGCGCGCCCGGCTGGTAGTCGCTCGGTGCGGCGATGCGCGCCACCACATCCGTCGAACCGTCTGGTTGTAGCGTCGTTTCGCCTGTGAGCACATTCTTCGTCAACAATACGCCCACAACTTGCACTCCATGCGCTTGAAGGCTCGTGTTGAGATTCGTGGACGCCGGCAGCAAGTCCATGCATGGCAATTGTGAGCAATCCAGCCACCACGGCTCTCCGCCGTCAGTCGAGAACGCCTGCCACTGCCAAGGCGTCAATGGCAGATAGATACTATGATCTCCACGGAAGGGTTCCTCGGCCAGTTGGGCAAAATTCGTGATCGTGTCCTGCGCCACGGCGGTAGCGACCACCGTGAGCGCGAAGAAGGAAATGATGCAAAGATTCTTCCATCGTGACCGACCATCCTCACTCGTCGTGTTCATCATGTCCTCCGCACCTCGCAACCTTGTCCCAATATCCTCCTAACGGGCTGTGCGGGCACGTTACCGGAAAGTCCCTCAGGAAAGCAAGAGGAAAAATACAAGGGTTATGCTTGTGGTACGGTTGGCTGTTTCCTGTTTGTTTATCTGGCCGTGGCGACCATTCCTAAACAGTACAAGAAGATCGGGGAAACGATTCGCAGCTACCGTAAGAGGGCTGACCTTACGCAGGAGAAGCTGGCAGAATTGGCTGATTTGCACCCGAATTACGTCGGCGAGATCGAACGTGGCGAAACGATGGTCTCACTCCTTGCTTTGATGCGTATTGCAGCGGCTCTGAAGGTTCGCGTCCGCGACCTTGTGGCGGACATTTGAATAGGCGCTGCCGGCAGGGTGTTTTTCTCCGTTGCTGATGAAGGGTCTTTGTGGGGAGCGTTCTGAGGAGAACACTTCACCGCAAACGCCGACGGCATCTTTGCACGAGGCGAAGGCGTAGGGGGAATGGGGCGTTGGAGTATTGGAGTGTTGGAGCACTGTAACCTGGGCGAGATCGGATCGCTGCTTCATCACTCCAATTCTGTTTCTGCTCTCACGCCGAGCAGACCGGAGGTCTCACGCATGGTGGCGCGGTCGGCAGACCGGCGCCGAACAAATCGGTTTACTCCATCACCCCACCACTCCGATACTCCGTTCTCTCCTGCCTAAAACGGCTCTTGCTCGACGGCCTCGCGGCGCGTGTCGGGTAGTCCCGTGCAGTTGCGCACCGCGAAGTCGCTGACCTTGCGCAAGACGAAGAAAGGCACCTCGGGTGTGCGCCGCGCTTTCACGTGGTCGAAGTCGGCGCCGTCCACATCGTTGAGCACCATCACGGGGCGCATTTCGTCTTTCACGTAGCTCACCTCGATGTGGTCCATTTCGAGGCCTTTGACGTGGCGCACGTAAAACCCATAAGCCGGCATGGTGCCGAACATGCTCGGCTCGGGATAACCTGTTTCCCTCTCGGGAGGATCGAGCGCCGCATTCTCTTTGGTGCCGCCGCCCTGATAGACGAAATGGACGTTGCTGATGCGCATGTCCTCGATGGGATGGCCGGGGATGCCGCTGATGATCGAGCCAAGCCGCCAACTCGAATTGGAGGTGACGATGTTGCTGATGTTGACCCGGCGGATGACGCCGACGGGCGGGTTGTCGGGACCGCGCGCGCGGTTGCCGAGCCGGATGAAGATTGGCGAGTTCACGATGTCGCGCATCGAGATGTTGGAGATGCTCACGTCTTCCATCGTGCCGCCATCAACGATCTCCAGTGCCAGCCCGCCGCAGTAATCGAACACGCAGTTGGCGACGGTGAGGTTCTTGAATCCGCCGTTGGATTCCGTGCCGCACTTGATGCGACCGGTGTGGCTGACCCGGGCCTCTGGCGAGAACCGCTTGAAGGTGCCGTCGAGCAACGTCCCTTCCTCGTAGCCGCCGGTGACGTAACAGTTGGCAATGGTAATGTTCTCGCACGGCCGCAGGTAGCCCAGAGCGTAACTGCTCTTGGGCACGATGGCATCGTCCCACGGCGAGTTCACGCTGCAGTTCGAGACCCGCACGTTGCGGCAACAATCGATGTCGATGCCGTCGCGGTTGGTGTCGATCTTGAGATTGTCAATGGTCAGATTGTCCACGCCGGTCGCGAGGATACCGAAGTGGCCCCCGTGCAAAATGGAGAAGTCGCGGAGGACGACGTTGTGGCAGTTCTTGAGGCTGATCGATTTGTTGCCAATGCCCGACATCAGCGTGTCGCGCGGGTTGGGATACGTTTGGTTGGTCGGTCCCCCGAAACCGCCGAATCCGCCTCCACGAAGACCGCCACGCGCCGCTTCATTGGTTGCCGTCGGCCCGCCGAGCCCGCCTCCGCGAAAATCGCCGCGTGCCCCTGCCGGCGCTGCATTGGTTCCCGCGCCTCCTCGGCCCCCGCGCCCGGTGCCGCTGCCCGTGCCCCGGCTGAGTCCTTTGCCGTGGATCAAGCCCGGGCCGAGGATGGAAATATTCTCCAAGCCTTCGCCCCAGATCAGGCTGTTGTGCCAGTGGGTGTGGCCGAAATCCTGGTATCTGTCCCACGCGTTGGTCTCGGGCGGGTCATAACCGGCGGCGCCATTCGTCGGCGAGTCGGCTGCTAAAATCGTCGCGCCATGATCGAGGTACAACGCGATGTTGCTCTGGAGATGAATCGAGAAGCTCAAGTAGGTGCCGGCGGGGAACTGGACCGTGCCGCCGCCCGCCACGTGCGCGGCGTCGATGGCTTTGTTGATGGCCGCGGTGTCGAGCGTCTTGCCGTCGCCGACGGCACCGAATGATTTGACATCGAAAACCGCGGCGTGAACTTGGGCCCCGGCGAAGCCGCCCACGAGGATGAAGCCAAGACAAACTGCCAAGATACGTTTCATCATAGATCTGCTCCTATCTGTTTGAACTCATCGCGGATTATACCACGAGAAGGTTACTTTAGTTGAACATCCCACACTTTCGACCGGCGCGATTTGCCGTCCGGCCCTTCGACATCGAGCACGGTGACGAAATTCCCGGTTCTCTTGAATTGATGGATCGGGTTTTGTTCCGTCGAGGTCTCGCCATCGCCGAAATCCCATTTCCAAGAGGTGATCTTCCCGACGGACAAATCCTTGAAGGCCACCAGGCGACGGTCCATATCGACGACTTTCCATGACCATTGCGCCTCGATCGGTTTGAGGAACCGGGGTTCCAGCGGCATCAACTTGAACGCGCAGAGTTCGGACGCGTTCCCGTACATCGTATGGTGGCGGGACAGATTCCAGAACCCGTTGTTCGCATTGCTTTTGACATTGTCGTAGTCGATCACCGCAAAACTCAGGCCGATGATCTTGTTCTCGTGGAGCACGGATTCCACAGCGCGTTGCGGTCCTTCGGGGCCGGCGTAATCGAAGGGCGTGATCCAGAACTCGAGCACCAGTTTGCCGGACTCGCCCGGCTTGAAATTGTAGGAGTACGCGGCGTTTGACCAGGGGAACTCCTTGATCCACGTCGCGGCGCTCCACGCCATGCACCAGTCCTTGTTCTCGGCCGGGGTGAAGATGTGGTAGTTCTGGGCATGGACGCCGTGGATCGCCCAGTGGGCTTCCTCCACGCTGATGCGTGGGTCAGGCGCCGCGCTGGCCACGCCGACTTCTTCTGGAGTCCAAATCGCGCGATGTTCCTTGTCAATCAGTGGCCCGCCGGAGGCATCACCATCCACGACGATCTCGAACGTGTCATTGTGCAGATCAGGGCGGCCAAAGTCCCAGTAGTCTTTGTAAGCCTCGTAGAGAAAATACAGGCGGTTCAGACCTTTGACCCAGCCGACGCGCACCTTGATATCGAGATTCTTCGGATCGGGTGCGGAGTGTTTGACGGAGTCATCCACGAGCTGATCGGTGTGGATGGCATAATCATCAGGCACGATGTCCCAGTCGTCGGTCTTGCCGTCGATCCGCGGGATCATGTTCTGAGGAAATTGAAAAACCTTGAAAGTGACGTTGGTCCGGTCGAGGGCTGCCGCTGGGGAAGCGCAACAAACGATCGCTGCCAGCGCAATGAGCAGCATTCGATAGACGTTCATGTGTGATCCTCCGATTCAGTACCTCACGAGCCGGGCTCGAATCAGGACTCCGCGGGAAGGGAAAACCAATCCGCCGGAAGTGAAATCTCCATTCCGCAGCAGCGTCGGCTTCCAGACGCCGTTGTCGTAGACGCCTTCCTCGACCCGGAGGAATTGGACACCCGTGTACTCCGCGCCCATGGACGGCTTGAAATCAAGGGCGGTGTCGAAACCGGCAATGAGAAACTCGTCCGGTCCCAATTGGCCGACCAATACTCGACCCGATGGAACGGATGGGCCCGTCGCGGCCGAGGGCTGGCTGGAACCTCTGACCGGCGCGCGGAAGCGAACGAGAATGTCATATCCGTCGAAGTACAGCATGCGCCCCGGGATGGCTTCCTCCTCGACCGCCGCCTTCAACTTACCCGATGCCTGCAGGTCTGCAATGACCGGTAGCGCGGATTTAAGGACGCGGAAATTCGCGGCCATGTCGGTGAAGCCCTGGCTTAGCTCGTCGGTTGGGCCGGCGTCCACGCCGTATGGACTGAACCCGATCGCCGAGAAATCCCCCAACGCATAGAAGCAGAAGCGCGCAAACGCCGGCCCGCGCCCCGTCTCCACCACGAGCAGCGGATTGTCCGGGCGGGTGTAGCGCGACAGGATCATCCGATAAATGATCGGCGATTGGTGATAGATGTCCGGCCCGATCAAGTCGATGTCGGGCGCCGTCGCTTTCCACAAGTCAATCATGTGCGACTGGGGACCGCCGCTCGGGTAGCTGTCGCCGGGACGGTCGAACTCAAGGAACCGGTCGTTTGTCCCCTCGCCGCCCATCCACACATTGACGAACGTCGGTAGTGGATAGACCTGTTTGCCGGCGCGCGCGATGGCGTTGATGTAACTCGAAAGGTAAAAACCGGTGAACATCTCTTCCGCCCTCCCGCCGAAGACCTCTTTCCACGTCCCCGGTTTTTTCTTGAGGGCCGTCACGAGCTTCTCCGGAACCGGGCCATTGAACAGCCGCGAGCTTTCCGGGGAGTAATCGCGCACGGAACCAAGCACGCCCGACTCGTTCTCCACTTGCATGAGAATCACGGTGTGGTCGTTCCCGTCAATTTCCCTGAGGTGCTTCATCAGCTCCGTGTATGCCTTCCGGTCGGCCTCCAAGGTCGCCTGACCATGCGGCGAGAGCACATGGATGGGCCGGCCGCCGTAGTCCAACACCCGGGGGAAACGCTTGGTGTCGGATTTGACCCATGCGGGAACGTAGTCCATCGCGCCGTTTTTGTAGGTGCCAAACCAAAGCGGAATCGCCCGCAAACCCTGCGAGCGCAGGCCGCTGATGATCTGGTCAAGCCCGCTGAAGTCAAACTTTCCCTCTTCGGGTTCGATTTGCTCCCAGTAGATCGGGAACTCAATCGTGTTGGCATTGAGTGCCTGGAACTTCGGCCACGCACGCTCCATCCGGTCGGGGAAACCGGTTGGATTATTCACCTGGCCGCCGAGGATGATGAACGGCTTCCCATCAACGATCAGTTGGGTGACGGCGCCCCGCTTTTCGAGATGGGGAATGTTCCCGCCTTGCGTGGATTCCGCGCCCAATGCGGAGGCAATCCATGCAGTCGCAACGAGACTGATAACTGTTGCCGTAAGTGTGCCTGAATAGATCGGATTTCTTGCAGACATTGCCCGGTCTCCTTTCCCTCTGTAGGTTAAATACTCTTCATCTACTTCGAGAGAATTGTTTAATGCTTTTGACCGTCAACCGATATACATGAAAATGTCAGATCACAAGCAAGATTTCTAAAAAACCGCACGGAGAGAGGCGGTCAGCCCGGTACTTTATCAGGCTTTACATCTTGCAGCCCATTATGTCATTCCCGTCATCAGGTGCCGATTAGCATTGGTGGACATGGAAGTAGTTGTAATGCATGTAGTGCAGCGCAACCGCGCGCTCTACCGCGTTTCCGATTAGCTGGACAATCGGAGGCTCTTCTGGCAGTCTGGCTGCGCGTCTAATTGAGGGCTTGTAAGCGCGAGACATGACAGCAGTTTTTGTGTGATATTACGTTTGCTGGTTGTAACCAAGCGAAGGGCGGGAACGTTTTAGTCTGTGGCGTTGCCAGAGCACAAACAAAACAAGAATGGAAGCAGTGCCGCCAAATTCCGCAACCAACGGTATCCAGGCAGCCAATGGCAATCTCTAAAAAGCGCAGAAAAATCGTTATCTTCTCCGTCATCGGATTGGTCTTGATCGGGCTGATCTTGGCGGCCGTTTTCAGAAAGCGCGAGCCCGTCATCACCGTCCAGACCGATAAGGTCACGCGACGCCCGCTGATGATCGAGACCGTGACGGCCAACGGCAAGATTCAGCCGGTGGTGCAGGTCAAGATCAGCCCCGAGGTCAGCGGCGAGATCATCGAACTGCCCGTCAAAGAAGGCCAGCAGGTCAAAAAGGGCGATTTGATCCTGAAGATCCGGCCGGACGACTACATCGCCAACCGCGACCAGGCCGATGCAAGTTACAAGTCGGTTTTGGCCAACAAAGCAACTGCCGAGGCGAATTTGAAGAAAGCGGAGGCCGACTTCAGGCGCAATCGGGGGTTGCTGGAAGCCAAACTGGTTTCGCAGGCGGACTTTGATCAATTCCAAGCCTCTTACGAAGAGGCACAAGCGCAACTGACAAGCGCCGAGCGCCAAGTCGAAGTCGCGTACGCCTCGCTGGATTACGCCGAAAAGCAGCTTGTCAAAACGACCATCGTCTCGCCGCTCACCGGCACGATCAGCAAACTGAACTCGCAACTCGGCGAGCGGGTCCTCGGCACGGTCCAGAATGTCGGCACAGAAATCATGACCATTTCCGATCTGAATCAAATGGAGGCGCGGGTGGATGTCGGCGAGATTGACGTCGTCCTGATCCGTCCCGGCCAGAAAGCGCGGCTGGATGTGGACGCGTTCAAGGACCGCAAGTTCAATGGCGTGGTCACGGACATAGCGAACTCGTCGAAAAACGCCGGCTCGCTCTCCAGTAGTTCCAGCCAATCGCAGGAGGCCACCAAGTTCGAGGTGCGCATCCGCATTAGCGAGACGGAGTTTTTCCGCCCAGGCATGTCCATTAGCGCCGAGATCGAGACCCGCTATCGCACCAACGTGCTCACCGTGCCGATGGCCAGCGTCACGACGCGCGCGCCGAAGCCGCCTGAGAAAAAGAACGCCACCGGCAAGGCCGCAGCCAAATCCGGCGGTACGAACTCGATGGCATCGGCCGGCACCAATGCGATGGCCGCTGGCAGTACCAATTCCGTTGCTTCAGCCGGCACCAATTTGGTCGCATCGGCCGACACCACGAACGCTGTCCCTGCCGACAAAAAGTCCAAGGAAACACCCAAGCCTTCGGAGGTCGTGTTCGTCGTCGAGGGCGACCACGTGAAGATGGCACCGGTGAAGATCGGCATCTGCGACGACGATTATTGGGAAATTACCGAGGGGCTAGCCGAAGGACAGGAAGTCGTCTCCGGTGGGTACAAGGCCATCAGCCGCGACCTCGAAGACGGCAAGAAGATTCGCAAAGGCACGGCGACCGACAAGGAGGCCAAGACGTAACGGTGGCGCTGATCCGCCTCCAGAATATTTCGCGGCGTTACCAGATGGGCACGGAGACCGTCCACGCCCTGCGCGACGTTTCGCTCGAAATCCAGCGGGGCGAATACGTCGCCATCATGGGGCCGTCCGGCTCCGGCAAATCCACGCTGATGAATCTCGTCGGCTGTCTCGACACGCCGACCTCGGGCCGCTACGAGCTGAACGGCACCAACGTCAGCGAGATGGACGACAATCAACTGGCCGAAGTCCGCAACCGCGAGATCGGGTTCGTGTTCCAGACGTTCAACCTGCTGCCGCGCTCCAACGCGCTGCACAACGTCGAACTGCCGCTCATCTACGCGGGCGTGCCGGCGGACGTCCGCCGCAAGATCGCGCTTGAGGCGATCACGCAAGTCGGCCTGGCCGACCGCATTCATCACAAACCCAACGAGCTTTCCGGCGGCCAGCGCCAGCGCGTCTCCGTCGCCCGCGCCCTGGTCAACAAGCCATCCATTCTTCTGGCGGATGAGCCGACGGGGAACCTCGATTCCAAGACCGGCGCTGAGATCATGGCGTTGTTCGGGGAATTGGCGCAAAAAGGCAACACGATCATCATCGTCACGCACGAGGAAGATGTGGCCAAACACGCCCGCCGCATCATCCGCCTCCGCGACGGTTTGATCGCCAGTGATGAGCAACTGGCTGAAAGTCGAAAGCCAATGGCCGACGCACCACAGTCGAGGACAGAAGAGTTCCACGTTCCCGCTCTTGACGCTCTACGCTCCACGCTCGACGAGCCTTTGCCATGAACCTGTTCTCCGAAATCCGCGAGGGCTTCGGCATCTCGTGGGATGCCATCCGGGCCAACAAAATGCGCTCGGTGCTCACCACGCTGGGCATCGTGATCGGCATTGTTACCGTGACGCTGATGGGCACCGCGATTGAGGGATTAGACCGTGCCTTCCTCAAGAGCATCTCGGCGCTCGGCGCGGACGTGTTCTATGTCCAACGCAACAACTGGATGACCCGCACCTGGGAGGCTTGGCTCAAGGAACGGAACCGCCGTCCCATCCGGCTTGTCGAAGCCGAGGCGCTGGCCCGGCAATTGACGCTTGCCGCCGCCGTCGCGCCCACCGCAGATGACGACGGGTCTGTGAAATACAAGAACCGCAGCGCCAGCGCGGTCACCATCCTCGGCACGACCGAGGATTATCTGCTCACCAGCGGCGTCAACGTTTCGCAAGGCCGATTTCTGTCGGCTGCCGATAGCGCCGGCGGCCGGCCGGTGTGCGTCATTGGCAGCGAGGTGGCGACCAACCTGTTTCTCAACGAGTCGCCTCTTGGCAACCGGATCAAGATTCAGGACCAATCTTTCGAGGTCATCGGGGTGCTGGAAAAGCAGGGAACATTTCTGGGCATGTTCAGCCTCGACAACCGCGTGATCGTTCCGTTGAAGCAGTTCATCAGTTCCATCTGGAGCAACCCCAGCATCGACATCGAGGTCAAGGCGCAGCAACTGGTGGAGCTTGACGAAGCTCGCGAGGAACTCCGCCAGGTGATGCGCCGGGTCCGCCGGCTCGCGCCGAATCAACCTGACGATTTCGCGATCAACCAGCAGGACCAGTTCGTCCAGATGTTCCATAGCGTGGCGGGCACCATCGCGGTCGTCGGCTTGTTTATTACCGGCCTGTCCCTGTTCGTCGGCGGCATCGGCATCATGAACATCATGTTCGTCTCGGTCACCGAACGGACCCGGGAAATCGGCATCCGCAAAGCCATCGGCGCCAAACGCCGGACGATCCTCCTGCAATTCCTCACCGAAGCCGCCTGCATTTGCGTGATCGGCGGACTCATCGCCCTGGGCATTGCCTGGCCGCTGACGCTGGCGGTGCAGCGGTGGTTCATGCCCGCGACAATGTCGCTGACCATCGTGGTCATAGCGTTGCTCGTGTCGCTGGTCACGGGCCTGATTTCCGGCTTCGTCCCCGCCTGGCGCGCGGCGCGGATGGACCCGGTCGACGCACTGAGAAGCGAATGAAATGGCACAAACCAACGTTGTTGCTCGCCGAGGCCGGAGAGAGTTACTCCATGGCCATGAACGCGCTGATGGCGCACAAACTGCGTTCGGCACTGACGTTGGTCGGTGTCTTAATCGGCGTATTTTCGATCATCGTAGTGATGACCGCGATGCGCGCGCTGAAGAGCAACATTGAGAATGAGTTGAGCCGGCTGGGCGGCCAGACGTTCGCGATCCAGAAATGGCCGGCGGTCCAGTTTGGCACCGGGCACGACTGGGAGAAATACTGGCGGCGCAAGAACATCACCCTCGCCCAGGGACGGACGGTGCAGGAAAAAGCCACGCTCGCCAGCAGCGTGGGCATCGAACGCAATTTTTGGGGCGGCCAGGTCGAGACGCGCTACCAGAAAACGCCACCCACGGTCCGGTTGTTCGGCGAAACGCCAGGAAGTTTCCCGGCCCGCAATTGGATCGTTGCCGAAGGCCGCGGATTGACGGAACCCGACGTGGACAACGCCCGGGACGTTTGTGTGTTGGGCAGCGCGCTGGCGAAAACCGTTTTCCCCTTCGGCTCGCCCGTCGGCGACCGCCTGAAGATCAACGGGATCAATTACACAGTCATCGGTGTGCTCGAACCGAAAGGCGGCGCTGTCAGCGGCGATCAGGACAATTTCGCTGTCGTGCCGATCACCACGGCGTTGAACCGTTTTGGGCGCTGGTCGTGGAGCCTGACGATCCTCGTTCAGGCGCGCGACGTGGCGAGTTACGACGATACCGTCGAGCAGGTGCGCGGCATCCTGCGCGTGGCCCGCAAAGTCCCGCCCGGCGCCGAAGACGACTTTGAACTTTTTTCCAACGACTCGATCATCGCGCAGTTCAACGCGTTCACGATGGCCGTGCGCGTCGGCGTAACGGTAGTCAGCTCGATTGCGCTGATCGCCGCGGGCATCGGCATCATGAACATCATGCTCGTTTCGGTCACCGAGCGCACGCGCGAGATTGGCATCCGCCGGGCCGTCGGCGCAAAGAAACGGAACATCATGACGCAATTCATCACGGAAGCGGTGGTGCTCTGTGAAGTCGGCGGCGTGGTCGGCGTCCTGCTGGGCATCGTTGGCGGGAATGCGGCAGCCCATTTCTTGAAGGTTCCGACGGTGATTCCGTTCGACTGGGCAGTCCTAGGCCTTGTGATCTGCTCGGTTGTGGGGATCGTTTTCGGCACCTATCCGGCATGGAAGGCGGCGAACCTCGACCCGATCGAATCCCTACGCTACGAGTAGGCCGTTTCTGGAAACACGCTGCCGAGTGATGCGTCGGCTCTCGCTTGTGGTAGGGCGACCTGCGGCAATGCGTGCGCCCAGCGGGCGGTCAGGTGATTGAGATGGCCCTGTCCCGGTCCGGATGGGCCGCCTCGCCGACGAAATCCGTAAGCTCCAGCCCGGTCACGTCGTTGGCTTCCAAAGCGTGGGTGAAGTAATCCGGCCGATTGTCGCCCCACGCGACACTGCACTTCTTCAGGACGATGTTGTCCGCGTATCGGATGCTGAAGCCCGGATTGCCGTGTGGCTCGATGCCTGGGTAGGCCGTCGTCGGCCGGTTGTCGAACAAACCTCCGCGATACTTCGTCCACCGGTCGAGAGTGACCGCGACGTTCTCAAGTCGGACATCGCGAATGCGGCTCTCGCGCGTGCCGCTCACGCGCACACTGTTCTCAGCCCGGCCGCTGACGTTCTGGATGCGCACGTCGTGAATGGTGCCGACCTTGGTCTCGGGTGAGCGTGGGATCGCCGTCAGGGAGATGGCCTCGCCCCGGCCCCACCATGGATCCGAGTGGTAGCGCGACACGAACTTGATGTCGCGGAAATCGACGTTGTAAACGCTGCCTTCATCGCGAAGCTGGATGCACATGCCCCGGCAACTCGAGCGGATTTCGCAGCGTTCGAAGCGGATGTCGTGGACGTCCTGGGTGGTTTCCGTCCCGATCTTCAGCCCAGAGTCCTGTGTCTCGATTACGCAGTCCTTGACTGTGATGTTGGCGGAAGGCCCATAGTCCGTGTCCTGCCGCGTCGTCTTCACCACAATGGCGTCGTCGCCGCAAACGATGTTGCAGTTGCGTATCTCGACGTCACGGCAGTGGTCGGGATCGATCCCGTCGCAGTTGGGGACATCGAGCTGGTTGCGGATCTTGAGCCGGTCCACCAGGACGTGTTCGCAACCAAGCATGTGGAGGCCCCAGAACGGGGAGTTGCTGAAGGTGATGTCGCGAATCTCGAGGTCGTTGCAGGCCGTCAGCAGGAAGAGCTTCGGGCGAAACTCGCCGGCGGCAATGGGCAGCCACCACTCGTTGGCCTGGTCGTAACCGGTCATGAAATCCCGCGCCCGGCCGTTGAGGTTGCCGGTGCCAGAAATCCGCAAGCCACGCGCCCCGTTTGCCGTAATCACGCCGTCACCCTTGTAGTGTTCCCGGTTGGTGCTCACCAACAGCTCGGCGTTATCGGCCAGGTGGAAGTCGATGCCGCCCTTCAACTCGAGCGTGCCGATAAGGTAACGGCGGCCACCGCGAATCAATACCTGCGCACCGCCGCCCGCCGCGGCGGCTTCGTTGACCGCCCGTTGGATGGCGGCGGTGTCGAGCGTGACTCCATCGCCGACCGCGCCGTAGTCGCGGACATCGAAAACCGGCACCTGCCGCCGTGTGTTCCGTGTCGCCAGTTGGCATGCAGAGAACGCAGATCCGAGAGCCGTCGCGGCCACGAGTTTCGCGCCGAGACGCAGAGCCTCACGGCGGCTGATAGGATGTTCTTTCATTCGTTGCGGCTTCATCAATGCGCAGAAGAACGATAAACGATGTCAATCTGTTAGTGTCTTGACGAGGACTCCCGACTTGGGCTTCCCGTGCCGGCAGCGTACGACGGAAGCCGGTCTGACGCAACCTCCATGTCCTTTCGGTAGTGTACTGATTTGAAAAAATCGGCCTACGGGAGGCTAGTTAGGAGAAGCGATCCGTAGGCCTTGGGTCTGGGAGACCCCGTTTTGGTGAGGTAGAAACGAAGCATACATCACTGATTTTCCCCAAGCAAGAAATTATTGGCGCAGCTTCGATGCTCAGGGAGCCTGTGCGGGCCGATTGGCCGGGGCGTTGGTAGCCTGGCCATGGACGGCGTTCTCAAGGCCGGTGCCCGTGACATTGTTGATTATCAGCAACGGGCCCGAGAAGCCGGTGACGTTGATGCCGCGGAGTTTGGCGTCGATCACATTGGCAAGGGTGATGCCTTTCTGGCAGGTGCCGGTGATGTCGGAGAGGGAGAAGCCGTCAATGGGTTTTTCCGAGGGAACGTTGGCGCCTACGACGAGATTCTTGCAATGGACTTTGGCTTTGGAGATGTTGATCTTGTCGACGCGCGGGATGCCGTTGTCGCCGGGGACGGGTTCGGAGTCCTGAATGCCTTTGGTGAGGAGGTCGATGCCGATGAACGTGGTGGTCCCGATGTCCAGGTCTTCGGCAGAGACGTTTTCGATGAAGCCGCCGCGGCCGATGCGGCTCTTGAAGAAGAAGGCGTTTGCCCCGCTGGGGAACGAGCAGCGTTCGACGCGGACGTTGCGGACGCCGCCGGACATTTCGGTGCCGATGCCGACGCCAGCGAAGGCACTGCCGAGGCTGGAATCGACGATGGTGATGTCTTCGCACGGACGAGCGATGCGGACGGCTTCCATGCCGCGGCCGGATTTGATGGCGATGGCGTCGTCACCCGTGTCGATGTCGCATTTTTCGACGCGGACGTTCTTGCACGAGTCGATGTCGATGCCATCGCCGTTGCTCTTGGTTTTGTCGGAACGGATGTTGAGATTTTTGGCGAGGACGTTTTCGCAGTAAGTAAGGTGGATGCACCACATGCGGCCGTACTTGAAGGAAAGGTCTTCGATGCGCAGGTCTTTGCAGTCGATGGGTTCAAAGAGGGCGGGTCCGCGGGGATCGCGCAGGAAGGCGAGGGCGGGGTCGCCGACGATAGTCCCCCGGCCGAGCAGGGCAATGTGCTGGGCGTGGTTGGCGTAGATGAGCGCGCGGTGACCCTGGCGCCAGCGGCCTTCCCAGCGAACGTCCATGAGCGGGTAGTCCTCTTTGTCGGGGCTGCCGGTGAGGGTGGCGTCTTTCTCGATACGCAACGTCGTGTACGAGGAGAGATGAATGCCGCCGATAAGGTAATTGCCTGGGGGCACGACGACTGCGCCGCCGCCGGCGAAAGCGCAGGTGTCGAGGGCTTTTTGGAAAGCGGCAGTGTCTTTGGTTTTGCCGTCACCGGTCGCGCCGAAGTCGCGGACGTTGAGTGGCGCTTTGCGATCAAGCGAGGCTGCTTGGGCAAGCAGGGCGAAGGAGAGGGCGATGGCAATGCTAAGCAATGATTTTGGGTTCATAAGTCCTCTAAGTTGGGCACGAGCTGTGCCCGGGTCGAAGGATGGTGGTTCTGCCGCGAGGGCATGGTTGTTTGAACACGCCAACTGGGCGGTGCGAATACTGATGCGCTCCCATCCAACTGGCAAGAGCCGGCGTTGTTTTCGACTGGTGCTCACGTTTACGATTTCCCTTGGTCCGTCGCGATGAGCCGGATGGGTCCCAGCAGACCCGAGGGCAGGGGTTGGACCAGATCCAGATTCTGCGGCTGGAACCGGTTGCCGTATTTCTGAGTGACTCCCGCGTAGTTGTAATTGGGAAGCTTGATGCTGGCCATGTAGTTCATGGCGAGATTCGCCACCTCGACGCGGATCTTGTTCTGGCCGCGCTTGAGTTGACCGGTCACGTCGATCGAGTACGGCGGGGCCCACACGGAACCGACCCGTCGACCGTTGATGTAGAGGATGGCTGCTTCGCGCACCGGAGTTTCCAGGACCGTCCTGTATCCCATGCCACCTCTGCCGCCGCCGCTTGCCTGCGGGACGGTGGCCTCGCCGAAGTTGAACGACAGAGTCAGGCCGGCCTTCAGCCATTCAGGGGCCATCGTAATGGTCTTTTCGTAGGTCGCTACGCCTGAGAAGTTGCTCGTCGCTGCGTTCTCGGTCCAGGAGGCGAGCTTCTCCATGGCAACGGGCTGGGCGTTCTTGCCAAACTTGACGGTCCAGCCCGTGCTGAGATCGACCGGCTGTGGCACGGAAGCGACCGCCCGAACCACTTTCGGAGCCGGCAGAGTCCGCTTCGTGAAGACAACGATCGTCGAACCGTACGGCTCCAGTTTCAGATTGACCGCCGTCGCACCGGCGGACTTCTCTGCGATCCGGGCGGGGCTGACGCGGCCGGTCATCGGGTCCCACCACTCCGGCTGCATACCTTCCACACGGAACGTTGCCTTCACGCTCTTGGATTGGTTGGTGGTATTGGCGACGAAGTACACCTCGCCCCAATCCGTGTGGCGATGGACAATGCCGATCTCAGGCGAGGCCGGGGATGTCGCCACATCCGGCACCAATCGCTTGGCGACTGCTTCGCCGAACCGGGCTTCGTCCTCGACGAACAAGCCCGGAGCGTTTGCATCCTTAAAGAGACGCTGGGCGATGTCACGGACGGTCACAGTGTCCTGTTCGGTGGCCTTATAACCCGGGGCCTGATCCGGCAATCGCCGCGTCGCGACGACGATGCCGCCGCCACGGGCGAACTGCTCGAGCTTCTGCATGGTGGCCGGCGGGATGCGCTCGACAGCGGGTAGGACGACGACCCTGTAGCGGACGTCGCCGAACGCGAGCGTGTTGCCTTCGACCTTGCCGCGCATCTCGAGCAACTGGTCATCGAAGAAGTCGATGTTGTAGCCCGAATCGAGGATTTGGCGGACAGTGTTCTGCAGACGCCCCTGAAGGACAGAGTAAACGCTGAACAGTCGGCCGAAACTTGCCCACGCGTCGCTGTTGGCCAGGTAGAGCGCGACATCGTTGGCGGGCGTTCCCTGGCGCATCATGAAGCTGACGCGCTGAAGGTATTTGGTTATGTCCGGCATGACAATCCACCACGGATTCTTCTCATCGAAAACACCGGCGGCGTAGAAGCTCCAGCCGGGATAAGCGATACCCTCGGCCGTGTACGGCCAGCCGTGGCAGATGATCTGGTTGATTCCGCACAGGAAGTGCATGTCCGCTTCCGCCTTCATATCCAGAGGCGTGGCGCGGAACACCGGAGAGTGCAGCCAGGTAAAGGTCTCGGATGATACCACGGGTTTCCCGAGCAGATGGCCGGCCGAAGCGGCCCAGCGGGTGGGGGATAACCCTTTCCACTGGTATCCCTCACCCTCGGGCAGATCGGCGTAGGCGTAACTGTACAGCGCCGCCGGCGGCGCGGCGGAGCCCGTGGCATAACCTTGGATGCGGAATCGGCTGTTGTGTGCGTTGGCTAGTTTCTTGAAGGCACCGTTGAAGTACTCGGTGAAAAGCTCCGTGCACGTCTTGCCCCAGTCATGGCGGATGTCCATGGTCTTGGGGCCGACGTCGTTGAATAGCGCCGGCAGCAAGGGCTTCAGGTCATACCCGCGACGATTCTGGAACTCCGGCAGGAAGTTCGGAGTCCAGTTCTCGCCGCCCACTTCCAAGCTGTCGCAGAAGACCGAGTAGGGCGGATTAGGTCCGCACGCCTTGATCTCCGGTTCGGCGATTTCCTTGATGAACTTCTTGATGGAGGTCGGGCTGTAGTGGTCGATCACATTGCCATCGGCGCCGTAAGCGGGACGCTTGACCTTCATGATGCCGCCCCGGCTGATGAACAACTGAACCTGCGCCTCGCCGGTCACGTCCGCCGGGATCTGCAGCACGTTGTCGACGATCGGCACTTCCTTGAATCCGTCGCCGGTTTTCATGAAAGCCGCGATCAGCTTCTGCCCCTCGCGAAGTTCCGGCACCGGCGCGCTGCGCTGGCCGGCGGGGATCGTCAAGTTCTGGGTCTGAATCGCGGTCGCCCCTTCTTCCGCCGAGAACTGCGGCCCGCCGTAGGGCCATCCGCTGCCGAGCGTCAGGTCCATCCGCAGGCCGAGTTCCTTGGCCTTGGCGGCCGTGAAGCCCAGCGCATCAAGGAACTCCGGCGACATGAACTTTAGATTCTTCAGTCCCGGCTGCTCACCGTCCAGCGCCAGCGGATACGTCGGCTGCACTTCGAAGCCGCCGATGCCGCCTTCCTTCATGAATCTCATTTCGCGTTCGAGTTGCGGCTTGGTCACGGCCGGCCCGAACCACCACCAGCGCATCATGATCCGGCTGTCGTCCGGAGGCTGGCGAAAGGCCTGCTGCAGCTCGGAGATGCCTGCCGGTTCCGCAGATTTGCCGGTGGTTGTGGCGACAGCCAGCACGCCGGCGAGCAATGCCACAGCAGTCCCGTGAATCGTGATCTGCTTCATAAGAATGTTATTCATAACTGTTGTTCCAAGACGACTCCCCAGTTCTTTCTACTTCGCCTTCGCTGTTTCGACGGCGAAGACGTGGGTCGGCCCGAACATGTTGGATTTGAAGACGACCCACTTCGCGTCGGGCGTGATCGTCACGTTGGGTTCTAGCCAGTAGTCGTGCTTGGACATGTTGACCAACCGTTCGCGCGTCATCGTGCCGTCAGGTTGCGGCCGAAAGAGGTTGATCCACCGGCCGTTCTTGGCGAAGGCCACCTGGCCGGAATCCCCGCCGTCGCCGGCAAAGAGCTTGCCGTCGCGCGAGACGTTGTAATGGATCGACCACCAATCGCGCTCCAGTTTGTAGCGGATCTCCTTGCCGGTGTCAATGTTGACGCCGGCAAGCCAGAACTCCTTGCTGCGCGGGGTTTGCAGGTCGAACCAGATCGTCTTGCCGTCGTAGCTCCAGAACTCGTGCCCGGCAATCTCCATGTCCATGGTGCGCTTGTGCATCAGGCGCTGTTCGGTGCCGTCGGTGCGAATGGTCCAGATGCGGTCCACCTCATGCCAGGTGCCTTCGTGGCAGTACAACAACAGGTTGGGGTCGGTGGGCGAGAACTGGAGGTGATTGAGCCAGGCGTATTGCCAGCCGTTCGTCTTGGATTCGCCGGTCTTGATGTTGGTGAAGACGAAGGCTTGGGAGATTGGATTGGACAGGCGTCTGGAGAGCCAGTCCTCCTTTTCCGCCGCACTCTCTTCCTCCGGAGTCAATTGCGTCTTGCCGGGGAACATTTTCTCCCGCTGCGGGAGGATTGTATGAGGCTCAGGACGATGCGTCTTTCCGGTTGGGTCGGTTGCGGTGATGGTGCTCACGACGAACGTCTCGTCCGCATTGATCGTTCTGCCGCGAGCCTTCGTGATTTCCCGTGTGGCGTGAGTGTCGAGGTTCGCAGCGTACAGAGCGCCCCCCTGTGAGAAGTACACCTCCCGTGTCTTCCTGGCAGTCGCGATGGCTCTGGCGTCCGGCACCACGATTTCAATCTTGGGAGGCTTGGAACCAAGTGTGGGGAGGTTGACCGAAGCTATCCCACTCGGCGTGTCGAAAATCAACTTGTCCCCCTCTGGCGTGTAGGTGTTCTGGTGGAAGTAGAGACTCGCGCTGTCGGGCTCCCTGGAAAGCCGGATCACCCGGTGCCCGGTATCGGGATCGGTCCATTCGGTAGGCGGCTCATCGGCGGCAAACAACCGGAGACTTACGCACGTCAATGTCAGAAACAGTGCAGTTGATATCCGCATACGCCGGCACCTCTCCTTCTGCGGTCAGTTCTTGTCGCCCGATTTCTCAACTTCGACCGCATAGACGTGAGTGGGCCCGTGCATATTGGACTGGAAGACTATCCACTTACCGTCCGGAGTGAAGGTGACGTTCGGCTCGAGCGAGTAATCGTGGCTCGACAGATCGGCCAAACGTTCCGATTTGAAGTACCCGATCTGAATCAGGTTTTTGGCGTTCGTCAGCGGCTTTCCGTCAGCCATGATCGGGCCCGAGTTTCCCGCAACCATGACAGGGTGGAACAGGTAAATCCACTGGCCGTTGCCGGGCGGATCGAGAATCTGGCCGTCAGGCGAACGCGCGGCGATGCTGGCCGGGCCACCGCCATCGCCTGCAAAAAGCTTGCCGTCGGGTGACACGTTGTAATGCACCGACCATTCGTTGCGCTGGAGGTTATACCACGTGCGTTTGCCCGTTTCGAGGTTCACACCGGCCAGCCAGAACACCGTGCTCCGCGGCGTTTGCAGGTCGTACCAGACCGTCTTGCCGTCAGCGCCGAAGAATTCGTGCCCCTCGATCTCCATGTTCATCGTGCGTTCGTGCAGCAGACGCAGACCGGTGCCGTCGGCGCGGATGGTCCAGGTGCGGTCATTCCAGTGCCACGGACCTTCGTGACAGAACAGGATCTGCATCGGGTCGGTGGGCGAGCACTGGAGGTGGTTGGTCCAGTCGTTCTCGCGGTGAATGACCTTGAATTCGCCCGTCTTGACATTGATCGTGTAAATCATCTTCGCACCGCCGGCTGCCCATGTCTGATCGAGGCGGCCCCCCATCTCTCTGCCGGGCGGAGGCGTGCGGGGAATCGCTTTCCCGTCGGGATCGGGCCCGATGCCGACAACCAGCGTCTCATCGGCGTTGACGGCGAGGCCGCCACCGCGGCGCATCTGCGGTGGAAACTTCACGACTTCGCGCTCGGCTTTGGTGTCGAGATTCACGGCAAAGAGGGAATTGCCCCGGCGGAAATACACATCGCGCTTCCGCCAAGCGGTCGCCAGCGCGCGGGCACCAGGTGCCACGATCTCAACCTTCGGCCGCGAAACACCCAGCGTGGTGAGGTCGACCGTGGCAATGCCATCCCCCGCGTCTATGATGATTTTGTCGCCCTCCGGGGTGTATGAATGCTGGTGGAAGTAGAGGCTCGACCCGCCCGTGTCCGGCGAGAGCCGGATCACCCGGTGACCGGTCTTCCGCTCGATCCATTCGGTGGGAGGTGCGTTGGTAAAACTCTCGGCAGCAAGAACTGATAGATCTGCCCACGTCAATGCGAGCAGCAGTGCGGTTGGTATGGACAGTTTGTACTTCATTTTTCAGACACGCTCCCGATGGGAAGTTCTGCGCTGGCCAAACCTTCGGATTCAGCCTTGAGAACGATGGTTCCTGTTTCGCCGGCTTTGGCGCGCACGATTACCAGACAAAGTCCATTGTAGGCGTTGCGCTCGTTCGCTTGAAACGGTTCGAAGCTGGTGGCATCCCCGTTGTCCACGGCGGCGATCTCACCCGGGCCGGAGATCGCGAACTTCACGTGATTCTTCGAACGCGGCACCAGCAGGCCGTCTTTGTCTGCGATAGTCACCGTGACGAAGGACAAATCCTGTCCGTCGGCCTTCAGCGTGGCGCGGTCGGCCTGCAGCAGCAACTCGGTCGCTGGACCGGTCGTCTTCACCGTATCCTCGGCCCATTTCCTGCCGTTCTTGTAGGCAACCACCTTGAGTTCGCCGGGCTCGTAATTCACGTCGTCCCAGCGCAGACGGTATTGATACTGTTCCTTGCTCTTCCGACCGAGCGACTTGCCGTTGAGGAAGAGTTCTGCCTCGTCACCGGAAGTGTAGACATGTACGGGCGTGACCTGGCCGACACGCTCCGGCCAGTTCCAGTGCGGCACGATGTGCGCCATCGGCAGATCGGGCCGCCAGCGCGCCTGGTATATGTAGAACCGGTCCTTCTTGAACCCGGCGAGGTCGATGATGCCGAAATAGGAACTGCGGGAGGGATCGTTGCGGCCACCGTACGGGGTGGGTTCTCCGAGGTAGTCCCAGCCCGTCCAGACAAACTCGCCCGCAACAAATGGAAACTCGTCCTGCCCGCGAAACTCCGTGTCGGGCGTCGTCGCCCATCTCGGTGCGTAGAGATCGTAGGAACTCATCTGGCGGCCGGGGGTCTGGCCTTTGGATTTGTCGTCGACGACGGGGAACACATACTCGCCGCGCGAGCTGATCGTGGAGGCGGTCTCGCTGGCGACCAGCGGGATGTGCGGACTGCTCTTGTGGAAGTTGCCATACTCGGCCGGCTTGTAGTTGAAACCGACGACATCGACCGCGGTCTGGAAACCGTTGTAGCCGGAATCAGTCGAGTTGAAACCCGCAGTGATGAAGCGAGTACGATCCTCCTCGCGCACGATGGCGGCCAGATGCGACGCGACCTTCCAGCCCTCCGGCACGCCTTGCTCGCCGATCTCGTTGCCGATGCTCCACAGCACGACGCTCGGGTGGTTGCGGTCCCGGCGGACCAGGGCGCGAAGATCTTTCTCGTGCCAGTCGGGGAACAGGATGTGGTAATCATTCGGCCGCTTTTGGCGGAACCAGCAATCGAAGGCTTCGTCCATCACGACCATGCCCATGCGGTCGCACAGTTCGAGCAACTCCGGCGCGGGCGGATTGTGGCTGGTGCGGATGGCGTTGCAGCCCATTTCCTGCAGCACCTCGATCTGGCGCTCGAGCGCGCGGAGGTTGATCGCCGTGCCGAGCGCGCCGAGGTCGTGGTGGTCACATACGCCATAAATGCGCACACGTTCGCCGTTAAGGAGAAAACCATTGTCGGGATCGAATGCGATGGTGCGGATTCCGAACGGGGTGTCGTAGCTGTCGGTGACTTTGCCGTCCTGCGTGATTGTCGTGACGGCCACGTAGCGGTTCGTCTTTTTCAAGCTCCAAAGTTTCGGGTGCGCAACCGTAAGGCTCTGCGCCGCCATCGCCTGACGGCCTGCCGCGAACGGTCGCCGGACATTGACCGGCGCGGCTGTGGCGACAGGCTCGCCGACCTTCCGGCCATCGGCGCCGAGTTCGTAAATGCGCGTTGCCACCTGCACGTTCGCGTTCGTGCTCGTGTGGTTTTCGATGGTGACCTTCACGTCCACGGTCGCGGCGTCCTTGGAGATGACCGGCGTCGTCACGAACGTGCCCCACTGCGCCACGTGGACGGGCGCGGTCTTCACGAGCCACACGTTGCGATAGATGCCGCCGCCGGGATACCAGCGGGAAGAGTTCTGCGGGTTGTTGAGACGGACCGCGAGGACATTCTCCTCGCCGGGTTTGAGGTAAGGTGTGAGATCGAGCCGGAACGACGCGTAGCCGTAAGGCCAGCCGCCGACGAACTGCCCGTTCAGCCAGACGATCGCATAGGCCATGGCCCCGTCGATATCCAGATAGATGCGCTTGTCACTGTCTTGAGCCGGTACGGTGAAGTGCTTCCGATACCAGCCGACGCCAGCCCAAGGGAGTCTACCGGTCGCGCCTTCCAGTTCCTGCCGGAACGGCCCCTCGATGCCCCAGTCGTGAGGCAGGTTCAGCTTCCGCCAGCCGCTGTCATCGAACGCGGCCTGCGTATAGGCCACGTTCGCGCCGAGGTTGCCCTCGGGCCGCTTCGGTTTCGTCATGCCAGCGTTTAGAAAGTCGGAGCCGGTCGCCACCACCCAATCCTTGATCTTCGCATAAGCGAGCTGGTTACTTGCATCCGCTGGATCATCCTTTTGGAAGCGCCAGTCGGCATTGAATGAAATGCGCTCCCGCGGTGAGTCCTGCGCCCAGGTCGATACGGAGCAGAGTCCCGCAAGCAATAATCCTGCGATCAGGCGGATCGCATGGCGTCGTTTATGGTGCGGCGTGGATGTGATGATCTTGATATTCATTTTCGGGAGTATGGACTTAACGCAAACAGGGCGTCAAGCAGGCCGTGGCCGGAGTTGAAGTTTCTCGTGAACGACTCTCGATGTTTGCCGCACACGACAGCGGCGTGTCGTCAGGCTCCGCTCCGTAAACAACACTCGGCTTCGGCGGCGGCCCTCCGTCGTTCCTTTAGACATTCAGCAACTACTCCGACTTCCTTGTCGCTTCCTGTACAGCTTGACCGGCATCCTGTCTTGCGGGTATAGAAGGCGGTGTCCCCGCAGATTGTAGTGGTGTTTTGGGAGCCGATTGTGGGCCGAGGTTCACCTGAGCAGCACCCGCCAACCGTGAGGCGGCGAGTGGGTCGAGGGGATTGTGTTTGATGCTCTCTATGATTTGCGCCCAATGCTCCCAGTCCTTCGGCGCCAGGCGGCCTTGGCCTGAAGTGCGGGCGACTTCGATATCCTGAAGCCAAGACGCAAGCGCAACCTTCAGTTTTTCTCCATCAACACCGAGCGACTCTGCCTCTCCGTCCAGTCTCTCAAGCAGCACTTGGACATCCAGCGTTGAAGCAGAGTGCTTGTGAATGACAAAGAAATCATGAATGATTCGCTGAACCGATTGCTTGCCCGACCGTCGACGAGCCGCCTGTTGAGAGATTTCAATCTTCCTGCGCAACGTTTGACAGAGCGCCACAACGTTGCCTTGGAAAGCTACAAGCTCCGCATCCTTTACCTCTCTTTCGATCAACTGCCCAACTATTCTAATGAGCTCCTGAAGAATACCCATCTTGTCATAGCTACCAGATGGGAGCTTCAGATCATTCTCCAAGAGCTTCTCGATCCCAATTGCCAATCCATCCTTGCTAAAATCCTTCGCTTCGAGAGCCCGCGTCACCTTTTCCTCTTTTCCCTCCACGAGTTCAGGATGCCATCGCTTCAGGTATCCCAATACGGCTTGTCCATACAGGCTTTGAGGGATTATATCCTCAGTCGTGGCAATTCTCTGGTTTGTACCGAACGGCTTAATAACCTCACCGACGCTGAGGCAGAATTCTTTATCAATCAGCTTCTTGGTGTTCTTCGCCTGGCCTGTAATGCGCTTCAATGCTTCCCCTCCGCTAGGATCGGAGTCTAACAGCACAACGGTAGCAGGTACCGTTTCATCGCCCCATTGTGATGCCGCCAGTAGTTTCTCCACGCCTGGCGCACTTTCCGCAGATACGACGGTAACCGAATTCAGGTCGAGATGGTCTCCCGTGTTCTCAGGTGTCGCGAAGAGGCGAATAGACTCTGTGAAGAGAAACTGGTCGGTGGGGCCTTCCAAAACCAGATTCGTCGATCCCATGAACAACGTCTGCGCGCAGTCGATTCCCAATGCAGAACGCACCGGCTCGTAACGACGCACCATCGCTTGGTCTATAAATTGTGAGCCCTCCTCTGCGTCTCCCTTTCGGAGCAATCTAATCCTTCTTGGGAAGTTGCGGTTGATTAGAAATGGTGAGTGAGTCGTATAGATCAACTGACACGTTCCGAGTGACGAATCAGGACTGACTAATGATTCGAACACTGCGAGAAGATTCTTTTGTCCCAACGTAGAGAGATAGCAGTCGGGTTCATCCATTAAGATTACGCAATTTCGATTGCCCTGCGACAACTCCAATGCCTTAGCCTGAATGTAATAGCTCAAAAAGTATCTCAAACCGGAACTTCTCTCCCGGAATGTATAGATGCATTTTGTCTTGTCCGTAATCTCGAAGAAGATGACGCCCTGCTTGTAATTCAACTGGAGTGAAAACTTTTCGTCTTGCTGCCAGTAGTGGGACAGATTCAGCTTCTCGGCAAGTTCTTGATTCCATGTCGCGATGAGACTCTCGATGTAGCTTCGGTCAATTGACCTCAGTGTAGACAGGTACTGGAGAGTTTCTAAGGTTATTCCGAGGATGTCGCGGAAAAGCAGCACCTCAAGATTGACACCATTTCGTACATCCAATCTCCATTCCTCCAGCTTTTGTCTAGTTTCGACAAGCTTCTGGTATTCTTCCTCCGTGACTGGCTGGGCCTTCGTGACCTTGAGCTGTTTGATAAGCTCCGCAGCCTGTTGTGCGACAGCATAGTCATAGAAAGGTTGCTTGCTGTACTGCTTCGCGTCGTACGCGGCCAAGATATTGATGAGGGGCACTTGGTCTGACATCGCAACGTTCGAATCGATAAATCTGACCGCCGGAAGCACCTGTCGAACTGCCTCCAACTGCTTGGCGTTGAGATTCAATGGCGGGTCATTGTGCCCAACGTAAAGCAGAGCTTGCGTCTTAGAATCCTCCGGGCTGAGGATTAACACTATGCGGGGCAGTTCTTCCTGCCTGCGCAAAGGGCCAGTATTGCTACCAGCTGCGTCCAAAATCTTCTGAAGTTCTGCATCATTATCCAGACGAAACTCAAGTCCGACATTTGGCCACACGCTGGCATTCTTGTTCTTGACCGACGCAAAGTGACACAGATCAGTGCGGCTGTAGGGATTCTCAAGGATTCCTTGGCCTGTCAGCACTTTGCTTATTGCACCGATAAGATGCGACTTGCCGCTTTCATTAGCGCCGACGATAGTTGTGATGTCGTCCTCGACGGGAATCTCGATGAACGGAAAGTCCGTACGACCTGCAGTCGCCGAACCAAGCATATTCCAGGGCCTCTGAATCACTCCCCCACGACGATCGGGGTAGCCAACGTAGTTAACGTTAAAGGACTTGTACCAACGCGACAACACCTTCGAGATTTTCATACTCCCTCCTGCTTGTGCGAAGAGAACTCCGGCCCGCCTATCGCCGTGAACTCGCCCTCTTACTTTGGCTGCACAAATACCAAATTACGCACGAAAACACAACCCTAATTGAAGTATGCGGTCACCGAATCTCCGGGGTCGTGTCTGATTATTCTTCATTCTGACCTAGCGCGCCAACACAACCGGCAATCCTCGTTGATGGAAGCCGAGCGTAGCGGAGCCGAGTCCACGAGACGCCGCACGCTGTACTTCCGCGGCAAGCCGAGTCAGACGAGACGCACCAGTGGAGTCTCTGGTGCAACTGATACGCCGAGGGGTGATTGAGCGGCAATCCGTTCATCTGGTTTCATCGGGTCCAATTCATGGAACGGCTGGCAAGCGTGAGCGCAATGGCTGCCGGGGCACATCTCTGTATTCTGGATTTCTCAGGCGCAAGCGATTGATCCTACGCAATTGTCTGATGTCGAGACCTGGTCCCGTTCGCATGCTTTTGGCTGGTCACAGCGTTGGGGATATGCGATAGTTAACGGCAATGGGCGCACAGAGGCGGAAGCCTATGCCGCTCAATCGGATCAGCCAAAGGAGTAGATATGACGGGCCATTTGACATGTCGGAGTCTGGAAATCGCCTTGGCGATTCTCCTGGCAGGTGCGCTTTCATCGCCGGGACAGAGCGGTACACTTCATCCTCAGCGCGTGAAGTCGCAAGCGCAATTGCGGAAACTATTGAGGAATCATCATCCGCGGTATTACGCGGGTTACCGCACCGGGCTGACGGCGCTGGCCAATGCGGCGACGCCTGTGGGTGCGACCGGGAATGGCGTTGCGTCCTCCTCGACGTTGGTGCAGGTCGACGGCGTGGATGAAGGCGACGAGGTCAAGAACGACTCCTCCTATATCTATCAGATCAATCAGGAGCGGGTGCTGGTCATTCACGCATATCCCGACACCAACCTCGGTGTGGTCAATGTCCTCGATTTCACGGACGGGAGTCTTTACCCGCAGGAGCTGTATCTCGACTCGCAATTCCTGGTCGTTGTCGGCACGGCCTTCCAGCAGCCATCCATCAACACGGCTTCGGCCATGCTCATGCCGATCTGGTTCTTCTCCACCAGCACCGTCAAGGCAATGGTCTACGACATTACCGATCCAGCCCATCCCGCCAAAGTCCGCGAAGTGGAAATTGAAGGCGATTGGGTGGCCACGCGCAAGATTGATTCGAATCTGTACCTGGTGGCGCGACAATACCCGGACTTCTATCCCCTGCTGGCTGCCGGCGTGTCCCGCGCTCGCACCATGCTGCCCATGTTTCGCGACACGGCGGCGGGCAAGAAATTCCGCAAACTCAGTCTCAGTCGGTGCTTCTATTTTCCCGGATTCGATGATCCGAATTACCTGCTCATCGGCGCCATTGACCTCAGCAATCCGAATTCCCAACTGGACCTGAACGCGTACCTCGGCGCTGGCGATCAGGTGTACGCTTCGACGCAGAACCTCTATGTCACCTCCTCGCGTCCGTTCGATATTTTCTTCTGGCCCCAGCTTGCTCTCGCCGCAAGCCCTGCGGTCACGGGAGCGCCCACGGCAGCGGCGGCCGCCGGCCGGACCGCTGCCGCGACCTTGATCCTCCCGCTGATGCCGATTTTCGCGCCCACCAACGAAACAACCGACATCTACAAGTTCTCGCTGAACGGCGGCACCACGGCGTTCGTCGCGGCGAACGACGTACCGGGAAGCATCCTCAATTCCTATTCGATGGACGAAAACGGCGCGTTCTTCCGCGTCGCCACGACCCAACACGCCTGGTGGAACGCCTCGAACCAGGACGAAAACAACCTGTTCGTGTTCGACGCCAACATGTCGGTGGTCGGCAGCGTGACCAACATCGCCGCTGGAGAACGGATTTACGCGGCTCGGTTTCTCGGCGACCGGGCATTTCTGGTCACGTTCCAACAGATCGACCCGCTGTTTGCCATCGACCTGAGCGATCCGACCAACCCCGCCGTTGTCGGGCAACTGACGCTGCCGGGCTACAGCAATTTCCTGGTGCCGTACGATGCAAACCATCTCATCGGTTTCGGCAAAGATGTGACCGTCGCCACAAACCAGACGACGGGTGACGTCCCGTGGTGGGATGGCGCCGCGTTTTATCAGGGCATGAAGGTGGCGATGTTTGACGTGACCGACCTGCACAATCCCGTGTTGATGCATTCGGTGAGCATTGGCGATCGCGGCACGGACTCGCCGGTGTTGTACGACCCGCACGCGCTGCTGTTCGATCGATCGAGCAACCTGATGGCGTTTCCGATCAGCGTCGCGCAGGTGACGAACCCCACCCCCGATCAGCCTTGGCAATGGGGCGACACCGTTTTCCAAGGCGTTCAGGTCTATGACGTGTCGCTCGACAATGGCTTTGTCCTCCGGGGATCGATCACCCAGATTCCTACCGGTGACGACATCTGGACCGACTGGGACAAGCAGATTGACAGGGTGTTATTCATCGGCTCGGACCTGTTCACCTTGTCCGATTCCGAACTGAAGGTGAACGACCTCAGCACCCTCGCGGACAAAGCCGTTCTGCCGCTGCCCCCGCTGCCCGACATCACGGGATCTGCCTCGTCGATAACCGTTCAGCCCATCTTGCCTGCGCAGAAGTAGGTGGCAGTCAAGTTTCGTTGGGAGGGTCGTGAAACGTGAAACGTTCCGCGCGACCGTCTGGGCAATCGCATGTCCGAGGGTCGCCGGGGTTGCGTCCGATTATTCTTCATTCTGACCTGGCGCGCCAACACAACCGGCAATCCGTGACATCCGTGTCATCCGTGGATGGTTGTCGTCGGTCCGATTCCGGAACGCTTGCGGGGGGACTGAACGGGCGTCCCGCCCGCCTGCGTGGCCGAAGCCACTTCGTCGCGGCGAAGGCCCGCGCTACTGGGGCTCAGTCGCTGCTCCCTCCATGCGCTGCGAGCCGGCCTCGCGCAGCCGGGCCACAACGTCGTCTGTCACGGCGATCACCGTACCGTGCCGCATTCCCGGCACGAACGTCATCTGCGCTGTGACATCCTCCCATGTCTTCAGGTCCCGCGAACGGGACGCTGCATAACGCTTGTCGCGGTAAACATCGTAATACACGATGTAATTCTCGCCAATCTTGATCGCCGTCGGGCCTTCCACCCAGTCGCGCGTAAACGGCGGCGAGAGGTCGGTGAACGGCCCCTCGATATCGTCGCTCGATGCCATCCGGAGATGTTTCTTCGGTGGATTCCGCGTCTCGTCTTTCACGATAAGATAGAAGCGGCCGTTCGCGCGCAGGAGCGTGGCGTCGATCACGCTGAAGCCGGGATCATAAAACAGCCGCGTGGGCGTGAAGCTGACGAAATCTTTCGTCGTCGTGCAATAAATGCGGTGATTGTAATCGTTCTCCGATTGGCCCGCGGTTTCCGGAAACTTCCCGCGAATCGTCGTCGCCCAGAAGATGATGAACTGCTGCCGCTTGTTGTCGTAGGCGATTTCCGGCGCCCAGCAGTTGCGCGCCTCCGGCTCGTGCGCCATCACGGGGATGGCTTTCTGCTCCGACCAATGGATCAGGTCCTTCGACGACACGTAGCCGATGGTCTTTCCCTCCCACGCGGTCGTCCAGACCAGGTGAAACGTCCCGTCCGCGCCGAGCAGCAGGCAGGGATCGCGCATCAACTTCGACTCGCCGACTGCGGGCTGCAGGTAGCTTTTCCCGCCATTCAACGCCTCCCACTTGTAGCCGTCTCGGCTCCAGGCAAGGTGCAGGCCGTCCTCGCCGTTGCGCACGAAGTAAGAGAACAGATAACAAGTCGAGTTCACTTCTGCGCGGGCGGACGTGAACGCGCCAACAATAACGAAAGCGATCAAAGCAAGTAGCAAACAGACCGGTTTGAGAAGACGTGTCGCTTTCATGGATCATTCATCCTTGTTGCGATGGATTTCGTTTCATCTGCGTTCACCATTCGAGCACGAGCAGCGATACCGCCTGGCGTGGCAGTCTGAACTTCAGGAAACCGGTGCCGATTTTGTCGCTCTCAACGCCAGGTGCTTCTGTCTGCGCAAGCTGGCCGGCTTTTTCGAGTTGCGCGTATTGTTCCGGCGCGGGTTGTTGGGGCGAACCCATCCGTTGCCATGCGGCGAATGCATTGCTGTGGTTCGCGTCAATACGATAGTGCGTAACACGCGCTTTACCGGCGGCGACTGGTAATCCACTCAAGGAAAGTTCCACTGCGGCGTCCGGTCCCGGCACATCGTCGTCGTGATAATGCCACGCAAGGACGCAGAGCTTGCCCTTGTCCAGACTCGCCAGCGCGGAGACATCCGGCTTCGCGCGGACCCCGTCTTTGAGGATCGCGTCCAACGGCACGGCGCCGTCGCTTTCCACCGCGAGGCGCTGGCCGCTCATCTTGCTGAACATGCGGAATACGTTCATCACCGGCAGGTCAATGCCGTTGCTGGCCAGCACGCGGAAGCCGGCGAAGTAAGGCTGGTCCTCGAACTCGAACGCCCACGTCAGCGCGCCTTCGAGCTTCACGCCGTGCTTGTCCGCCAACTCGTATTCGCGCGCGAAGCTCGCGGCGGTGTAGCTGGAATACAGTGTGCCGTTGCGGTAGCCGTTCTGCGGGTAAACGGCGGCCGAGCACGCGGCGCAGCCGTCGGGATCAGATTCGCCGATGATGATGGGCTTGACCTTGAGTTCGGGGAAGCGGGCGACGACCGCGAAAGCATCGTTGATGTCCCGCAACTGGTTCGCGATGCCCATGCGCACGTGACCGTCCACGAACTTCGGGCTGCCCTTGGCATGGAACGAAACAAAGTCAATCGGCGTGCCCTTCTGGCCGGTCGCGTAGTTGGTCCCATGCACGCAGTGTTCGAGGAAGTTGGGCAGGAATTTGCCGCCGGGACCTCCGGCCACATCCGGCCCGCCGACCTTCGCCGTCGGCAGCGCGCGGCGCACGGCGTCGATGGCGTAATCGTGGAGCTTGTGGAATTCCTGCGGCGTGCCGCGCCAGTAACCGATGTTTGGCTCGTTCCAAACTTCCCAATACCAGCGCTCGACCTCAGCGCGGCCGTATTTCTCCACGCAGTGTTTCGCCCACTGATAAACCAACTCGGCCCACTTCGGGTAATCTTTCGGCGGATAGGCCCAGCCGGTGTAAATTTCGTCGTATTTGGCGCCGGGCGTCCAATGATGCTGATACGGCTCCGGCTTGATGGAAAGGTCCTTCGGCATGAAGCCGATTTGCACATACGGCTTCACACCGCGTTCCAGGTAAGTGTCGAAAATGCGGTCGAGGATCGTCCAGTTGTAAACCGGGTTGCCTTGGGCATCCTCGCTGTAAGCGCCGGTGGAACCCCACTTCAACGCCGGCGTGCCGTCGCCGGAGGTCAGCAGATTGTGCGCTCGGAAGTAAACCGTTTGCGAACCAAGCTGGCCGAGTCCCGCGAGAAGCTTCTTGCCGTCCTTCATGTAGGCGTAGTTCGGCTCGTCGGCACCGAAGAACCGCCAGATGGGACGCAACTCGCCTTTGGTCCTGGCGGCGTCCACGCGAATGGCAACTGGGAACGCGTTGGTTGGGGATGGTTGTGTCGGCTTCGCATCACCGGCGGCAAGGCTCGGGCACCTGCCGAGCAAAGTAACGATAATCGTGAGCATCAAGGTGGTGCGCATAGACTCACGCCATACTCATTTTCGTACCATCAAAACGCATCATAACCAAAATTCGACCGTTAACGAATCTGTGGCCCGGAGCTTCGAGACAGTCTCTCCAAGCTTGCGCCACCTGTTCCTTAAAGACGTGGCTGATTCATCCAGTTCCGGGCGCACATAATCGCACAAGATACCTTGTACTCAACATTACTTTTCACGTGCGAATTCATCATTGCCATACGTCTTAGGCATTTCCGGGTATGAAAAGAAAAAAAGGGGTCAGTCCGGAATGACCCCTGTTCTGTCGTGCTCCCTCAGATCGTTCTGACCTGCGCGCCGTGCGCAGATTAGGCTTGTCTAAAAGTACACGTTGCGTTATGCGACCATGCCATGACAAGGCGAAGACCGATCTCATGAAAATCATCGGTACCTGTTTATCTGTCGCACTGGCAGTCATCCTGTGTCCTGCGCAGGCGCAGGCGCAGAATCTGTTTGTGTCAGATTACAACAGCGGCAACGTCTATGAATTCACGCCCGGCGGAACGCGCAGCATCTTTGCCTCTGGGTTGTCGCGCCCTCTTGGTCTGGCCTTTGACAGCGCGGGCAATTTGTATGTGGCGGAGCAAGCCAGCGGCAACGTCTATAAATTCGCGCCGGATGGAACGCGCAGCACCTTAGCGTCCGGGGTGGAATCACCTTATGGTTTGGCCGTTGATCATGCGGACAATCTGTTTGTGGCGGTGTGGGGCTACCCCGGTTTCATCTCTGAATACACGCCGGGAGGTATCCAAAGCACCTTTGCCTCCAAGGTGTACCCCTGGGGCCTAGCCTTTGACGGCTTGGGTAATCTGTTTGAGACGGATTTCGGCAGCGGCAACATCTATGAATTCACGCCGGGCGGAACACGCACCACGTTCGCCTCCGGGTTGGCATCTCCGACGTTCCTCGCTTTTCAGCCCGTGCCCGAGCCTGCGACTTATTCCCTGTTGGAGTTGGCGGCTGTTTTTCTCCTCGGCATTCGCCGGTTGCGTCGCCCCTAGGTGTAGTCGCACACAGAAGATCACGATCCGACGTGATCATGCACGCCACTTATTCCTCATCCGCGACCGCGACCGCAGTACCACCCGCGGTCGTGGCTGCACTCGTAGCGGGCGGCTTGGCGGATGCGTCAACTTCCAAGCGGAGGTAGTCGTAAATGATACCGCTCGTCAGGCCGCCGGCGGGGATCGTCAGCTTCATGACGTTCTCCCCGGCTTTCATCAGCGAAGCGTCGAAAACAACGTCCTTCTCCACCCAATATCCGCCGATGCCGTCGCGGTTGATCGTGGCATTGTAGCCCAGCCCGGTGGCCGAGCCTGCCGGCTTGTCATTGACGGTCACCTCGATGCTTCTGGCGCTGACGCCGCAGATCGCCAGGCGCAGTGTCGCCTTGCCGTGAGTAGCAGCCGGCTGGTTGAACGTGATCGTCCACGTCGTGCTTCGCCCACTGCCCCTGCCGTTGCCTTTTTCGATGGTGTTGTTGGGATCCTCGCAGTGCGGAACCTGCTCGAAGTACCAATCCTTGTGAAAGTCGCTCTTGCCGATGATGTAGTTCACGTCGTTGGGAAACAGCCTGGCGTATTCGAGATACATCCCCCAGTGGAAGTAGTCGTCGCCCTTGAAGAACTCCGAGCCGGTACGGTTGGGGATGCCGATGTCCCAGAGCTGCCGGCCGTAGCGGACGGGCGTCCATTCGAGGCGGCCTAGGTCGATGGACATGCCGGATTCGACGGCGATGTTGGTCCTGGCGTACTCACCGAGGATGCCATCGGCAATCGCATGGAGGGTGTACGTCCCGGCCCGGACTTTCGGGATCGTGAAATGGCCTTGATTGTCGCCGCGGACCCAGAACTCATAGTGCTTGGCGTCGTTCTGCCAATCGACAACCCGCGGACCACCGAAACCGCCGAAGCCGCCTCCCCATCCGCCCGGTCGCGTGTACTCAGGCGCAGACAAACCGACGAGCAGATTGCTCATCTTGAGATTGGTAGCCTGGGGATCGCGCAGCACGAGTTGACCACTGACCGTGCTGCGTTCGTTCTTGCGCGGATAATCAACACCGGAAACCCAGTCATAGGGCCACGCGGTCGCCTCCTTGGCAGCCTGCGCGAGGGCGTCCTTGAACATCTCATTCGGGGTCGGGGCGGAGTTGAGGTAGATCATCATCGGGCCGACGACCTTGGTCCACTTCTCACCGGCGCCAATCGCGCAGACGCTGCCGCCGTAGTGCGTGCCCCGCCAGTAGTTTAGCACGGTCGGCGCGCCGCCCGGGTTGTTGTCCAGGTGGCCGGTCAGCTCGACCTTGGTCGCCCCGCCGCTCAGGTACTCCACCGACGGATTGATGAACCACAGCCCGACGTGTTGCTTCGTGCTGGACCAGCCGAAGGCGGGGATGTTGAATTGAATGGCTGAGTAGTCGTACTTGTGCGAGACCTCGCCTTTGAACTGGCCGGTGTTTATCCGGCGGACTTCCTTCATGTTGAGTTCCGTGCCGTGGTCCCAATCCGAGCCGGTGATCATGAGCCTGTCGCGGTTGGCGTCAATCGACAGCCAATCGAACACGTCCCCATTGAGTTTGGCGCCGAACCGGCTTTCGCCGATCTGCGTGCCGGGGTAGTTGGCGGGATGGTCGTAGATCGCATAGGTATAGAGGCCGCTGTCGTGCCGGCCCAGCGTGTAGCGAAGCTCGATGTCGCACAGCGTGCTGCCGCCAGGCCCGTCGCCGAGGTAGGTTTTGCTGTCGGAAAAACCTTTGATCGATACTTCGCCGCGCTCGCCGCCGTTCCTGGCCGGATCAATCGTCACGGTAACGGCATAACGTTGGGCCGCAGAAGGGTCCTGTTCCCAGTACCCGGCGGGGTGGCCCGAACCGTAGCCAATCAGTTCCAAGCCCTTGTATTTCAAGGAGGTGAGGTCGCCGGAAGTTTTGTCAACCTTGGCCGTGACGTAACCGTTGGCGAGCGTGAAGCTCGACTGGTCCTCGACCACTGTCACCGGTGCGGTATTGCGATTGGCGGCCTCGGGGTCGCCAACCGTGGAATTCTGCAACGTGTCGGCGCTCATGCCGCTCGTGGCCATCGCGCCGAGTGCAATCGCGACCGCCATGGTTTCTGCAAACTGTCTCATCATTGGGTCTCCATATCAGTTATTGTACCGTTAGTCGCACCTGACCTCCACCAACTTCTCCTTCGGCTTCTCACCGAGGATGAAACATGGGCTTTGATAGCCGCCGTCATTCCCGCCATCCGGGGGTTTCACGGCAGCGTGGCGAACGTGGCGCCAGGCTGAGCCTCGATTTCGATCGAGGCTTCCTTGAGTCCCTCCGCACGCGCCACGAGTCGGATTTTGCCCGGTTTCCGCGAACCCTGCACAATGGCCAAGCACGACCCGTTGAAAGCCTTCCTGTGGTTGGCCTTGTAATCCTCGTGGCTCGACGGGTTCCCGTTGTCGACCCCGATAATCTTGCCTGCGCCTTGAATCTCGAAGGCGACCTCATTGTCCGCAGTCGGCACGACCCTGCCTTTGTCGTCCAAGATTTGGACCGTGATATGAGCGATATCCCGGCCATCCGCCGCCATCGCGTTTTTGTCGACCGACAACCCAATGGCCGCCGGCTCTCCCGTCGTGGAGATTTCCGCCGTGCAAACCTCCTTGCCATCCTTGTACCCGACGGCCTTCAGCGTCCCCGGCTCATAGGGGACATCCCACACCAGATGAAGATCAGCCGTGGTCGCGAACACTTGGGGTCGGGCATAGCGGTTCCAACTGCCCGTACTACCCTGGCGCGGAAAATCAAGCGCCTTCGCGCCATAACTCTTGCCATTGAGGAACAATTCCACAACGTCGCAGCTTGTGTAGCACAGCACCGGAACAATCTGCCCTTCGCGTCCCTTCCAGTTCCAATGCGGGAAGAGATGCAGCATCGGCTTGGTCGTCCACTGGCTTTGGTAGAAGTAATAGCCGTCTTTCGGAAAACCGCAGGTGTCGAGCGCACCCGAAGAACTGTTTTTTCCCGGCCACCGCGATTCGCCGAGGTAGTCGATGCCCGTCCACGTGAAATAACCGATCACGTAATCGTGCATCTTGTTGAACTTCCAGAGTTGTTCCGCCCGGATCATGGACGTGGCATACCGGGGGGGCCGGGCGGAATCGTTCGTCCCCACCGGCGCGAAGTCGTAGCGTCCGCGGACGCCGCCGAGGCCGGAGTCTCCCGTGCCAACCATCTTGCGGTTCGGGTACCTGATCCGGTCATCGGCGAAGTAGGTCTCGCGGCGTGTGACCCAGCGGTCGACGTAGTTGTAGCCGACGATATCGAGCAGGTTGGCGAACGCGGCCGGCAACTCGCGCGTGTCGGTAAACACGTTGTCGCACGCCGCCGTGACCGGACGGGTCGGATCCTCGCGATGAAAGACCTCCACCAGCTTGCCCAACACCTCGTGCCCGCTGGGCGCCAACTGCTCGCCAATCTCGTTGCCCGCGCTCCACATCACCACGCTTGGATGATTGCGGTCGCGGTGGATCAGGTTGAGCAGGTCCCGCTCGTACCACTCGGCGAAGTAGTCGGAATAACCGTGCTGAATCTGCGGTTTGCGCCGTGTCCATTCGTCGAACGCCTCGTCCATCACCAGAAAGCCGAGACGGTCACAGAGGTCGAGCATCTCCGGCGACATGGGATTGTGACTGAAGCGGATGGCGTTGCAGCCCATTTCCTTCAACAGGCGCAGTCGCCGCTCCAATACGCCGGCGGGCACCGCCGCGCCGACGCAGCCGCCGTCGTGATGCAAGCACATGCCCAGCATTTTCACCGGGGCGCCGTTCAACAGGAACCCGCGGCTCACGTCGTACTGGATGTCACGAATGCCAAACGGCGTGTCGTACTCGTCCACGACCCGCCCGCCGCTGCGCACGAGACTATGCACCCGGTAAAGATTCGGCGCATCGGGCGACCACAGGCGTGGCGTGGCGACTTCGACCGACTCATCGAATTCAAATTCACCGCCGGCCGGAATACTCTTCTCCGCCTCCGTTGTAGCAGCCACCTGACCCTCCGCATCCACAACCTGGCTGACCAAGGTGACCGCCTGCGCTTGCGGGCGTTCGTTTTGCACCCGTGTCAGGATCCGCACGCTCGCGCTGTTCGTCGCGGCGCTGGGCGTGGTCACGTAGGTGCCCCAGTGGGCGACATGGAGAGGATCGGTCACGGTGAGCCACACGTGACGGTAAATCCCGGAGCCTGAGTACCAACGGCTGTTGGGCTGGGCGGAGTTGTCCACGCGCACCGCGATGACATTCGGTTCCCTGCCGAATTTCAAATACGGTGTGAGGTCGTAATAGAAACTGGTGTACCCGTATGGCCAGGTGCCGAGGTGCTGGCCGTTGATCCACACCTCGCTGTTCATGTAAACGCCGTCGAACTCGATGATCACCTTCTTGCCGCGCTCCGATTCGGGCAAGGTGAACTGCTTGCGGTACCAACCGATGCCCGTGGTAAGATAACCGCCTTGCCCGCCAGTCGGCGCATCCTCGCTGTACGGCCCTTCGATACTCCAGTCGTGAGGCAGGTCCAGCTTGCGCCACCCGCTGTCGTCAAAGGCGGTCGCTTGGGCGGCCTCCGGGTCGCCTAGGATGAACTTCCAACCGAAATCCATCAGCAGTCGTTCGCGCGGCGCTGCCGCCGCAGCGTCCGCCTTCTGCGCAGACTTCGCCGGCTGCTGGGCCACGAGTGTCACTGAAACGAGCACAATGAGAAATGCCAGTGTGGTTTGGATCGTTCGACTCATCGTTGCCCTTCCTACTTCTTATGGCTTGGCTGCGGAGACTCGGTAAAGCCCCGCGCCGTGCCAGGTGATTTCCGGCGCAAACTCCTCCTTGAACTCTCCGAGGTCCGCTTTTCGCCACAGATCACGAATGCGGCACGAACCGCTGAATCCAAGTTCCGCAAGTTTCACCGGCACCTTCATGCCGCCTGCGCTCTCTGGTTGATCGGGCTTGCCCGCCGTAGGGTCGTTGGCGGGCTTGTCGTATGTGTTGAAAACGGCAAGGTATTTGTCCGACGAGTTCGGCGCATTGGCGACCCAGGCAATCAGTCCGTCATGGTTGAAAAACTGGCGGTTGCCGCTGCTGTTTTGATCGGCCGCGATCACTTCCTCATTGGTGATCAGCGAAAGCGTGAAATCATCCATCCTCGTCATGTCACCGCCGAAAATCAGCGGTGACCGGGCAATCGACCAGAGTGTCATCAGCGTGTATTGCTCGTCCTTCGTGAACCGAGTCGTGCGTCGTCCCATGTCGATCGTGCCGAGCGGCAGCATGTCCGCATCGGGGAAATGCCCGGGGCCGCGAAATTCGGTCCATTTCCGCAAGCGCTCAAACTGTTCAAGCAAGACGGGCCACTTGTCCCAAAAATCGTCGCTGATCCGCCACATGTTCGCGTTACGGCTGACGTGCTCGCCTTCGGCCAACGGCGTCTCGCCCGGGGAAAGGCTCAGAACCATCGGGCGTCCCGTGCGATCGATCGCCTTGCGGATCGCTTCGATCTCGGCGCGATGATAAGGCCGGCTGATGTCGTCAACCTTCACGAAATCGACTCCCCACTCCGCGAACAGTTGAAAAACGGAATCATAATACTCCTGCGTGCCGGGCTTGGACATATCCACGCCGTACATGTCGGTGTTCCACGGGCAGATGCTCGTCTTGTCGGCGATGTCCGCCGCGTGGTGCGAGGTGCCCTTGATTGGAGTGTTCTGTTCGACCGCCTGACGCGGAATCCCGCGCAGCAGGTGCACGCCGAATTTCAGTTTCTTGCCATGGACGTAGTCGGAGAGCGCCTTGAACCCGACATTGCTTGCGGCGGAGGGAAAACGATTGGTCGCGGGCCGCAAACGTCCCCACTCATCCATGACAAGCTTCGCACCCTTGCGATAGTTGAAACTCTTTGCCTCCGGCTCGTACCACTGGATGTCCACAACGACATATTCCCAGCCGTAGCGCTTCAGATGCTCGGCCATGTAATCCGCATGCGCTTTGGTCTGCGCTTCGGTGACGGTCGTGGCGAAACAATCCCAACTGTTCCACCCCATGGGAGGCTTCTGGGCCCATTGCAGAAAAGCTGAGCTTTGCTCGGCGGGTTTCTGTTCACCACCGAGGACGGCCTGAGCCGCCAAGATGGCGCAACTCAGCACGCTGGCAATGACCAGAAATGTGAACAATCGCCTCATCGGTTCGCCTCCACCGGAAGTCCACGGGGTAACGCCGCTCACACTACCCTCGAGCCAGAACCACTGTCAACGGAGTATCACCCTGGCGTGAGCCACCGGGCACATCTCGATACTACCACCGTAACCCACCGAACACCGAACGTACGGTGTTGTGTGAGGTAGGGCGCGACCGCCCGGGCGCGCCGCGTTTTTCGGGGGACGGGCAGCCCGGCGGTCTGCCCCTACCTACAGCCCTGCAAAACGCCCGACGCTGGCTATGCTGGTAGTGTCGAGTCGCGCCCTCTCCGAAGCGGCTGGTATTTTCAGAATGGACAGTCGCGGTCCGATTGGGTTAGTTGTGCTGGTGGTGATCTTATGAAAGTCGAGTCAATGCACGTCGGAATGAAAGTCAGGCATCCCCATCACGGAATCGGCGTCGTCAAGTCGATCACCGAGCACACGGCGGAGATCCGGTTCGATGACGCCACGCGGACGATTGCACCCGAAAACAGCGGCATGGAAGCCGCCGAAGCCCGCGCCGCCGTCAACGGATTGGAGATACCTCTGGGTCAGTTCATCGAACAAACCGCCAAGGTGGTGCTGGCCGAGCTTGGGGTCGAAAAATCCGGCGACGTTGTCGAGCAACTTGCCAGTCGGTGGCATGGCGGACGCATGCTGCTGCATCCTGCGGACACGACGCTACAAGCGAAGGAAGTCCCGCTGGACGTCTTCTTCCACAAAATCGTCATGGTGCGCAACAACCTGCGGGTGCTGGAACAGAAGATCAACAGCCACGCCACACTGAGCGATGCCGACAAGGTGGAGTTGCAACAATACATCACGCGCTCGTACGGCTCCATGACGACCTTCAACATCCTCTTCAAGAACAAACAGGATCAGTTCAAAGGCAGCGAATAAGATTTCTGAAGAGGTAATTTCATAGATCTTCGGTGGCACAGGCGTCCCTGCCTGTGCGGAAGGATTTCGAAAGGCATGGAGGCCTGTCCCACCATTCATGAGATGGGTTCAAGCCATCGGTGTCGCCAGCATCAACGATTCTCCAGCCATCCTTTCACCAAGTACGCCGCCGCCAATGCCAGCACAGCTAGGGTGCCGAGACGCTTACACTTCGTCACACGCACCTCAAGAAGCGTCAACCTGATGTCACGTCGCCCGCGCGAACGCGCGCGCAAGAATTTGAAATGGCACTCGGTCTTCTTCTCGGCACCGGTTCGCTCTGCTTTGCGCCGCCGCTCCCCGGCTGTCACGGCGCGCCTCACGAGGTTTGCATTGTGGTCTTGGCAACGCGGAGACAGAGAAATTCGCGCGATGGTTGTGAGCCGTTTCTTCTCTTTCATCGCCGCCACTCTAAGAGGGTCCCGGCGGCTTTGCTGGGTTTACTGTGAACCACTGAGCGCCAGTGGTGTGCCTACCGGATGTCGCGGACGTGCTTGCGGATTTCCTTCTCGGTTGTTCCAAAGGCTCGCGCAGTTCGATAGACCGCGTATGCGCGAATTCTCACCGTCCCGGTCACAGCGCGTTGGATGTCCTCGACCTCTGTGTAAGCCGCTTTGTAATGGACGCAATGCTGCGTGGCTGCAAGTTCGTAAAGCCGACTCAGGCTGCACACTTCTTCCTCTGGCTTCTTGAGGTGCATTGCGCGCACAGTTCGCCACTGCTTCCAGTTTTTCCAGTCGTCGCGAATGATCTTAGGCATGACATCGCCCAACACCTGCCGTACCCGTGAAAGCTCTTGTTGGAAGTAGGCACGGATGTATTCAGGCTTTAGGTCTGGGCTTTTGCCCCTGTCGCGTTCCGGCACGAGGAGCACTTTCAAGAGCCTGCTGGCCAAAGCCGCGTCAGAGTTCGGGCCGCCTTTTCCGTGGTGCGCCACAAACAACAGCCTGCCGATGAAGTTGGCGATGCGCGGTTGCGCCAAGGCCCATACCGGCTGATGTCGTACCAAGGCACGGAGGGAAACGAAGGGGTTCTTCAGCGCTTCGTTAGTCGCTTCTTCCGCGTTGCGACGGCGGAACTCCTCGATGTCCTTCCGCTCATGCTCCGGGAGAAGCTGCAAGGCGGCGGTAAAACCCTCCTCGTAGTTGGAGGTTTCACCTAGCAGGTTCAAGATGTGCTTCCTTCTCCCTTTGGGTAAGCAGTCGCACGCCGCCCAGAACTTTTTTTGTACCACATCCTCTTGGTAGGACATCTGCATGATGCGATTGGCTTCTAAAAAGTCTGCGGTTTCGATCTTGCCGCTGAACAACGAAGCAGTGCCTGCCTTGCGCCGCCACAGCGCATGAAGCTCATAGAACGCGGCGTCATCCAACAGTTTTCGCAGCAAATCTTGCCCCGCGTTGTTTAGCGCTTGTGAAGGGGTGTGGGGTTGCTTTTCCGTCGAAGGCTTATGAGAGTTGTGTTTCACCGTCCGCTCCCTTTGGCATCGATCAAATACCTAAATTGGCGATTGTGTTGAACTCATTGCTTTCTGCCGGGGGCGACAGAATGGCTTCGCGGCGCCCGCCGCGGCGTGTTCCCGCCTAAGAACCGTACGGGGGCCAAGTGTCTCTCATATTGGAATTGTCGAGGTCGACTTTAATCGTTCTGCCCGGTGCTGCCACAACGCGCACCAGCCAATAGGCGGCAGAGAATTCTGTCTTGTATTTGGCGTAAACGACGAACACCCCTCTAGGAACTTCCCGTATTTCGTACTTCGCATCAACATCGGTTTTGGTAATGCGAACTACGTGCGGCACTAATTTCTTATCAAGCTCCTGAAAGAACCTGTCGATCCACAACTGTCGCAGCCAATCAGACGTAGCGATATTTACTTCGCCCACCTTCGGTCCGAAAAGTCCATTAGCCGAAAAGAAACCGAAGAAGGACCCCGGGGGCGCGTTTGTCGTGCCCGGTAAAGTTTGGACTGCATTTATGGCTTCGTCTGTTAGAAGGGTAACCTCTAACCCGCGTAGCAAATCTGACTGGCCGCTTCTGAGCGTCACCCAAGCAGCGCCTGAAATTGTTGCGGGTCGTGTGCCGCGCCAAACAATCAAACCAGCGCCTATAGTCGCAACAGCTAAGAACCCCAAAACCCAAGCCAAGGCGTGAAAGTTAGTCCGAGTTCCTCGCTCGCCAGGTCCAGCAGAAGGCTCGGCTTCGACCGATTTGGAAGGGACGAGCAAAGGTGTCGAGCATTTCGGACAGTCGAACACCTGACCCGCACCCGCTTCGTCAATCACGATGTCCTGCCCGCACATCTCGCACTTGAAGGAAATGCCCATACGCAACGCCTCTCGGAGCCGCATGCTAACGTGCCGCCAGCACTGCATGCAAGTCGTTTTCGGCGCGATGCAGCATGGGCGATCCGTCTTGTGCGGCGCGCCCGGCGGTCTCGCCCTACCACGACACCGATGCGGAGCAAGCTCGCTACCGGTGCGCTTTGCTCCAGAGGGCGTACTGATCGAGCGCGCGCTTCGGTGCGTCTCCGTACCAAGAATAACCATTGCGGGCGCTCCAGCGAGATCTCGTTCACGTTGTCGAGAAAGGGCGAGTCGTCGCGCTGCCGGGAAACCCTACATGGCGTTGCGCATCCGACGAGTGCCGGAGCCAGTGAACTCAAGTTTGAAAAACATCCTGCCCCTGTCTGCCGACCTGCCACCCGATCCTTGAAAGGTTAAAAACTCCATTCTGGCCGTAGCGGCATGAACACCGCTGTTCGTGTGAAGAGCAAAGGGGCTGTTGCCCAAATGATTTTTCCGGTTGTAGCTGCGCTTCTGCGAAGCGCGGGACCTTGATTTTCCGGACGAATTCGGCGCTTCACAGAAGCGCCACTACACCGGAACGAACGAGAATCGATTTGGGCAACAGGCCCTAAGGAGTTCACCCCAAAGACCAAGATGCCGGCTGAATTGAGTTGCGTCCTGCGGCTGGTTATCGCAATGTCACAGTATTCATAGTTGCGCAGTGTCGCCTGCGGGAAATCAAACCTATGCGTCGATATCTGACCCTCTTCAACATCGGCCTGATGCTTATAGGTATCGCGGCATCTGCGACGCGTGCCGCCGAACCGGCAACCCGCCCTGCGGCGTCTGATCGCAGGTTTACCTACGTCATCGTCCACGGCGCCTGGGCCGGCGGATGGGCGTTCAAGGAGGTCGATAACCTTCTCACCGCCGATGGGCACAAGGTCTACCGGCCCACGCTCACCGGGCAGGGCGAACGCGTTCATTTGGCCACGACCAATATTGATCTCAGCACGCACATTCAGGACATCGTTAACGTGATCCTTTACGAAGATTTCCACGACATCGTGCTCGTCGGACACAGCTACGGCGGCATGGTCATCACCGGCGTCGCCGATCGCGTGCCCGATCGGATCAAGCATCTGGTCTATGTCGATGCGTTCCTACCGGAGGATGGCGAGAGCCTGAATACGAGCCGCGGTCGCGGTGGGCGCGGCGGGCCGGGGCTGATCACCACCAACGGTTTTGCCATCCTGCGAGGCTATAATCCGAATAAACCTCCTCCCAGCGAAGTTCCCCAGCCGGCCAAGACACTCAGCGAACCGATCTCCCTCAAGAACCCGGCTGCGAAGAAGATCCCGACCACCTACATCTTGGCGGTTCCTGCGGGCCGCCAACCACAGGATGCCGCGTTCTTCTTTTTCTATGAGCGTGCCAAGGCGCGTGGCTGGACCGTGCTCACCATGGAAGGCGATCACAACGTCCAGTGGTCCCATCCCAAAGAACTGGTCCAACTGCTGGAAATAGTCCCGTGAACTGCAGGAGAACGAAGCATTGATGCAAAGCCGTGAACGTTAACCTGACCTATTCATGAACCACCTGAAACGTCCGGCAACCCCTCACCTTAATCCTCTCCCCGTCAACCCCGAAAGCTTTCGGGGCAAGGCGGGGCGAGGAGATCTCCCCTCTCCCTTCCCAAGGGAGAGGGCCTGCCCGCCGAAGCCTCGGCGCAGGCGGGTCAGGGTGAGGGTTCGAGCAGTGACACACTGTGGGTTGTTTAAGCGCAT
>JBEKZD010000026.1:0-67771 GCA_049510215.1 Verrucomicrobiia bacterium
CGCAAGGACGGGCACGGGTTTGGTCTGCACAGCGGCGCCCTGGCGGCCAAGGAGCTGGGTGGAACGTTGACCGTGCACAGCGACGGCGTGGGCAAGGGAGCGACGTTTACGCTAACGCTGCCCTGCGCACCGAAGAATGGGAACTCATGAAATATTCATCTCCTGAAAGAAACCGACGTGTCCTGGTGATCGACGACAATCGCGCGATCCACGACGACTTTCGCAAAATCCTCAACGGAGCTGCGGTCGAGAGCGGAGCGCTCGCCAAGGCGGAGGCTGTGTTGTTCGAAGAACAGGCTCACGCACAAAGGCCGATGCCTTTCCAGATCGATTCCGCCTACCAAGGGCAGGAAGGACTTGCCCGTGTGCAGATGGCCGTCCAAGCGCGGTGCCCCTACGCGCTGGCGTTTGTGGATGTGCGGATGCCTCCGGGCTGGGACGGAGTGGAAACCATCCAGAGAATCTGGGAGGTCGATCCCGATCTGCAAGTGGTGGTCTGCACGGCGTATTCCGATTACTCGTGGGACGAAATGATCAACAAAGTCGGCAAGTCCGATCGCATGTTGATTCTCAAAAAGCCGTTCGACGTCGTCGAGGTTTTGCAGCTCGCCAGCGCGCTGACGGAAAAGTGGTGGTTGCAGCAACAGGTCAAGTGCCAGGTCGATGAGTTGGAACTGAAGGTGACCGAGCGCACGAAGAAACTGCAGGAAGCCAATGAGATGCTGCTGCTCGAGGTCGCCGAGCGCAAGCAGGCCGAAGCAACCTTGCAGATCAAGACCGAGCAACTCCAGGCGATCACTGACGCGATGGTGGCGTTTCTCCAAAGCGGAGGCGAGCACGTGCCCAGCAGCATCCTCCTGCACAACGCGCTGAAGCAGACTGGCAGCGAGTGTGGATTCGTGGCGGTTGTGATGGATGGGCCCACGCTGCGCATCCTGGCGCACTCAGGCATCGGTTGGGACGAGACCATCCAGCAAGGGGTTTCCGGGGACGCCGCAGACGGCGACAAAGAGAACTGGCGCCTGGAGTTCACGAATATCAAGAACCTTTTCGGCAGCGTCATCACCAGTGGGCAATCAGTCATCTCCAACGAACCGGGTGCCGATTCCCGCTCGGGCGAGGGGTTGCCGGCAGGGACGCTGCCATTGCGGCGTTTTCTAGGGGTGCCAATCCTCAGCGGGACGCAAGTGGTGGGCATGATCGGCGTGGCCAATCGCCCCGATGTTTACACCGGTGAGCAACAGAACAAGATCGAAATCCTGACGCGTGCCGCCGGAATCCTGTTTGACAGCTACCAGCACCAACAACGGGAGGGTGCTTTGGAGCAGCAATTGCGTCAGGCCCAGAAGGTCGAGGCAATCGGCCGACTCGCCGGCGGCGTGGCGCACGATTTCAACAACATTCTGACCACCATCCTGGGCTACAGCGAACTCATGCTGACGCGGATCAAGCCCGACGATTCGCTGCGTGCCAATATCGAAGAAATTCGCAAGGCCGCCGAACGCGCCGCCGCGCTGACGCGGCAATTGCTTGCCTTCAGCCGCAAGCAGATTCTGGAGCCGAAGGTGGTCAACCTCAACGACACCCTGAAAGACCTGAGCACGATGTTGCGCCGCATGATCGGCGAGGACATCGAACTGACCACCATTGGCGCGCCGGATCTCGGACGGGTGAAAGTCGATCCAAGCCAGATCGAGCAGGTGATTATCAATCTGGCCATCAACGCGCGCGATGCGATGCCACAGGGCGGCAAGTTGAAGATCGAAGCTGCCAACGTTGTATTGGACGAGACCTACGCAGCCGAGCATGAAGGTGTTGCCCCGGGCAAGTACGTCGTGCTCACCATCAGCGATACCGGTATCGGCATGAGTGCCGAGGTGCGGGCCCGCATTTTCGAGCCGTTCTTCACCACCAAGGAAGTAGGCAAGGGCACAGGTTTGGGATTGGCGACCTGCTACGGCATCGTCAAACAAAGTGGCGGCCACATCAGCGTTGACAGTGAGCCCGGCCACGGGACAACCTTCACAATTCACCTGCCGCAGCTTGAGGGAGCGGCCACGGTCCGTCCCAAGCGAGACGAATCTGACGATCTGCCGCACGGCAAGGAGACTGTGCTGCTTGTCGAAGACGAGCCGAGTCTGCTCAAACTCGCCAGTTTGATCTTGCAGGAGCTCGGTTACACGGTGTTGGAAGCGTCCAATGGACGGGAGGCCTTGCGCATTGCCAAGGAAAGGAATGGACAGGGAGTCGATTTGGTGCTCACCGACGTGGTGATGCCGCAGATGGGAGGCAAGGAACTCGCCGATCAGATTCACGCAGCACATCCTGAGATCAAGGTGCTTTTCAGTTCCGGTTACACGGTGAACACGATCGTCCACCACGGCGTGCTGGACGACGGCGTTGCGTTTTTAAACAAGCCGTACACTCGTGACGTGCTCGCGCGCAAGGTCCGCGAGGTGCTGGACCGTCCAAAGCCTGGGAACGCAGCCAGCACGGCGGCTCCCTCGAGTGGCTAGCGCTGGTTGCGCGAGAAACTTTCCACCAGTTCTTCGGTGGAGCAGGTGGCGGTGCCAATCTTGCCGACGACAACACCGGCGGCATGGTTGGAAATCTCTGCTGCCTCGACCGGACTCGCTCCCGCGGTCAGCGCCAGCACAAACGACGCGATGGCTGTGTCGCCCGCGCCTGAGACATCGTACACTTCGCGTGCCACCGTCGGAGTGTGATAAGGCCGCGCGCCCGAGCGAAACAGGCACATGCCGTGTTCTCCCAGCGTGACGAGCAGGTTGCGCGCTCTCCATTTGCGCAACAGAATCCTGCCCACGCGCATCAGCGGCTCGTCTCGCAGCACCTCGTCGGCAGGCTCGGCATAGGTCACGCCCGCTGCGGCGAACGCCTCGGAACGGTTGGGGGTGATCGCGGTGAGGCCTGAGTAACGGAGCAGATTGCGCGCATTCGGATCGGCCGCGGTGATCTTGTGATGCTTGCGGGCCAGCCGTTGCATGTCATCGAGGAGTTTCTGGGAGAGCACGCCTTTGCCGTAATCTTCGAAAATCACCGCCGCCGCGTGGTTCACTTGAGAGTGGAAGTACTCCATGAGTTTGTCTGCTACCGACGGCGAAATCTTCTCTGCTTTTTCTCGATCGAACCGCACGACCTGCTGGTGGTACGCCACAATGCGGGTCTTCAATGTCGTCGGGCGATTCGGATCGACAACCAGACCGCCGGTCTCGACTCCTTGCTCATCGAGCAACCCACGCAATTCTTCTCCCGCGCTGTCTTCGCCCAGCACGCCCATGATTTTCACAGGAGCGCCAAGCGCGCGCAGGTTGCGGGCGACGTTGGCCGCGCCGCCGGGGAAGGACGACTCGCGTGTGACCTCGACGACGGGCACCGGAGCTTCGGGCGAGATGCGGGAAACTCTGCCCCAGAGGAACTGGTCGAGCATCACGTCGCCGACGACAACGATGTTTTGCCGGCGGAATCGGTTCAGGAGTTTTCTAAGCTGGTCGTGGGTCATTGAAGTTGTTCCAGGACAGCCGCCGCCCACAAGGGCACGAGCAGTTCGTGGTGCCCGACAATGTAGTAGCCGCGTCCACCTTTGACGGTCGGACGTCGGACGACGTTTTCCGTAGGGCGATAATGGCGGATCATGTCGAAGGTCACCGTCGTGAATTCCTCGACTTTGTTGCCAAGGTTGCGTGCGATGGTGAGCGCCTTGAGAAAAACTTCGGGCATGATCACCGCCGAGCCGATGTTGAGCGCGATCCCACCTTCCAAGTGTGCGATGGCGGCGGCGAATTTCTGGAAATCAAGATAGGTCGCTTCACCCAGGACTGCGCCGTCAGTGGTCGGATGCTGGTGAATGATGTCCGTGCCGATAGCGATGTGGACGGTGATGGGAACGTTGCTGACGACGCTCTGATGCAGGATGCTCAACTCCTTTAGGGCGAACTGTCCTTTGACGATGGCCTCGCCAAGGGCGCGGCCCGCGCCGATGCCTTGCTTCACGCCGTCGGCCATCGCCTGGTTCATCAGCCGACCCGTTTCGTCGATCATACCGAAGCTGCCGTCGTCGAGTCCGCGTTGAACGTCTTCGCTGGTCTCGCCGATCAGCGCGAGTTCGAAATCGTGGATCGCGGCGGCGCCGTTGAAAGCAACGGCGGAAATGACGCCGCGCCGCATCAGATCGACTAGGATCGGGTTGAGCCCGCACTTGATCGGATGCGCGCCCATCATGACGATGACGGGCCGCCGGTTGCGCATGGCCGAGACGGTGGCGTTGACGACGGCACGGAAATCGTTTCCGATCAGGATTCTTGGCAGCGAGTCGATGAACTGCGCGAAGCTGCCGCCTGTTTTCCAGACGCGGGCGAGTTGATCGAGATGGACTTTGTTGTCGCGCTCGCGCAGCGGGTAGGTGCGGATGCGGCTGAAGTCGAGAGGTGGGAAATCCATGCTAGCGGCCGGCCGCGCTTGACGTTGTGGGTTCCGAGTTCGCTGTCCCAAAGTTCGACGCAGCCGTCGACAGGCTCGTGTTCGTCTCAGGGGCGTCCGACTCCACCTTGAACAGCACCAACTTGGCGCTGCCGATTTTCATGTCGGAGGAAACCAGCAACGGCAGCTTGCGGGTATCGTCGCTGACCCAAAACCACATGCGCCCTTTGTTGGCGGCAACGATGTTCAGCGTGGGTTTTGGCTCGATGCGCATGGCCTCGACATCGCCCAGCGGACGGATCCAAAGTGTTCTGCGGAGGTCGGGGCGCACGTGCACGGAGTAGTTCGTGCTGCCTGCGTTGACCAGGAAGTTATTCTCGACGGACGGCTTCAACTGCTGGACCCGCACGTAGTAGAGCGCCGAAACGACGTCTTGCACGGGCTGGTCGAGTGGCATGACGTCCTTTCTGCCGTTGATCAGATTCGTGGTGACGGCTCGTTTGTGGTCGTAATCGTACACCGTCTCGTTGTTCCTGGCTTTTTTGCCTTCGACACGATTCTCGCGATAGCGACGAGTGAACAACTGATTCACATCCAGCCAGCTCTCCGTGGTGCTATCGACATGAAACAGCAGTTCCGCCAGCCCGCTGGTCCTGGCTTGCGCGACGAGATGATAGCAGTCGTGCCCGTCCATCCGTTCGATGCCTTGCACCTCGAGCGAGGCGCGCCCGGCGACAAACGGTCCCCAGAAAACCTGGTAGGTCAACTTCTCGCCGACGTGGAAGGGGAAGTTCTCCCCCCCATTGGCCCACGAAGAGACCGCCACGGCCAGCAACAACTCCGCGATGACAACGATCTTTTTCATGCAACAGTCTCGTCAGTATAGGAACGCGTTCCGGCCCTTTCAACGAAAAACCAGATGACCCTCGCCGAACGGAACCACCATGTATCGATCTATTCGCTCAGGAGTTTCTCGGCTTGAGCAAGAAGGTCGTCGACCTCGATCGGATGGATGTAGCCTTTTTTGTCAACCAGCCACATAACGGGGATGGCGCTGATGTGGAACCTGGTGCTGATGTCGTTCTCCCAGACTTTGCCGTCGAAGTATTGCGGCCAGGTCATACCACGCTGCTTCGAGAACGTCACCAGGCTGTCCTTGTCGCGATCCAGCGAGATGCCGACGATCTCAAAGCCTTTGCCGTGAAATTTATTGTAGGTCGCGATGACCTTGGGCACGGACACCACGCACGGGCCGCACCACGTCGCCCAGAAATCCAACAGCACCACTTTGCCGCGCAGTTTTTCCAGATCGACGGTTGAACCATCCACCGCTGTGAATCTTAGTTGCACTGGTTTCATGCTGATATCCAGCGAGGTCAGGTAGCCTTGAGCTTCATAGGCGACTTGAGGGTCGCTGCTCTTGGCGAGCGTCTTCATCAAAGACTCGGCCTTGGCGGGATCGGCCTTCTGGAACAAGCGCGCCTTGAGCAGCCGCAACTGTTCGTTGCGCGGGTCTTGCGGGTATTGTTTCTCAAACGCGGTGATCTCGGCTTCGACCGCCGCAACCGCGGTGGCGTTGGTGGATTGCAGCAACGGGGCGGCGTGGAACTGCATCAGAAAAAGGCTGGCTCGCGCCTTCGTCTCCGTCGAGGCATCCGCAGCAGCGGCGATTTCCTTCAGCGTCTTCTCATCCGCGGCTTGATCGTATGGCCGGCCTTGCAGGTCGGCCAGCAGGTTGGTGTACTGAACTCGCGTGAGTTTGGCGTCCCAACGCCGCGCATCGGTCGGGAATCGCCTGCAAAACTCCGCCAGCGCCACGTCGATCTGGCCGATGAAGTTTTTGACGATCGCGCGATGTTCCTCCAGCGTCCGTGCCTGTTCGCTTGGCCCTTGCTGCTGCATTTGCCGGATGTGGAGCCAGAGTTCGTCCGCGGTCTTGAATTGGGAGAGATCGGCCGCCAGGATTGTCGCCGCAAACCCGCTGACCGCCAGCAAAAACCCGATCGAGGCTTTCATACGGGAAAGACTATACCAGAGACTCGCCCACGGCAACATCGGCGCGCGGGAGGAGGAACAGTCCCGTGCCACAACTGGCTGCGCCATCTGATCGGGGCTGTCGTGGATGCCTGTTTTTAGCTCTTGCGAGCGGCCTTCCCCAGGATCGTCACCGTGTTGGCTTGTGGATTGATGCTCGTGATTGTGCCGTGGGCGCGCAATTCGTTGGTCGGCATGGGCGGCTGCTGCGGGTGACCGCTTGGAGACGAGGTCTTTGGCTGTTTCGCGGTACGCGGCTGCGGGACAACGATCCTATCCGCGACGAGCACGCCGTTCTGGCTCTGGTAACGGATGTTGACCTTGTCGCCGACTTTGAGGTCGGCCAGCGTGGCCTGCTTCTTGTCGGGGGTGACGACCTTGCAACCGTCATCGACTTTGAATGTCTGGCCGGTGAGCCCGCTGTTGGCGGCCTGTGCGACCCGCGTCACGGACAGCGTCAGCGCGGCCATGCCAATTCCGATCATCGTGCGGAAACCAAACTTGCCCATCTTGTTCCTCCGTCGTGTTGGAAGTTGCGTTTGTCGACAAAGTAAACACCGCTCGCGCGAAAAAGTTCCTTCCCAGTGCTCCAGCGTGCGGCAATTGGGCAGGTGCTGGTGACGAGGAGGCGCGGGGAATCGAACGGAGGCAAGGACTTAAAAAGCGTTGACTGGCATGGAGGAATGGTGTTATACGTTGCGCCAGTTCAATGCAAGGAGGACGTCAGTATTTTATGACCAATTCCAACAGGTTTCTTGTATCCAGCCTCAGCGCGCTTTGCGCAGCCGCGCTGCTGAACGGTTGCGCGACCGCCCGCAAGAACATGCAGCCCGTGAACGAACAGCAGAAGAGCGAGTTCCTCAAGGGCATGGATGTTGTCGAGCAGCCAGCGCTCGAGCCCGAGTGGGCCGATTTCGTGAAAGATAAGTACCCGAACTGGCGGCAGCATTACTGGGTGGACCGTGGGAACTGGGGTAACCGCGGTTACATCGTCGGCAAGCCGCCCGCAGAGGCTGAGCCTGTCGTCGAGGCCCAGGTAACGCCGTTGCCGCCCGCGCCGCCGGCGATCATCGAAACCGAACCGCCGAAGGTTGAGGTTGCCGAGAAGCCGACGAAATACATCGTGAAAAAAGGGGATTCGCTCTGGAGGATTGCGGGCAAAGTGTACCACAATCCGCTGAAGTGGCCACGAATCTATCGCGCCAATAAGGACAGGATCAAGAATCCGAACCGGATCTACCCGAACCAGGTTCTGACGATTCCGCAGAATTAGCGCGCGGCGTGGGAGCGAATGCTTGCGTTGTCAACGCAGGGCGAATGAGTTATGCTTGTTGGCGGTGCGAAGGCATAGCTCCGTTTAAGTCATGGCTAGCGAGACCCTGCATTTTGACAATCCGCGCGTGGCGCAAGCCCTTTTCATTAATGAACCCAAGAATCTTCGCTTGGTCGAGGATCTGCTCGGGCTGAAGGTCAGCGCCCGCGAAAGCTGGATCAACCTAGAAGGCGATGAGGCCAGCATCGAAAAGGGCAAGATGCTGTTCACCGAACTGCAGCAGGCGATTGCGCGAGGTACTTCCATTCATCGCCGGGAGTTCAGTCAGGCCGTCAGCGCCATCAGTCGTGGGGAGCATCTTCATCTGCAGGAGTTGAACGAGGAACGCGTCGAAGTCTCCACGCGCAAACGCGCCGTTGTGCCCAAGACCCTCGGACAGAAACGTTACATCGAGGCCATCCGCAAGCACGACATCGTCATCGGCATCGGCCCCGCCGGGACGGGCAAGACCTATCTGGCCATGGCCATGGCCGTCAACGCGCTGCGGCAGGACAAAGTCGGCCGCATCATCCTGTGCCGACCCGCGGTCGAAGCAGGTGAGGCGCTCGGTTTCCTGCCCGGCACGCTGGAGGAGAAAGTCGCGCCGTACCTGCGCCCGCTCTACGACGCGCTCTACGACATGATGGAGCCTGACGAAATCCAGCGCAACATGGAACGCGGCGTCATCGAGATCGCGCCGCTGGCCTACATGCGCGGTCGCACCCTGAACAATGCGTTCGTCATTCTCGACGAAGCGCAGAACTCCACCAGCGAGCAGATGCTGATGTTTCTGACGCGTATGGGATTCGACTCCAAGGTCGTGGTCACCGGCGACATCACCCAGGTGGACCTGCCGGGACATAAAACGTCGGGACTGATCGAGGTGCAGGGGATCCTCAAAAACATCCCGGGCCTGGAGATCGTTTACTTCGACGAGCGGGACGTGGTGCGGCACGAACTCGTTCAGAAAATCATCGGCGCCTACGCCCGGTTCAAGGAAGAACGCGAACGCCGCCGCCAGGAGAGCGCGGCCAACGGCAACAGCAAATGACGGACATCGCAGTCCGCAATCAGCAGCGACGGTTGAAGGTCAACATTCGTTTGCTGGCTGGGATCGCCGAACGCGCACTCGAACTCGTCAACTGGAGGGCCACGCTCTGTCGTGGCCGATCCCGGCAGCGGACGCGACGGAGCGCGTCCCTCCAGACACTCGTCAGCCTCAGCATCGTCCTCGTCAACGACGAAACCATCGCCGAACTCAACGAACAATTTCATCACACCCGCGGCCCGACCGACATCCTGGCGTTCGAGTACGATGGCCTTGGCGAACTGATCATCTCAACGGAGCGCGCCGTGGCCCACGCCAGACGTTACCGTACCACACCCGCCCGCGAGCTGGCGCTCTATGTCATCCACGGCATCCTGCACCTTCACGGTTACGACGACCTGAAGCCGGGTCAGCGCCAACGGATGCGCGCCGCCGAGCGCCGCCTGCTCGCGCGTCTGGGCCGGTCTTTCGACCTGCCGAAACTCGTCGCGTCGAAATAGCATCCTACCGGCAACAGCGGACGGAGTCGCCGATGATCAAGATTCGACCAGGCAGGGAGCGCGGGCACGCCGACCACGGTTGGCTGGACACCTACCACACGTTTTCATTTGCAGATTACTACGACCCCAAGCACATGGGTTTTCGCAGTCTGCGCGTCATCAACGAGGACCGGGTCGAACCCGGCCAGGGCTTCGGCGCGCATCCGCATCGCGACATGGAAATCATCACGTACGTGTTGGAAGGCGCACTGGAACACAAGGACAGCCTCGGCACCGGCTCGGTTATTCGGCCCGGCGACGTGCAGCGGATGAGCGCGGGCACGGGCATTACGCACAGCGAGTTCAATCATTCGCGGATGGAACTCGTTCACTTTCTGCAAATTTGGATTCTGCCCGAACGCAAGAGTCTGAAGCCGGGTTACGAACAGAAAACGTTTAGCGCCCAGGACAAACGCGGACAATTGCGCTTGCTAGCGGCGCGCAACGGACACAACGGCACGGTGACCGTACATCAGGACATGGCCCTGTACGCAGCGTTGCTTTCAGCCGGCGAGAAGGTCACCCATTCACTGGAGCGTGGTCGTCACGCGTGGTTGCAGGTGACGCGCGGCGCGGTGATGCTCAACGGTGAGAAGCTCAATGCGGGCGACGGCGCGGCAATCAGCGAGGAGCAATCGCTGGAGATCGAAGCGGCTGCCGAGTCGGAGATCCTGCTGTTCGATCTGGCCTGAGAGATTTGGCGGGTCGTGTCCCAGGGTGGCACGAGGCCGCAACCAAAACGGCCTACTCTTGTTTGTCATTCTGAGCGCAGCGAAGAATCTCTGTCGTTGGTGGCGCTCGACACGGCAGAGACCCTTCGACTAGCTCAGTCGCCCTGCCTCGTTGCATCGGCTGGAAAGTGCCGTTGTACTTCGATCCTGTACTTTCCACAGAAATCGAGCGCCAACTCAAATCTTTCCGGCCAGTGAATCATCCCGTCTATCTGCCATGTCTCTCCCGGACTTGCAGAGCGCATCTCTTGTAGCTTTTCGTAGAAGCCGTCGCGGTCAAAGGGCGGCGGAGGCGGCGGGAGGCATACGATAGATTTACCCATCTTGACTCCTAGGCAATGAATGGGCCTCTGAAAGAGGAGTAATGCCTTCTCGATCTCATCTCCGCTGCCCGCGTCAAGCCGAAATACCTCCAATAGTTGAGATTGAGGCGACCTAATCTGCTGCCGAACTCTATCCAGCCCGTGCATCAGAACATAGGCATAGCCGAGCTTCGCGAAGGCGGCCAGATAAGCGGATTTCAAGTACCCAACATCCGCCATTTTCCTACTGTATGAAACTTCGTCTCGAAGTTGAAAGCTAGTGCCATCAACAAGAATTTGTGAATCAGATTTCTCAACAACTTTCGGGTCATTGTGCTCGCCGAGTATCTGAATCTGGATGCCCTTCTGATCATTACGAACATCAACATTCAACTGAATCTCGCCTTTGATCAGTGTTGCCCTTCTAGTTTGGCCATTTTTTTCCATGAAGGAGTGAGAAAGCTGCTCCCGATGCACGTGTGCATCAATCTGATATCCGGCTTCTGAATTGCATTTACGGCAAGTTAGGCAGAGCACCTTTCCACCTACGGAGTCAGGAGGTACGTGTTCCTCAGAAAGATCTTGAAGCTCTAGGAAGTTATTCAGGCAAACCGGGCAAACATAACCAACATCTTCTCCGCCTGTGAGTTTCCGTAGTGCCTCACGCCCGATATTGTAAAGCTCTTGCTTCGACATGACTGTCGATTCTGCTCCTACGGCGATATTATCACAAATGCCGCGGCCATCAAAGCGGTAAGGCTTCAGCGTGCGTCCCGGGAAGGGAAAGGGTCAAGTGGCCGGGGTCAACTTCGTAAAGCGCAGTTCCCTTTGCAGCGGGCGACATATCGGCCGCGCGATTCCTTCACCTGAAAACCGATTCCCTTCTTGGTCGGCGGTTCCGGCATTGCCGGCGGGTCGATGATGTCCATGACGCGTTGGAGGATGGTGACGATGGCTGCTTCGTGCACGTCGAGCCGGTCTTTGAGTTCCTTCTCCAGCGCCGCCAGTTTGCGGGCCAGTTCCCGGTTGTCCGACAACACCGCGCGCATCTTCAGGAATGCGCGTATGACGAACACGCTCATCTGCGTGGCGCGCGGACTGTTGAGCACATTGGCCGCCATAAGCGCACCGTGCTCAGTGAAGACGTAGGGAAGATAGCGCCGACCACCGCGTCTTTGCGAAGTCGCAAATTGCGCTTTTACGTTTGAGATGCCAATTTGGCATCTCAAAAAGTCAAACTCTTCGGCGGTCAATCGGAACACGAAATCTTCGGGGAAACGTTCTTGGTTACGCTTCATCGCCCGATTCAACGCGCCGGTTTCGACGCCATAGACCGCCGCCAAGTCAGCGTCGAGCATGACCTTCTGTCCGCGAACCTCGTAAATCAGGCGGTCAAGACGTTCCACCTGAATTGCCAGTTCTTTCCCCGTAGCCATAGCCGCGCAGTATGCCAGTTCGAGTAGTTGCCGGCAAGCGCCTGAAATCGCGGGTAGTGGGCTACTTTGAAACGCGATAATTTCCTGCCTGTCTAAACCGCAATCCCGTAGGTCGCCTTTTTTAAGGCGAGGTGTCGCCAATGACGGCGCTCCTAATGCGAAAGGTGGCGACTATTATGACGCCATTGCTTTGGAAGTTACGGCTTGGTGCTCTGTGTCTGGTTATGCTGGCCTGCCTGAATATGATAAGAGTCTGCATTTCGATTCTCATGGAGCATTATGGCTGTCTGAACCGCAGCAAAGGCAAGAAGCGCGATTGTGACGAGAAGCAGCGCCCAAGTGAGTCTGACAATTCGCCGCGTGGAAATCTCGCCAAGCTGCAAGGAAAGCGCCAAAATACGCAGCCACACGTTCGTAACTCTCTGCTCAAAATCTGCCCCAGCAAGTTCTTTGTCGGGTTTCTCGATTTTTTCACGAAGTGCAGCAATTTGTGCGTGAAGTTCTTTGGCGGTCTGCATAAGCCATAGCTCCTGTGGTTTGGGTTTGGTGTGTACAAATCCTGCCACGGGTGGCATCATTGGTCAAGAAGCGCAACGACTTCTTCCAGACTCCAAACGTGATCGGCAACGCCCGCTTCCATTGCCGGTGTCACGCGTAGGCTTTGGTGGATTCGGCAGAAGTTGTAGTGCATCATATAAAGCGCAACTGCGTGCTTGTGATTCTCCACCTTCTTGCTGAAAGCATTAGTCAGGCGTGTGAATCGGCGATTGCCCATTCGCAACGACAAATTTTGACGCTCTACATAACTGGTGGAGACAAGCGCCGGATTTGGGTTGCCTGCGATTGTGGTTTTGCGTGTGCCGATACATGCTGGCGGACTATATTTGACTTCGGGCTGTGGCGTTTCGCTCCCGTAAAGCTTTACCAATTGCGCGAAATCAATTTCCGAACCAAACGCATCTTCCACTGCTTGAACATAAGCGCGATGACCATCTGAGGTTAATTGAACTCGATGTTTCAACCGGCTGCTCAAATCTTGGATAAACCAGTAGGCATCGGTCGCGCCTCGATTTCCTATATGCCATGATGCAACAAGCTTAGACTGAGCATCTAACGCAATCCAAGTCCAAGTATCACCAATTCCATCACAGCCCTGCAAATGCTCAGGAATGTTGGCCTGCTTACAATATGTAAAACTCCACACTTCATCCACCTGCAAAATTTTGCATGGCAGATTACGCATTACGCGATCATGGTATTCAGCGCAAGCTTTGCCAACTTCTACAAGCACCCTAGAAACTGTTTTCTTGGCAAAACCCGTCATCCTGACGGTGCTGCGGAGGCTGCATCCTTCCACTAGGCATGAGATTATTTGTGCTCGTTCCTTTACACTCAGACGGTTCATATACTTTAGCCTTGCTTTTTTGGCCGGCCTCGGCTAAAGTGACTTAGTATCGTAGAAGGTACGAGTCCTTTGGCCTCTGGCCGGGGATTCCTGCTCCGCAGTGTTCACGCATTGCGGAGCACACTTTCTTGTTCTTTAATCAGGGAAGGGGCGGCAGGAATCGAACCTGCAACCTCTCCCACGCAATGTTTGGTAACAATGCTGAATGGGAGTGCACGTTCCTTCGTGCTGCGCCCCTGTAACTTCCCCGCCTGTTTGTGCAGGCGGGGAATCCTTTTTCAAACATCACTTGTTCAACCTCCAAAGTCGTGCTTCTTGCACAAACGACTTTGGATTCTTTCGCAGTGTGAATGCAGTTGACGAGGCGGAGATTCCTGTCGCCCTAGAAATCTCGATCATCCTTGCGCCTTTGCCATCGGGCAAGTGCGTGAGATATTCTAAAATGCGCGTCTTGTTCGCGCCGTGTGGCTGGCGACTTCCGGCACCGTTTCCGCCTTGTAGCTGTGCGCGTAACGTCTTGGCACTTTCTTCCAGCTTGTTGATTTCTTGGCTCAACGCATCACGGCTGCGAATCTTCTCCGAAATCTGGCGTTCAAATTCGGAGAGTATCCGCTTTGCTATTTCTGGTTCGACTTGCAGAGTTAGCGTCTTCATGGTAAGGGACAGTACACGGTCTTCCCGGACATTGCAACAAGTATTTTCAGATTTTTTACAGTGGGTAGGTAAGCCGACTTATTGGAACTGAGAACTTGTCATAACCGTTACCATTTGCCGGCGCAGATAAGCAGAAAACACCTGATTTTACTTGGTTTTTCTGCGTTTCTGGGATGCCTTTGGCGGCAGTTTGATGGGCTTTTCAGATAGCCTTATTACGTCGGCAACGACGCTGTGCGCAACCTGCGAGAAATCACCAGAGCGTTTTTTCTTGGGCTTAATCATGGCCGCATACTGCCACAGCAGGCAGCCCTTGTGAACTCAAAAATCAAAGTAGCCCACTACCAAATCGCGGTAGGAATACCGCTCCGACAGATCAGGATCGCGGCAGGAATGTTTACCCCGCTCTGCGGGGTCGCTCCTACGAAGTTCCTTTTAACCATTTTAACCTTTTCAACGGTCTAACCCTGCCGTTGGGCCTGGCGGCACACGTTGACACCTCTGCCGACGACGACTACGATGACGCGCAGATGAGCGCGTTTTGGAAGAATTTCAGGAATTCGTTTTTCGCCGGGCTGCTGGTCGTGGTTCCAGTAGCGGCCTCCATCTTGATCCTGCTCGGCTTGTTCAATTGGATCACCGATTTCATGTTGCCCGGGTCGCTGCGGACGCAGTTCCTGACGCCGTTGTACCGGATCGGCGCTCTGATCGCGTTCGTGGTGCTCACCACGCTGGTGGGACGGGTGACGCGGTTGGTCGTCGGTCGGCGGATGGTCGCCGTCGTAGAAGACATGATCCGGCGCGTGCCGCTGTTGAACAAGACGTATTCCTTCATGAAGGAAATCAGCCAGACACTGCTGGCCAGCAAGCGGACGATGTTTCAGCGCGTGGTGCTGGTGCAGTTCCCGCGGCCCGGCATCTATTCCATCGGTTTCGTCACCAGCGAAACCGCAGGCGAAGCGCAGGCGAAGACCAAGGAGATAGTCATCAATGTGTTTGTGCCGACGACGCCGAATCCGACCAGTGGATTTCTGATCCTTGTGCCGCGCGAGCAACTCATCGACCTGGAAATGACCGTGGGCGAAGGAATGAAGATGGTGATTTCCGGCGGCGCGGTCGTGCCGCCGTACACGGCCAAGACCCAGCAGCCAACAATGCCGTCGTGAAGTTACGCCGCCATGGACACCGAGCGCGCGGAAGCGATTGTGTTGCGTCTTCATCCCGTGACGGAATCGAGCCTGATCGTCACGTGGTTCACGCGCGAATGCGGCAAACTCAAAACAATGGCCAAAGGCGCGCGCCGGCCCAAAAGCCCGTTTCGCGGCAAGATCGATTTGTTCTACCACGACGAGATTCTGTTTTTGCGCAGCAAACGTAGCGACCTGCACCTGCTGCACGACTGCTTTCTGGAAAATCCGCACGCGAAATTGCGCGATTCTGTGGAAACATTGGCGGCGGCTTCGTACATCAGCGAGTTGGCGGATCTTGCCACGGAGTTGGAAGATCCGAACCCGAAGTTGTTCGATGTGCTGGGCAAAACACTCGACGCGCTGGAAATCCAGCGAGGAAGATCCGCCGTAATCATCTGGTTCGAATTGCAGCTTCTCGCTGCCGTTGGGTGGGCGCCGAAGTGGGAGTCGCGCACCGCAGTCACCAAGGTTCTCGATTCTCTTGCCGCGACGAGCATCGAAGGCGCACGGCGTGTGCGATTGAGCGACGAACAACTCGCCAACGCCCGCACGGTCGTGTGGAATTTCCTCGACGAGCAGATCGGCAAAGCGCCCCGCTCGCGCAAGCTGTTGGTGGAAACTTTGCCTCGGTGAATTTGCGTCCGCCGCCGGCCGCGCCGTTCTTCTCATGGATGGTGGGACAGGCCTCCGTGCCTGTCTAGATCCGTCCGCACAGGCAGGGACGCCTGTGCCACCAAAAACTTGCTAGACCACTTCTACTGCTACGTCCGCCGCGGCGGCGGACAGATGCCGTTGGGCGAGTTGCGCACGAACTCGATGAACTCGCGCGCCTCGTCCGTCGCAAACGCGCCGTCCTGCGACGCCTGTTTCAGCGCCTCCGAACAGTTCAGGCCGGAAAGGTAGAACAGCTTGAACAGCTTCTTGATCTCCGCGATCGCTGCCGGAGAGATTTTGGCGCGCTTCAACCCGACAAGGTTCACGGCGTGAACCTCGTTCCGTTCTGCTGCCAGCAGAAATGGCGGCACGTCCATCGACACGCGAGCATTGCCCGAGAACATCGCCAGCCGCCCGACGTGCGTGAACTGGTGAATCACCACGCCGCCCGAAATGAACGCCTGGTCGCCGACATGCACGTGACCCGCCAGCAACGCGCAGTTGCAGATGATGACGTTGTTGCCAATGACGCAGTTGTGCCCGACGTGCGACACGCCCATGAGATAACAATCGTTGCCGATGATCGTGGCGCTCTCAGGCTCCGTGCCGCGATGCACCGTGCAGTATTCGCGGAAGACGTTCCGGTCGCCGATTCTCAGGTAGCTGCGGCAGTTGCGGTCGAACTTCAGGTCCTGTGGCTCGTGCCCGATCACCGCACCCATGTGGATTTGGTTGTCCCGCCCGATCTCGGTGTAGCCGGTGATGTACGCGTTGGCCCAAACTCGCGTCCCCGCGCCAATCTTCACGTGATCTTCGATGATCGCATTAGGTCCGACCTCGACGGTCGGGTCGAGTTCCGCCTTCGGACTCACCCCGAAGGCTTTCGGGGCTGTTGGATGAATGGCCATATAGTCGTGAGTGTTTGTGCCACAACCAAAGCAGAAATTCCATCACGGAAACAAGCTGCGAATGGGAATCACAACTGGAACGGTATGCGTGCGATGCGGTCAGTGCAGGCCCAAGTCCCGCAACGCCGCGCCGGCCCCGGCGAGGTTTTCGGGTTTCATCTCGACGTAATTGCGGGAGAGGAACACGCCCGGGGCGCCGGCCTTGAAAACCGCCAGCACTTCTTGTCGGACGCTCTCGGGCGTGCAGTGGCTGGCGCCTGCGGGCACGGGCACGTCGATGTCGATGCCGGGCCAGACCTGGGTTGACGTACCGGCCACGCCTTCCAGCGCTCGTTTCGTTTCGCGAAGGACATAATCGGCGGAGAAACCCGTCGAGGCCAGCTTGTCGTACGGAGCTTCCTGGTAATCGAGCACCCGGTAGAGGAATTCGAGTGTCTGGTCGGGCGGCACATCACCGAAAACGTTGGCGTGAGTACTGTCCACGAAACTCTTCATGCGGTTGGCGGCGGAGTTGCTGTAGGGCACCGGCCGTATGAAGTCGGAGTAGGCCGTTATCTCCGCAAAATCTTCCTCGGCCCGGTGGAACGGACTGAACGTCAGATTGTGCCACGTGTGCCAGCCGACGACGATTGAAGGCTTGATAGATTTGACCTTGCGATAAACGTCGGCTTGGAACTCGTGTCGGCTCGTGACCCAGAGGTTGTCCCAGGCGAGCAATTCGGGATAGTGGAGCAGGAGCCGCCAGAAGGAAACGAAGTAGCCGTCGCGTGGACGTTTACCGGCCCTGCCGTTGCGGACAAAGGTTTCCAGTTCCCCGAAACCCCGACGCGCCCGGTCGGCGTCGATCCCCATGTCTTTGGCTTTTTTCACGCAGAATTCGCAGAAACAGGTGACCCGTCCGGGATCGGACTTTGCGCCGTTGTGATAAGCGCCGAGCGCGTTGAACAGCGCGCCCTGTCGTTCCGATCCCCACATGATGCCGTCGATCTCGTAGGAGCGAGAGTAATCTTCAACCAGCCCGAGCAGCCAGGCGCGATACATGGGATTGTTGTAACACGGCCCGCCCGGATGGCCTTCGGAGCGGCGACCGTGGAAATCGACCTCGTAGAGAGGCTCCCAATGTGCAATCGCGGGGCGTTTGTTGTCTTCGATGATCCAGGCGAACGTCTTGATGCCATGTTTGTGAGCTGCGGGAATCAGGCGGGCGAACACATCCACGTCGCCAAACTCCGTGCCGCGCATGTCTTCGTACGTGAGGCCCGTGTCCTTGTAATATTCCATGTGCGGAATCGCGTAATTGCCGCCGCGGAAGCCGGCCGCGGGCAATCCCGCCCGGGCCGTCCCGTGGGTGTAGATGAACGGAAAGATCGCGTTGACGCCTGCACGTTGTTGGAGGTCGTCCAGCAACTTGTCGAGGTCTTGCTTGGCAAAAGGGGCCGGGCTGGTCGCGATGGCGACCATTGCGGCCTTGCGCGCGGCCGGTGCTGGTGTTTCAGCGGCGGCAAGTTCTGGGATGCGCGACAAAGCTGCCGTGACACCGAGTGCGGCAGCGGCTTTCAGTGCTTCACGACGGGTCATGGGTTGATCGTTCATGATGGACTCCTAGCCGCCAAGCTTCTGATGCGGACTGGGCGGCAGCTGTTTGCGTAGGTCTTTTGCAAGTTGTTTGAGCTTTTCAGGGTTCACGGCTGTCAATATGCCAACGCGAGACGCTGCCGGCAAGTTTGGACGGGGGGAGACTTGCGGTCAAACATCGTACGCGGTCAGGAGACCGGCGCACATCTTAGAAGGTGTGCACAGGACGGTAGAATGGCTGGCCGATCAGGCGGGTGGGACTTGATCGGTACTCGAACTGCCGATATGATGAGCACACGACAAGAAACGGCTCGGCACTAATGCCCGCAAGAACGAACCAATTCCAAAAGCTGGTCTATGAAATTGAACGACAGCTTGCGCCGCTCGGCGCGGTTGTCGAAGAATCTGCGATGTTACCCGAGCGTGTAACCGGGGAGCTCCGTGAGGTCGATATCCTCGTTTCGCTTGACGAAGGACATCATCGCGTTCGAATTGGAATCGAGTGCCAAGACCGGTCACGGCCAGCGACCAAGCAGTGGGTAGAAGCAATAGCGAAGAAACACGAGGATCTCGGAATTAATAAGACAGTCTTGATCTCGTCGTCGGGATTCTATGCTGCTGCCAGACGACGGGCAGAGTCGTTATTCGTAAGCGTCCTTGACATTACGGGCATAGCTAAGGCCGATTGGCCTACTGAAGTCTTGCGCAATTTGAAGGTACCCGTGAGAGACCGCAGCTCAGAGATCATCAAAATCGGTTGGGGCTTTCTTGAACTTGGACCGGGCCAGACACGGAAAACGGTATCGAACTTGAAGGGCGTCACAGCCCAGTTACCGAACGGTCCTCGAGTCGATTTACTCAAAGTCGTGCAGCAGTACGGCAACGGCATTCTAGAGCAAGCAGCGGGGCAAGACGAAGGTCCGCAAGTTGCCATAGGCCGGCTACACCACGATCTACGGCTTTACCGGGGCCGCGAGTTTATCGGCGTAGTAAGGTTTCTCTTTCTACGCTGGAAACACACAACGCGATTCTTCGCAATCCGGCTTAAGCCGTTTCGTTACGGCAATCGAGTTCTGGCCGTCGGACAGGCAAAGCGGCGGGGAATCCAGTGGACCGCGAGCGCAATCGTGGAGAGTCCGGGCGTCGTGCGGATAAGATGCGAGGCGCCGGGAACTCTCAAGACAACTCTTAGAGTCGGCAAGCTTCCTAAAGGACAAGAGCATCTTGCGATGTAATGCCTCCGCGACTCGACGGTTACAGGCGGCCGTTCCCGAGGCATTCGCGGCGCGCATCAAGCGGGAGAGCGTCGTCAACGCTTGGGATGACGAGCGGTTTGCCAGCGCCTGCCGGCAAACGGGACAACTGCGGGAGTGACCCCTTCGAGCCATGGATTGGCGGAGGCCGTCAAATTGTGGAAATGCTGGAATGCTTGAATTCGCATTCATGCAAACACAGTAGGTTGAAAGCTAATACTGCGGCACGTTGGGGTCGATGCGCTCGGCCCAGGCGTTGATACCGCCGGCGACGTTCTTGAGCTTGGGGTAACCATGGCTCCGCAGGAATTTGAGGGCACGCGTGCTGCGGGCACCCGTCTTGCAGTGGAGGACGATGAGTTTGTCCTTGGGCAGTTCCTTGAACCGTTGCGGCAGATCGGGCAATGGGAGTTTTACCGAACCGTCGATGGTGCAAATCTGGAATTCGTCCGGGTTGCGCACGTCCACGAGGACGAAATCTTCTTTCGCGTCGCGCATCTTCTTGAGTTGTTCGACGCTGATGTCGTCGGGGCCGAGGCCGGCATCTTCTTTTCCCACAGTTGAATCTCTTGGTGTTCCCGCTTCCTCGCCGCCCCGAAAGCTTTCGGGGCAGAATTGGTTGTAATCGATCAGCTTCGTAATCGTCGGGTGCTTGCCGCACACGGGGCAGTCGGGGTCGCGCGGAATCTTGTACTCGCGGAAGCTCATATCCATCGCGTCAAATCGCAGGAGCCGGCCCATGAGCGGTTTGCCTTTACCGATGATGAGCTTGACGGCTTCGTTGGCTTGGATGTTGCCGATGATGCCGCAGATGACGCCGAGCACGCCGCCTTCGGCGCAGCTTGGGACGAGGCCGGGCGGGGGCGGCTCGGGATACCAGCAGCGGTAGCACGGCCCACCGAGATGCGGCGCGAACACGCTGGCCATGCCTTCCCAGCGGAAGATCGAGCCGTACACGTTCGGTTTCTTGAGCATCACACAGGCGTCGTTGACCAGATAACGCGTCGGGAAATTGTCCGTGCCGTCAATGACGATGTCGTAGTCCTTGAGAATATCGAGCGCGTTCTCGCTGGTGAGCTTGACGGGGTGCGGGATGAACTTCAGGTTCGGATTGATCGCCTTCATCTTTTCTTCGGCGCTCTTGAGCTTGTGTTTGCCAACGTCGGCGGTGAAGTGAATGATCTGCCGCTGGAGATTACTGAAGTCCACCGTGTCGAACTCGACCATGCCGATGGTGCCGACGCCGGCCGCGGTCAGATAAAGCGCGAGCGGTGAGCCGAGTCCGCCCGAGCCGATGAGCAACACCTTCGCCGCTTTGAGCCGCTCCTGGCCTTCCATGCCGACTTCGGGCAGAATGAGGTGACGCGAGTAGCGTTTGATCTCCTCGTTGGTGAGCTTCACGCGGTTGGTGACGATGGGTTCCATGAAATCGCGCCGTAGTCTAGTGCATTTGTGGCCGATTGCAACCGGCTCGCGGTGGAAAATGGCGTGCCGAGCCGAAGCTCGAAGCTGGGTGTATGGCCCGCCTACGCCTGACCAACTCGGCTTCGGCGTGGCAGCCTCCGCTCTTCGCTTAGGCTTCGAGCGAGGGCTGGTGGAGATGAGGGGATTTGAATGCGCCTGAGGCGCACAAGCCCGTCATGTCCGGGCGCAGCCTTGCCCGCCTAAGGCGGGCCGTGACCGAGGATACAAGAAGTTGAGCCATTCCCTGCCTTTACCTGACTTCAAAAACTTCTCGCGAGCACGAGCAGTCGCGTAATCTGGGAAGCGCTCTGAGTGGATCAGTTGAAATTGGCCGAGAATCTGACCTGCCTTGGACTCGCTGCTCCGATGCTCTCTCAAGCGCCGTGGAAGATCATTTGTGATACCGACATAGCGTTTTCCGCTGACTGTTCCGTCGAGGACATACACGAAGATCATAAAAAATTGGTGGAGATGAGGGGATTTGAACCCCTGACCTCCTCGTTGCGAACGAGGCGCTCTCCCAACTGAGCTACATCCCCAAAAGCCGCGCTGCCCGGAAATGGAACGCTCAAACTTTAATGGCTTGACGGTTTGGCGTCAACGTTTCACTTTCTTGTGCTATAGTACGAGGCTGATAATCCGATGGACTCTGTTTCAAACAATCAAGACGCATTGCCGTTGCACGAACTGCAGATCGCTCCACAGTGGGCGAGGTCCGCCGCCAAATCGTACGAGAATCACTCGGGCGAAGATGGAGACCGAAAGAGTGAGCGGCGTGGGCGCGACCGTGACCGCCAGCCGCGAAAGGAGTTTCCGCCGCAGCGGGCCGCTGGTCGTCCTCCTCGTCGCGACGATCGGCGTGGTCCTTCCGCCATGCAGCGTTCTCAATACAGACCCCAGCAACCCGACAGACCCCAGCAACCTGTGGTTGCGGCGATCGAAGTCAGCTTCCTTCCTGAGGAAAAAGGTCTTGCCGCGATGATCGAAACGATGAAGCAGTCGCGGCGGGCGTACGCGTTGTTCGACGTTGCGAAGCTGATTCTCAACAAGCCCGAGCGACATCTGGTCAAACTCGCCCGCGAACCGGCGGCGGACGGCGCGCGCGGATCATTGTTTTTGGCGACGAGCAGTGGGAGTCCGTTCCTGAGTCAGGAGGAGGCGCTCCGCTTCATTTTCCGCCGGCAAGGCGACAAGGTCTTCAAAGAAACGAAGAAACCCATCGATCCACCAAAAGGCAATTTTGCCTTCGTCAATCGTTGCGGAATCACTGGCGAATGGCTTGGGCCGCCCAACTATCACGAGTACCAGTCGCGTTTGGTGCGACACCATCAGCAACGATTGCGGTACCTACCGTTTGAAGAGTTCAAGGCGCGCATCCAAACGGTGAAAGATTCGGAAGCAGTCAAGGCGTGGATCGAGTCGAGGAGCTTCGTAACCGAATATGAGTGCCTGCTCGACACCGAGTCGAAGGTGTTCTCTTCGCGCAGTGAATTGGAGAAACACATCGTCGAAAATCATCTCGACCAACTGGTGACGACCGCGACCGAGCTGATCATCAGCGGGCCTGAGAGTCGCCAGGTGGAGCACAGCGGCATTCTGGAGGCGATTCGTCTGGCGTGGCAAGCGGAGCGCAGATTCCCGCTGAAGACGGCCAACCAACTCAGCGAGCAATTGCGAAAGGAAGGTTTCCATTTCTTCAAACACAACAAGGGCATCACTTGCATCAGCCACATCAAGCCCAAGCGGTTCGAAGCCACGGAAGGTTTGACCGAGCACATTCGGAAGCTCGTCACTTTTCTGCGGGCTAATCCCTATTGTACTCGCAAACAAGTGTTCGAGCATTTCGTGCCATCACCCGTGACGGAGGGCGCACCCGCAGCGGCTCAGCCGGGGACTGCTTCGACGGAAGAGGAGCACTTGCTGGCCGATCTGCACTGGTTGATCCAGGATGGCTACGTGGTGGAGTTTTCTGACGGGCGACTGTGGGCGCTGGATGACAAGCCAGCGCCGAAACCTCCCACGCCGGCTCCGGCCAGCCAAGAGACAACCGCCCCTCCGGTTCCTGGTGATGCCGGTGGAGTGCCAGACGCAACTCAATCTCAGGCGCAGCCCGCGTCCGAGACGTCGCCGGTGCCAGCCTCTCCATCCACGTCACAAGAAACCCAGGTTTAGCGGCGCTCGCCGATTCAATTCGGTTCGTTGCGGCTGGGCGCCTCAACCCTGGCATATCGGCTGCTAATGTAAAGCACCATGAAACCAAACGGTTCGAAATCGCGCGGCCGCAACGCTCCCACCTTGGCTGAACTGGTCGCCACAGTCTCCAAGCTGACTCCCAATGAACGGCTGAGCGCCTTGATTGTGGCCGATATGATCAACAGGCGCCAGGTCCGCCTCGGCGGCAGTTTTCGCGGTCGCCGGGTGATCGTCGCGTAATCGGCGAGCTGCAAAAAAGACCTTACTTTCGCGCTCATTTTTGTCATATTTGACAAAAATGGGCGCACGTTTTTGTTCCCGCAAAAGACATTTCATCGGCGTACTGCGCGTCCAACCTCTGCCCGTCTTGCCGCGCTGGCACACGTGATCGCTGGCTGACCAACTGTTATGGTCAAGAAGCAAAAGATTCCGATCAATACCGTTAGCACCGGCTGGAATACCCCATTCGGGAAACTCTCGGCTGAAGAACTGCCTCCAGATCAGAAAACACCGGCCAAGACCCAGCACGTTGCGCCAACGCGACTCGGCCGCGTGGTGCTGCGACGGGAAACGGCGCACCGCGGAGGCAAGACCGTGATTGTGGTTCACGACTTTCCGCCACAGATCAGCGACGCTCAAATCGAAGCGTTGGCAACCAAGCTCAAGAAAGCTTGTGGCTGTGGCGGCACGGTCAAGGGACGAACCATTGAGATTCAAGGCGACCAACCCGCCAAGGTTCGCACGCTTTTGGAAGCGGAAAGATTTCGAGTCGCAGGCGTCAGTTGAGAATGCGCGCGCCGGTGGGCGATGCCGACTACGGCGGCGCGCCGTTATTCCTCTCGCAGGTCAAACGCGACTACAAAACGAAATCTGGACAGGAAGAAAGACCTTTGCCCGCGCGCCCGGCGCTCCACGCCGAGCGCCTTACCATTGCGCAACCGACCGCCGGTCTGACTGTCGCGATTAGCGCACCGTGGCCGAAGGATCTTGCGGTTGCGGTGAAGAGCGTGCGCAGATTCGCTGCGCGCTAGTGCCCTTGTTTAGGGGAGTGGGTGCGCGGCTTCGAGCGCGACGTCACCGTGCGGTTGCACCCTCGTCGGGCGCAAGCGTTGCCAGTCTCTGACATGTCACGTACAGCAGCAGGCTCGGTTGCCTGATTTGCGCGGCGAGCGTGCACAGGCGCGTCGCATCCTTCGGTCGGCCCACTTGCGCGCAAGCCTCCGCCGCGTGGGCGATGATGCCAGAAAAGAGCTGTGGCTCCAGCGTCGACTCCAGATCTGCCAACGACGCGTTTTCCAGAGCCTTCTGCCCCCACTGCAGACAGGCCTGGTCGTCGCCGCGGTCCCACGCCAACTCGGCCAGGAGCAATTGGTCGGCACGCCGATTGGGCGGGTCGGTTTCCAGCAGGCGCTGCAGCACGGCCTCCAGTTCGCTGGTCGGAGGCAGATAGAATACGGATCGCTGGGCGAGGTAGGTGCGCAACAGTTGGACACAGTACGAGCGGAGCGGACGGGGATCGTGTTCGGCTTTTTTCCAGAGCGCGTCCCGAATGCGAGCAAGCCCCTGAATCGGCGGCTCAAAAGCCAGTCCGTTCTCGGACAGGACGGCCATCAACTGGAGTGGCTGTGGATCATCGGGCCGGTCGTGCTGCCAACGGCACAGCAGCGAGCGAAACAGGGTCGGTTCAGGTAAACCGAAAGAGGAATACCGTGTGCGAAACGCTTCGAAGTCAACCGCTGCGAGCAAGTGATTCTGGAGGTAACGGGCCAACAGAGTCGTGCAGCGTGGTGAGAGCCGCTCGTCGACTGTCTTCCACCGTTGCGCGAAGCTTCGGACGAAAAACGCGCGCTCAGCGGCATACTCGAGCACAGGGTCGACATCGGTGTGCAGTGGTGCGCTTGGCGTCGGCACGAAGCGGGTGTTTTCCTGCGAGATTGCCTCCAGAGCGAGCAGGACGGCCGGCGTGGTCAGCCCGATCGGTCTCAGGCTCTGCTGTACAGTCGCCTTGCCCAGTCTGGCTTCGAGGGCGTTCAAATCTACCATCCATGGCTTGGCCGCGCCGACGAGGATGATATCGCCCCGCGCTGGCTCCCAAACGGTCGCATACGGGAAGACCGAGACGAAGGTGGCCAGGACCGTGTCAAGCATCTGGTCGTTGGCCTCATAATAATGGATCCACTGCACCATCAGCCCGTCGGGTTCCAGACGGTCGCGGCAGTTCCCGTAGAACTCAGCGGTGAAAACGCCCGCAACGCCCGCCAACCACGGGTTGGACGGCTCATTGACGATCACGTCGTAACGATGGGGAGTGATTTGCAGGTAGGTCTTTGCATCTTCGAGGTGCACGTGCAAACGGGGATCGTCCAGCACACGACCGTTGCGGTCTTGAAACAAACGTGCCGCGCGCGTCACCTCGGGTGAGATTTCCACGACATCAATTTGCCGGATGCTGGAATGGGCGGCCACGGCCCCGCAGGTCATGCCACTTCCCAGACCGATCACCAGCGCGCGTTCGGACTGAGGCCGCAGCAGCATGGGGAGATGACCAACGAGTAGTTGGGTGCCAACATCTCGGGTCGTCGTGGCATCGATCTTGCCGTTGATCCTCAGCTTGAGCTGTCGGACGCCCACTTCGTCGGTAAAGCTGTTGACGGTCACCGTAGCGTCCGCGCCGTCGCTGTGAAACTCCAACCGGTTGTAGTCCGCCAGCATCCGATACTCGGCGAGACTGGTAGGCTGTTGTGGTTCCCGCCACAGTCCCAACGTCAACGCGCGCGGCCATCGCTCGAACCAAATGCCCGCAGCCCACACCAGGCCCGCCCCTAGCGCCACCGCGAGCACGGCAAACGCAGAGCGCGGCAACCGCCGTTTGCGCTGGAGCACGACGCAGCCCACCAGCGCGTTCGCCGCAACCCCCACCGCGAACGTACGTGCCAGTCCCAACCGTGGCATGAGCCACAGACCAGTGACGGCCGCACCGAGCACCGTGCCAAGCGTGTTGACGGCAAACACGCGCCCAACGGCTCGCCCCGTCTCCGCCAATTCCGCCGTGGCGATGCGGCTGACCAGAGGCAACGTCATGCCCAGGCAAAGCGTCGGCACGAACATTACCCCAAAGCAGATCAATGCCTGAAACAACTCGTAGAGCGGATACGCCTCCTCCCGGCGCGCCAGGAGTCCCGCCAACGTCATGAACGCGTACGGTAAGTACTCATACAGAAACATCGACGCCAGCAGTGTTACCGCCAACGCCAGTTCCGCCCATGCGAACGCATCGAGCGTCCGCCGCAAGCCCTTCCACTGCGAAATCAACCACGCGCCTGCGGCCAGCCCTGCGATGAACGTCATCAGCATAAGCGAGAACGCATGCGTGCTCGAACCCAGCGCCAGCGCCAGCAGCCGCGTCCACGCCACCTCGTACAGCATTGCCACAAACCCCGAGACGCCGATGCCGACGGTCGCCAACCGCAAATCACTGGGCGAAATCGGTTCCTCGACCACTTCCGTCGCAGGCGCGTCGGCCTGCTGCGTCGTTGGGGCCTGGCGCAACCGCGCGCTCAGCACCAGCGCGGCAAGCCCCGCGATGAGGTTGATCCCCGCTGCTTCCCGCAACGTGATCGGCAGACCCAGCGTCGGGATCCACCAGAAATCCGCCACCACACAGCCAACGGCTGCACCCGCGCTATTGGTCGCGTACAGCATTGCCACCCGCCGGCGCAGTTCCGACAACGTGCTCGTCACGAACTTCGCGAGTGCTGGCAGCGTGCCTCCCATCAACACCGTCGGCAAGAGTACTGTCAGCAGGCTGAAGGCAAACTTGAGTGCGAGCATCGCGCCGCCCTCGGGCTGCCAACTACGGGCCACGCTGACGAACGCACGATGGCACAGCGCATAGTGCCACGGGAAGATGAGCGCGTAGACCGCAATGCCGATCTCCAGCCACGCGTACAACGCCAGCGGCTTGCGGACCCGATCGGCCAAGCGTCCCAACCAGGCGTTGCCGAGCGCCAGCCCGCCCATGAACGCCACCAACACGGCGACCACAGCATAGCTCGTGTGTCCCAGAAACAAAGCCAGATACCGTACCCAGACGATCTCGTAGACGAGTCCTGCCAGACCGGATGCAAAGAGACAGGCCAACACCAAGGCGCTGGCCCACCGGGTAAGTCGCGTCATGCGCGCGGATGATAGCGATAGCTCCTCCGCCTCGCAAGGTCTTTGGTTCTGCGATGTTTCCCGCAGTTCCATGACAGCATCGAGTGAAAGGCTAGTCCTCCGACACGCTTCGTCACGCTCCGTGCGTGATTCATTTGGAGGGCCACGCTCCGTCGTGGCCGCCAAAATCGTCACAGACGCTGTGTCGCGGCACTAGGTGCCTCGTCAAAGTTCATCGCAAGGGTTGTAGCCGCCGGTCCCGCCATGGCGGGATCGCCGCGTCAGCCGGATTACGCGGTATGCCCTCACGCCGACAGAGCGGCGTGGCTACAACGCACCACTGCAATCGAGATTGACGGAACACCAAGTGCCTCGTCGCCGCGTTGATTCCCTGCGACTTTGCGCCTCTGTGTGAGGCTTACAACGTCGGTTTTTCGCCTTCGGCGCGACGGCGTTGTTCATCGAGGTAGCGGTGCAACGCGTTGAGGTACGCAAGCGCGCTGGCTTCGATGATGTCGGTGCTGCCGGCTTTGCCGGTGACGATTCTGACCGCGTCGCCGTTGAATTTGACCCGAACGCTGACTTCGCCGATGGCATCCTTGCCGCGCGTGACGCTTTTGACGGAGTAGTCCACAAGACTGCCCTTGAGGCCCGTGATGCGGTCGATCGTCTTGAGCATCGCGTCGATCGGGCCATCCCCGGTGCCGGCGTTGGTGATCGGCTCCTTTTTGCCGGCGTGAGTAAGCGTCACCGTGGCAGTCGGAGTCTTGCCGGTGATGACAGTGAGATGATCGAGTTTCCAGACCTGCGGCACTTCGATGAACTGGCCTTCGACGAGGGCGCGCACGTCATCGTCGTAAACCGCCTTCTTCTTATCCGCGAGCGCCTTGATCTGGTCGGTGACGCGGCGGATCTCATCCTCGGAGAGTTTGTAGCCCATCTCTTCTAGTTTCTTGCCGACCGCGTGGTGGCCCATGTGTTTGCCCCAGGTAAGCTCGCTAGAGCGGCCCACGTCCTCGGCGTGCATGATCTCGTAGGTGGAACGGTGTTGCATCATGCCGTGCTGGTGAATGCCCGCCTCGTGGGCGAACGCGTTGTCGCCGACGATCGCCTTGTTGCGCTGCACCACCATGCCCGTGAGGTGCGACACGAGACGGCTGGCCGGATAAATCTGCTGCGTGTCAATGTTGGTGTAATAACCGCCGAAGGCGTCCTTGCGCGTCTTGAGCGCCATGACGATCTCTTCGAGTGAGGTGTTGCCGGCGCGTTCGCCGATGCCGTTGACCGTGCATTCGACCTGGCGCGCGCCGTTCTGCACGGCGGCCAATGAATTGGCCACGGCAAGTCCGAGATCGTTGTGGCAATGGACGCTGATGACGGCGCCCTTGATGTTCGGTACGTGGTCGAAAAGGTATTTGATGAGCGCGCCGAATTGATGCGGCGCAGCGTAGCCGACCGTGTCGGGGATGTTGACCGTCTTCGCGCCCGCTTCGATGGCGGCATGCGTGACTTCTGCGAGGAACTCGGGTTCGGTGCGGGAAGCGTCCTCGGGCGAGAACTCCACATCCTTGCAGTAGCCGAGCGCGCGTTTCACGCCTTCGACGCTGCGCTTGAGGATTTCGTCCTGTGCCATCTTGAGTTTGAATTCGCGATGGATGGCGCTGGTGGCGAGGAACACGTGGATCCGCGCCCGGTCACCCGCCGGTTTTACCGCTTCGGCGGCGCGGTCGATGTCCTTGTCAACGCAGCGCGCCAGGCCCGCAATGCGTGGCCCTTGGATTTCGCTGGCAATGGATTTGACCGCCTCGAAATCGCCGTCGCTGGCGATGGGAAAACCCGCCTCGATGATGTCCACCCGAAGCCGCGCCAATTGCCGGGCCACTTCGAGTTTCTCGCGGATGTTCATGGACGCGCCGGGGCATTGCTCGCCGTCGCGTAACGTCGTGTCGAAGATCAAGATTTGTTCGCTCATGTTGTCCTTTGGATTCTACCACCGACATACGTCAGGGAAATAAAAAACCCACCCCGACGTTCGCGTCGGGGTGGGTTTGAAGTTTCTTTTTAGCAGACGTCAACCCGCCGTCTCCGACGCGAGTCGGAGCGCCAGCAAAGCCAGCAGCAGGTTAAGGTTGCGATTCATTGTCCTGTATAAATAGCAGGTATCGGGCCGTTCGTCAACACCGGATTGATAATGCCCCGGCTCACCGCACTGCCATGGCTTTGAAGAAGGTGTAGCAGAAAGTGCCGTCAGGACGGTCGGCGACCTGATTGAGGTCGCGGATGCCGGTTCGCCAGGTCTTCTCATCCACAAAACCGAGTTCCAAAGCCTGTGCCTTCACGCCCTCGACCATCGCGATGATGGTTTTGCGCACGAAACCGTCCACCAGCGCGGGATTGCTGCGGTCGCAGTACACCATGCGCGGTGACACCCGGATGTCATGGAACCCCGCCCGTTCGAGCAGCGGAAACAGCCGTCGGCCGATGAGTGAGTCGGCGCCCAGTCGCGCCTGTGCGCGAATCAGACAGTTCCAAACCGCCAGCGACGCTGCAGTTTCAGGATGAAAGTAACATGAGCCGTGGTCGCCCTCGATCACCGTAATCGAGCCGCAGGGTTTGAGCACGGTGCCGAGCGCCCGTAGTGCGGCGACCGGATCCGGCAGGTGTTCGAGCAGGTGACAAACGAACACGTGATCAAACGTCGCGGGACCAAACGGCAGGGCAAGGACGCTGGCCCGTTGGAAGGTCACGTTGGTCAGCCCATGCTGAGTCGCCATCGCCTTGGCTTTGGCCAATGATTCCGCGGAGATGTCCACGGCAAGGAATCGGGCGTCGGGGCTGCGCGCCGCAAGTGTGACCGTCTTCGCACCGACGCCGCAACCGGCTTCCAACACGAGGTTGCCGGATGGGTATGTGGTGTCGCCGAGCAATAGCTCCCGAAGTGTGCCTGCTTGATCGTAAAGGCGTTCCGCCTCGCGCTCCGAGTATCCATGAACGTAACGATGTGCCGTCATGGCAATGGGTTCGATGGCGAAGCACAACGCGGGTCGTGTGGCGCCCCGCGTGCGTGCGACAATGTTATTCCGTCGGCTTATTGGGCATTACGCCTTCCGGCCGGCGACGCCTTTGGTGCCTTTGGTGATGGCCTTGGCCTTTTCCTTCGGGCGCAGGGCGCGAACGGCGGCGCCAGCACGCCACATCTCGGAGTCGCGGATGGCAGCCAGTTCCTTGGCAAGGCGCTGCTGGTAGTCCTTCCCGCTGCAGGCCGAAATGACGCGGGCGGTTTCCTTGCCGGACTTCACCGACTTGTAGAGCTGGTTAAAAAGCGGCAACACGGCTTTGCGGAACCGCGATTTCCAGTCGAGCGCGCCGCGCTGCGCCGTCGCGGAACAGTTGGAGTACATCCAGTCCATGCCGTTCTCGTCCACGAGTCGGATCAGGCTCTGGGTCAGTTCCTCGACCGTTTCGTTGAACGCTTCGCTCGGCGAATGACCGTGCTTGCGGAGCGTGTCGTATTGCGCTTCCATCACGCCGGCCAGACAACCCATCAGCACGCCGCGTTCGCCGGTCAGGTCGCTGTAAACTTCCTGCTGGAACGTCGTGGGGAACAGGTAGCCCGAACCGATGCCGATGCCGACCGCAAGGCAGCGTTCTTCGGCGCGGCCGGTGTAATCCTGGCCGACCGCATAGCTGGAGTTGATGCCGGCGCCGGAGAGGAAATTGCGTCGGACCGAAGTGCCCGAGCCTTTCGGCGCGACCATGATCACGTCCACGTTCCTCGGCGGAATGACGCCGGTCTGGTTTTTGTACACGATGGAGAACCCGTGTGAGAAATACACCGCGTCGCCGTCTTTCAGGTGTTTCTTGATCGACGGCCAAATGACACGCTGAGCGGCATCGGACACGAGCATCTGGATGATCGTGCCTTTCTTCGCGGCCGTCTCGATGTCGAACAGGTTCTTGCCGGGCACCCAGCCGTCCCGGACGGCGCGGTCCCAATCGCGCTTGAACTCCGGTGCCTGCCCGATGATGACGTTGAATCCATTGTCCTTCATGTTGAGCGACTGGGCCGGGCCTTGGACGCCGTAGCCGATCACGGCGATCACTTCGTTCTTCAGAACCCGGCGCGCTTTCGCCAGTGAAAATTCCTTGCGGGTAACGACTCTCTCTCTGATGCCGCCAAAATCAATAATAGCCATGTTGTGTTCTCCTTAGTTCGATTAAAACCGGCGGATAGACCTAGCGTTGGATGACCCGAACGTCAAGCACTTAGAGGGACGCGGGTGCGATTAAACGTGGTGCCCGGGCTGCACGTAGGATAGGCATCCTGCCTGTCCAGTAGAACGGGCTTCCAGCTCGTTCATTCCGTGAATACTCAACGGGCTGGAAGCCCCTTCTACGAGGCGGACAAGCTTGGAAGCTCGCCCTACTCGCGTCACTTCCTCGCCATCGCCACTTTTCCCGTTCGAGTGATGTCGCGGATGCCGAACGGCTCCATCAAATCCAGAAATGCGCTGATCTTCGATTCATTGCCGGTGATCTCGACGGTGAGCGCCTTGTGCGCGACATCGACGATCTTGGCCCTGAAAATATCGCAAATCTGCATCACCTCGGGCCGCGTCTTGTTGTCAACGCCGACTTTGACCAATACCAACTCGCGGTCAACGTATTCGCCCTCTTGGAAATCCTGCACCTTGATCACGTCCACGAGTTTGTTGAGCTGCTTGGTGATCTGCTCCAGCACGGCGTCGTCGCCCTTGACCACGGCGGTCATACGCGACGTCGTCGGGTCTTGCGTCGGCGCGACGTTGAGCGTGTCGATATTGAAGCCGCGCCCGCTGAACAAGCCCGCGATGCGCGCCAGCACGCCGAATTTGTTTTCCACCAGCACTGACAGAGTATGTCTCATAAAGCGCCAAGCTTATACGCCAATCCCCGCTGTCAAGCAATCTCATTTGCACAGCTCCGGCAAAGCAGGCGTCGAAATAGTCTTAAGTGCCTACTTGGCGTGCGCGGTTTTGGGAAAGAAACAGTTTCTCACTCGCCAGAGCGCCGGCGCATCCAGCTTCTCGCCCTCAAACACAATCTGCCTGCTCGTCTTGTCCTGCCTGTCAGACGCACAACAAAGCGAATCGATGACCCGCGCTTCACAAAAGCGCGGCTACAATAGCCAGAGCACTTGGGCAACGTCCTGGAAACTCAGTGCCGGCTTTCCTTTGCCGACTTGTCCAAGAGGCGGGCGAGGACGGTGAAATCATCTTCGCCCCAGCCGCGTTGCAGACCTTCCTCGTAAATGCGCATTACGCTCAGTGTTTGCGGCAACTCCAGGTCGCGCGCCGTCTCCAGGGCCAGCCGCAGATCCTTGGCCATGTGTTTGAGCGAGAATTGCGGGGAGAAATCTCGGCTCCGGAGCTTCGGCCCTTTCAACGTGGCTATGCCAGAATGCGATACGTTCAGTTTCAGAGCCGAGAAGTAGGTGTCGTCGGAAATGCCAGCAGCGCGGGCGAACGTGAGGCTTTCGCTCAGCCCTTGAGCGACCAGTGCGATGTTGATGTTCGTGGCCAGTTTCAACGCCGACGCGCTTCCGAAGGGGCCGATGTGTAAGATCGTGCGTGCCAGGCGTTCCAATACGGGACGAGCTTTCTCCAGCACTTTTTCGTCACCGCCAGCGTAGAAGACCATCTGGCGTTGCTCGGCGGCAGGCTTGCTTCCAGTGAAAGGCGCTTCCAGAAACGCCGCACCCGTCTTTTGCACCTGGCGGGCAAAATCCAGCGTAGCTTTCGGCGAGATCGTGCTGGATTGAATCACCACTTGGCCCGCATGCAGCACGGGCAGAATCTGGTCCAATACGTTTTGCACGGCAGGCGGATCTGCCACGACGATGAAGATGATTTCCGCGTCCTTCGCCGCTTCGCTGGCGCGGGCCACGTACCAAGGCAACGGTTTGGGCGTCCGGTTCCAACCGCGAACATCGTGCCCGTCCTGCCGTAAATTTTCGCCCCAGATGCTTCCGATGATGCCTAATCCAAACACGCCGATCTTCATGGATAGTTTCCTTTCTGAATCAATCTCCGCCGCAAGGTTATCACAGATCGGCGTGCAAAGGAACGAGACGCGTTGAGGTCCGATTGAGATGGCGGACAGAATCCTCATCCTGACCTTCTCCCTTGCGGCAAGGGAGAGAGGATTAAGGTGAGGGGAATGCCGTGCGCTCTATGACCGTTGCTTCTTTAGGCGCGTCGCGAGCTTCGCTTGCTTCTTGCCACGGCGTTCGCGGTTCGGCTATGGTTGGTTTCGTCATGGCTACAACGATTCTGGTCGGCGCCCAGTGGGGCGATGAGGGCAAGGGGAAAGTCATCGACGTGTTGACCGAGAAGGCCGACGTGGTGGTGCGTTACCAGGGGGGCAACAATGCCGGTCATACCGTCGAAGTCGGCGCGCAGAAGTATGTGTTGCACCTCGTGCCGTCGGGAATTCTGTATCCGGGCAAGATCAACGTTGTCGGCAACGGCGTGGTCGTCGATCCGTTGGCGCTGTGGGAGGAAATCGAGCATCTGCGCCAGCGTGGCATTGCCATCGACGGAAACCTTTACGTCAGCGAGACGGCGCATCTGGTGTTCCCGTACCACCGCCTTCTCGATGAAGTCCGCGAGGAGCAGAAAGGCAAGCGCAAGATCGGCACGACCAAGCGCGGCATCGGCCCCGCCTACGCCGACAAAGTAGCGCGCACGGGTTTACGGCTGATCGACTTGCTCTCGCCTGAACGTTTCTCCGAGAAGCTGCGTCGAAAGATTCGGGAAAACAATGAGATGTTCAAGGCGTTTGGCGCGAAGCCACTGAACTTTGCCACCATCAACCGCGAATACCTGGCGTGCGGGCAGAAGCTGCGGTCATTCATTATCGACACCGTGACGTTTCTGAATCGCGCTGTGCAAGAAGATAAAAACATTCTTTTCGAGGGCGCGCAGGGCACGCTGCTCGACATCGATTTCGGAACGTATCCATTCGTGACCAGCTCGAATGCCACAGCGGGCGGTGCTTGCACGGGCACGGGCATTCCGCCGCACCGCGTTGATCGGGTGGTTGGTGTCATGAAGGCGTACACGACGCGCGTGGGCGAGGGGCCGTTCCCGACGGAACTGCTCGACGACCGAGGCCTGCTGTTGCGCGAGACGGGGCGCGAGTTCGGCGCGACAACGGGCCGGCCGCGCCGGTGCGGATGGTTCGACGCGGTGGCGACGCGCTACTCGGTAATGGTCAACGGCATCGACGACCTCGCTGTGACGAAGCTCGACGTGCTTGACGCGTTGCCGAAGATCAAAGTGTGCGTCGGCTACAAAGTCGGAAGGAAACTTTACGAGACGATGCCCAACGACATCGACGCACTGAAGCAATGCGTGCCGGTTTATCAGGAGTTCGACGGCTGGCAGGCTTCGACCAAGCACGCGCGGGAGTTTGACAAATTGCCCAAGCGGGCGCGGATTTACTTACAAAAGCTTGCCCGGTTCAGCGGCGCGAGACTGAGCATCGTGTCCGTCGGCGCGCGGCGCGAGGAAACGATATTTCTGTGAAACCCTCTTGCTGTCGCTCATGTTCTTACTCTTGCTCAATTTGTTTGGACGAACCGCAGCGAGCGCGGGCACGAGCACGAGCGTGAGCGGGAGTACGAGATACGTGAGATGACCCCAGTCCCCAAAAATCTTCCCCGCCACGTGGCCATCATCCTGGATGGTAACGGGCGCTGGGCGCGGCAGCGCGGGTTGCCGCGAATTGAGGGGCATCGCGCGGGCGCGGAAAGCGTGCGCGAGATTGTGCGGGTGTCTGGCGAGGTGGGCGTCGAGTACCTGACGCTCTACGCGTTTTCCATTGAGAACTGGGATCGACCGAAGGCCGAGGTGACGGCGCTGATGCATTTGCTGGAGTTTTATCTGACGCAGGAGATCCCCGAGCTGAGCAAAAATAATGTACGACTGGCAGCCATCGGGCGGTTGCACGAGTTGCCGCAGAGCGCGCAGCGTCAGCTCGACAAGAGCATCGAGGCGCTGAGCAAGAACACCGGGCTGACGCTGGTACTGGCGCTAAGCTATGGCGCCCGTGCCGAGATCGTGGACGCGATGCGCTCCATCGGACGCGAGTTGAAAGCGGGGCGGCTCGATGTTGCCGACATCGACGAGAAGGTCATCAGCGAGCATCTGTACACGCGGGGCATTACGGATCCGGATTTACTGATTCGCACCAGTGGCGAGATGCGAGTGAGCAATTTCCTGTTGTGGCAGATTTCGTATGCCGAGATTTATGTGACGGACACGCTCTGGCCGGACTTTCGGAAAGAGGCGTTTATGAAGGCGCTGGAAGACTACAGCAAGCGGCATCGACGATTTGGGCGCGTCGGCGGCGGAGAGACTGAATGAGCGGAGACTTGGATCGGGGGAGCGGCGTCCCCGCCGCGACGGGGCCCGCAGATCGCGGCGGGGACGCCGCTCCCACAATGGTTCAAACAACTCCAGAGAAGCGGACAGGCTTTCGCTGGCGGCTGATCAGTTCCATCGTTCTGTGGGGGGTCATGCTGGCGGTGGTGTTCTGGCTGCCGCCGACAGGGCTGTATCTATTCATGAACGTGGTCATCGCTCGCGCCGTCTGGGAGTTTTACGAGATCTGCGAAGCCAAAGGGCTGAAGGCGTTCAAAGTGTGGGGCGTGATCGGCGCGGTGGCGCTGATCTCGGGAAGCTGGTTCGTCTTCGGCATGCAGCGGTTCCGCTCGCAATCGGATTTTCCCGCGCTGTCGTACGACTTCGACATTTTCATTCTGTTGGTGTTCGCCTTGGGAGTTTTCATTCGGCAGTTCCCGCAGAAACTCAACCCGCATGGGATCGAAACGATGGCGGTCACATTCTTCGGGTTGATTTACGTCGCATGGCTGAGCAATTTCATCACCCGCATCAATTTCGCTTCGGCAGACGGTCGGTTTTTTGTGATGTACCTGGTGGTGGTGACAAAATTCACGGATATCGGCGCGTATCTGGTCGGCACGACGGTCGGCAAACACAAAATGATCCCACGCATCAGCCCCAACAAAACCTGGGAAGGCACGGCGGGCGGCATCCTGTTTGCCGTTGCGAGCAGCATCGTGTGTTTCCACTGGCTTCATGAATTGGGTGAAAGCGGGATGACGCGGAACGACGCGCTATTGCTCGGCGTCGTGCTGGGCGCAGCGGCGGTGGTTGGCGATCTGGCGGAATCGCTGATCAAGCGCGAAGCGGGCGTGAAAGATTCCAGCAACGTGTTGCCCGGCCATGGCGGCGCGCTCGATTTGGTCGACAGCCTCCTCTTCACCGCGCCGCTGCTGTACGTTTACATGAGGTTGATGCTCCGAGGATGAAACCCAAGAACGTTGTCCTGCTTGGCGCCACTGGCTCCATCGGGGTCAGCACGCAGAAGGTGGCAGCCGATTTGCCTCAGCACATCCGCATTATCGGCATGGCGGCGCGCGAGAACGTGGACGCGCTGGAAAAGGCCATCCGCCAGTTCAAGCCGAAGGCCGTAGCGATGACCAACCGCGACAAGGCGAAGGAGCTTGAGCGGCGGTTCACAGGCGGGGACCACCGCCGAGGCGGGGCAAGCGCCTGTACCACCAAGTTTTTGGCGGGGGAGCGCGGATTGGTCGAACTGGCCACGATGCCGGAAGCGGACATTGTGCTGGTCGCGATTGTAGGCACGGCGGGCCTTGAGCCGGCATTGGCCGCGATTCGCGCGGGCAAGGATTTGGCGGTGGCATCCAAGGAGATCCTCGTGATGGCGGGCGAACTTGTCATGACCGAGGCGCGCAAGCACGGCGTGAAAGTGCTGCCTGTGGACAGCGAACACAGCGCGATCTTTCAGTGCCTGGAAGGACGCGATCCCGCGGATGTGAAGCGGTTGATTCTGACGGCTTCAGGTGGGCCGTTTCGTCAGACGCCGCGGGAAAGATTTGAGAGCATCACTGTCGCCGAGGCGCTGAAGCATCCGAGTTGGAACATGGGACAGAAGATCACGATCGATTCCGCCACGCTGTTCAACAAGGGACTGGAGATGATCGAGGCGCGCTGGCTGTTCGACATCGACATCGACCGCGTGGACGTGGTGATTCATCCGCAGAGCGTGGTGCATTCAATGGTGGAGTTTCTGGATGGCTCGATCCTCGCGCAACTCAGCGTGCCGGATATGCGGTACCCGATTCAGTACGCGCTGACGTGGCCGCGCCGGTTGCCGAATTCGATGCCCCCGACCGATCTGGCGAAGATTGCCGAGCTGACGTTCGAGAACCCGGACCCGGAACGGTTCCCATCGTTGCGGCTGGCGCGCGAGGCGGGACGCGCGAGCGGGACGATGCCCGCCGTGTTCAACGCGGCGAACGAGGTTGCGGTGGCGCGGTTCGTGGACGGGAAGATCAAGTTCACGCAGATTTTCGAGACGGTGGAGCAGGTGATGCGGGCGCATCGCGCGGTTGCATCGCCTTCGTTGGATGTTATAGTGGCAGCAGACCTTTGGGCGCGAAAGGAAGCAGAACATGCCGTTTGATTTACTGCAGAATATTGTTGTCACTAAGCTCTACCCGGCGTTGCTGGTGGTGTTCTTTTTTAGTTTGACCGTCTTTGCGCACGAGTACGGCCACTTCGTGATGGCCCGCCGCCGGGGAATGAAGGTCGAACGGTTCTCGATTTTTGGCTGGGGGCCGCCGGTTTTCCGTTGGACGCGCGACGGCGTGGAGTATTGCATCTGCTGGATTCCGTTCGGTGCATACGTTTCGATTCCGCAGATGGCGCCTATGGAAATGATCGAAGGCAAGGCGGAATCGAAGCCCGAAGAACTTCCGCTCGCGTCGCCCGCGTCGAGAATCTTGGTCGCGTTCGCCGGGCCGATCATGAACGTCGTGCTGGCTGCGATCATTGCTTGCATTATCTGGCGGGTCGGCCTCGCAGTTGCCGTCAACCCGCCAATCGTTGGCTGGGTGGAACCGGGCAGCCGTGAAGAACAACTGGGAATCCGCGCTGCGGATCGCATTGCTAAAGTCAACGGCCAGGAAGTGAAGAATTGGTTCGACATCCAACGGTTGGTGGCGCTCAGCTTGGATCCCTCCGTCAGTGTCGTTATCGAGCAGAAAGGCGTGCCAAAAGAATTCCTTTTGGAGACGGAATTCAATCATGATTTTGGCCTGAAGACGATCAACCTCTATCCGGAAGGGCGTCCGTTCGCAAAGATGGTTCTTCCCAATAGTCCTGCGGAAGCTGCCGGTGTGCTTCCCGGCGACGAGTTCCTCGCGGTTAATGATGTGCCGATTTCGACTCGGCAGGAGTTGATCAACTTCATCAGCAAGAAACCAGGACAGCCGGTCCGCCTCAAGGTCATGCGCGAGGGGAAGATGACGGTGATCACGGCCACTCCGCGACTCGAGCCGGAGAAGAACGTGGGACGCATCGGCGTCGAATTGGAGGATCGAGTGGACTTCGAGGTGGTTCGCCCCGGTCCCACGCTTGAAGCGCAATTCTCGGAGGTTGCTCAGATGTTGGGCGACACGTTCTATGCCGTGTTTCACCACAATCGAACCGGTGTTGGAATCAGCAGCTTCAGTGGACCGGTCGGCATTGCCGGTGGCTGGTGGTACGAGATTCGGAGTGGTGGTATCACGCGCGGTCTCAAGTTCGCCGTCCTCATCAATCTGGCGCTCGCCGTGTTCAACATCCTGCCCATTCCCGTGCTCGACGGCGGCCACATTTTCTTCGCAGTCTATGAGTCGGTGTTTCGCCATCCGCTGCCCGCGCGCTTTGTGCACGCGGTTTCCACCGCGTTCGCCGTTTTGCTCATCAGCTTTATGCTCTACATCACAGTTTTTGATTTCAAACGCTTTTTCGGTTTTCGCTTCAACTCGAGTGAGAAGCCGGTGCAGACCAACGAAAGCGTTCCCGCAACCCAGCCATGAACTACTGCGCCAACCCATTTTTCTGGCGGCGTCGCGCCACGCGCGAGGTCGAAGTCGGCCATGTCGGCGTCGGCGGCGACAATCCGATCCGCGTTCAAACGATGCTCATTTCCGACACGATGAACACGGAGGCATGCGTCAAGGAGGCGATCCCGATCATCGAAGCCGGCTGCGAGATTTTGCGCATCACCGCGCCTTCGATCAACGACGCGAGGAATTTGAAGAACATCGTCGGCGCGCTCCGCAAACGCGGCTACGACACGCCGATCGTGGCCGACGTTCATTTCGTTCCCGCCGCGGCGCTGGAGGCGGCCGAGTGGTGCGAAAAGGTGCGCATCAACCCCGGCAATTACGCTGACCGCAAGAAGTTCGCCGTTCGGGAGTACAGCGACGACCAATACGCCGAGGAACTCGAGCGGCTGGAGAAGGCGTTCACGCCGCTGGTGCTCAAGTGTAAGGAACTCGGCCGCGCCATGCGCATCGGTACCAATCACGGCTCGCTATCCGACCGCATCATGAATCGTTATGGCGACACGCCGCTCGGCATGGTCGAGAGCGCGTTGGAATTCGTCCGCATCTGCCGCAAACAGAACTATCACGACATCATACTGTCGATGAAAGCCAGCAACCCGAAGGTGATGATCGAGGCGTACCGACTGTTGGTCGCGCGGATGAATGAGGAAGGCTCGGACTGGAATTACCCGCTACACCTCGGCGTTACCGAAGCGGGCGAGGGCGAGGATGGCCGCATCAAGTCCGCCATCGGTATCGGCGCATTGCTCGAAGACGGCATCGGCGACACGGTCCGCGTTTCACTCACCGAAGACAGCGTTCACGAGATCCCCGTGTGCAAGGAACTCGTCGAGAAGTACAACGCGCTTTGGGAAGTGCAGAAAACAGTAACGCGGGCGTCCCGCCCGTGTTCTGCAGATGAACAGAACGGGCGAGACGCCCGCGCTACTGTTACAGTCACAGAGAAACGCGATCCGTTCACCTACACGCGCCGCCCGACGCCCGAGTACTGCATCGGCGAGTTGCGCCTGCGCATGGGAAAGGAACATCCACCGCGCGTCGAAGTGCCCGTGCCGCTCAACGCCACGATCGGCCAGATTCAACGCATTACGACCGTCGAGCCAGACACGTTCGCGGAGATTTTGCAGTTTCACGTGAAGAGCGCAGCCGACATCGCCAAGATTGCCGCGCTCAAGCCGAAGCTGCGCGAGCGTCACGTCCAGTCGCCGATTGCAGTCAGAGTAGAAAGGACTTCCAGCCCGTTTGTTTCGAGCGACGGGACGGGCGGGACGCCCGCGCTACTGGAGGTTGCTGAGAAGATCAACGTGCCCTACACGGGGAAGGAAGACGTCACGGGGCTTTTGGCCGATGCCGCGAAGTTAACGGTGCAGTTCGATGTTGAGGGCGAGTCGCCCGAGTTGTTCGTGAACAACTGCGCGACGCTGGCGGGTGTGCTGAATATGTTCCCGAAGAACCAGGTCATTCTCGCCGTCGGGCAGGTGGACGGGCTTGACGTCATTGGCGCGTATCGCATTCTCGCCGCTAGGTTCGACAATCGCAGGCTTGTGTTGCCGATCCTGCTGCGCGACCGGATCGATCGTACAGGCAGGGACGCCTGTGCCACCAATTCACTGATCGCTGCGAGCACGCACATCGGCTCGTTGCTGTGTGATGGCATCGGCGACGCCGTGGAAATCACGGGCGAGGAGGATTTGCTGAAGAGCGTGAAGCTTGCGTACAACATTTTGCAGGCGGCGGGAGCACGGACGTTCAAGACCGATTACGTGGCCTGCCCAAGCTGCGGTCGGACGTTGTTCAACTTGCAGACAGTAACCGCGAATATAAAATCCCGCACGTCACATCTAAAGGGTGTGAAGATCGCGGTCATGGGTTGCATCGTCAACGGCCCCGGCGAAATGGCCGACGCCGATTTTGGTTACGTCGGCACGGCGCCGGGGCGCATTTCGCTTTGGGTTGGCAAGACGCAGGTCAAACAACACATTCCGGAAGAGCAGGCGGTGGACGAACTGGTCAAGCTGATTAAGGAGCATGGCAAGTGGATTGATCCGCCTCCGTCTCTTGAAGCGGAGGCCAAAGAGGCCGTGCTCAGCGCGTCCTGAAACGGGAGGGTATATGAAACGGTTTATCATCGTAATCGTGGGACTGGCGGCGGCGGTGGTGTCTGTGGGCGCCGAGACGGTCAAGTGGGAAACCGATTACGACAAGGCGATCGCGGCAGCAAAGAAAGACAACAAACCGGTCGTTGTGGACGTGTACACCGACTGGTGCGGCTGGTGCAAGAAACTGGACAGAGATGTTTACGCCGATGCCAAGGTCAGCGAGAAGCTCGCAAAGAATTTCGTCACGGTGAAAATCAACCCCGAAAAGACCTCACGCGCCGCGCAACTGGCCAGTCAATTTGGCACGCGCGGTTACCCGCACATCGTGTTCGTCAACGGCGACGGCAAGAAAACCGGCGAGATTCTCGGCTACGTATCCGCCACCGAGTTCCTCCAGCGGCTAGACAAAGCCGCCAGCAATGCCAAGTAGCGGCAACGGTGTGATCCGTCCCTGGCAGATCGCTCGATCGGAACAGGTCGCGGACTGCCGCATCTTCAAGGTGCGCAAGGAAGTCGCCATCAACCCGCGCACCGGTCAGCCGCACGACATGTACGTGCTGGATCAACCCAACTGGGTGAACGTCATTCCGATGACGCACGACGAGCAAGTGATTCTGGTTCAACAGTGGCGGCACGGATCGCACACCGTCGAACTGGAAACACCCGGTGGCTTGATGGACGAAGGTGAAACGCCCGAGCAATGCGCCCGGCGTGAGTTGCTGGAGGAAACCGGTTACGAGCCGGGCGAGTTGGTGCGGCTGGGCACGGTGCGTCCCAATCCCGCGATCCAAAACAATCTGCAGTATTACATGCTGGCCACCAATTGCCGAAAAATTGGCGAACCGGCCCTCGATCACGCCGAAGACATCGTTGTGCGCTTGGCACCGCTGTCACAAATCGACGGCATGATCCGGTCAGGCCAGATCACGCACGGAATTGTGATTGGCGGGTTCTACTGGCTGTGGCAATATCGGCAAGGAGAAAGGCAGCGCGGACTATGAAAGACACGACACGGCGTGAGTTTCTGCGACGGGGCCTGTTCGGAGCAGCCACGTTGATGGCGGGGTTGAGATCGTCCAAGATTTTGGCGGCGCTTCCATCGACGAAGCCGACTGTTGATCGCCGGTCGCTCGGGCGGATCGAAACAGAGGTTTCCATCTTGGGCTTGGGACTTGGTACCGGCCTGTATCGCCGTGCCACGCCGGGCAGTGCGGCGCACGAAGAGTACCTGCGTCATGCGTTGGATCTGGGGATTAACTACTGGGATACCTCGCGATCGTACGGACGCAGCGAGGAAACCATTGGTCCGGTGGTGAAGCAGTTCCGCGACCGAATCTTTCTCGTAACCAAGGGCGACCATCGCGATTACGACGGGTTCCGCCGCGATATTGAAACCAGTCTCAAGAATTTGCAGACCGATCACATTGACCTCTATCACATCCACGACCTACGGCCAGAATGGGACCCCGACCTCCGCGTGATTGAGCAAGGCGCGGTGCGGGCGGCGCGCAAAGCCAAGGAGGAGGGGATCATTCGGCATTTCGGCATCACGGGCCACACCGAGGCCGGCATTCTCATCGAAGCCATCCGCCGGTTCGATCCTGACGCGGTATTGACGGTCTTTCCGTGCACCCGGCCTGACAATGGCCGGTATGAGGACAAACTTCTGCCGCTGGCGGCCGAGCGGAAGATGGGCGTCATCGCGATGAAGACGGTGCAATTTGCCCAGGGGGCGAAGCTGCGGGGAACGGATCTCCTGCGCTACGCGCTGAGCTTGAAAGGCGTTCACTGCGCCATCACCGGCATGGAGTCAGTCCGTCAATTGGATGAAAACAGCGCAATCGCGATGAACTTCCGGCCCCTGAGCAAAGAGCAACGGGCTATGATCCACGACCAAACCTGCGTGGCTCTTGCCGATACCGTGGCGCCGTGGGATCGTCCAGGATACGTGGACGGCAGCGTGGTTTAGTTTGACTCACGACCAGATGGGTCCGCCATGAGCGGCCTCGTCAGCAAGCTCAACGAGATGGCGCGCGACGATGGGTTGGGTGCGCTTGCTGGGTCGGGCGGAACCTTTTGTGCAGTCGAGGTAGGCAGTCGGTTGAACATTGCGTTAGGACCCGTACCGGAGAATTCAAAATGTCAAAGAACCGTTCGTTGAGATCGATCGCTTTCTTGGTGGTCATTGCGGGACTCGCTGCGGCGATCTTTCCAACCAAGGCGCAGACGGTGGGGGCCGCCACCAACCGGACATCCAGAACCAGCTTCAAGTTCGGTTTTGGGTCTGGGAAAGTCCAGCCGGGGTACACTCGGATTTTGCCGACCACCGTTTACACCAAGGAACTCGGCTATGGGTTTGAACCCGCCGCGAACGTCACTGCTTTTGATCGCGGAGGAGACGAGCCGTTGCGCAGCGGTTTCATTACTTCCGACAAACCATTCTACTTTTCGGTCGCGTTGCCGGAGGGAAATTACAGAGTGACGGTCACGCTGGGGGACAAGGACGGGGAATCCGACGCGACTGTGAAAGCGGAGTTGCGGCGGCTGATGCTGGAAAAAGTGCACACGACGACCGGGAAATTCGAGACGCGCACGTTCATCGTCAACACCCGTACGCCCCGGATTTCGACCGGTGGCGAAGTCAGGCTCAAGGAGCGCGAGAAGACGACGGAGATTTGGGCTTGGGACGATAAGCTGACCTTGGAGTTCAACGGCGCGCGTCCATGCGTTTGCTCTCTCGAAATCAGCCGGGCAGACGATGTTCCCACGGTCTATTTGTTGGGCGACTCGACCGTCTGTGATCAACCGCGCGAACCGTGGAATAGCTGGGGGCAAATGCTGACTCGTTTCCTGAAGCCGGACATCGCTGTGGCCAATCACGCGGAATCGGGCGAGTCCGTGGCAAGCTCCCTCAGCGCCCGCCGGTTCGACAAGGTCTTCAGCCTGATGAAATCCGGCGACTATCTCTTCATGCAATTCGGGCATAACGACATGAAGAACAAAAGCCCGAACGCCCTCGAATCCTACAAGAGCGACCTGAAACATCTCGTCGCCGAAACGCGCAAACGGGGCGGCATTCCCGTGCTTGTGACCTCAATGGAGCGCAAGAACGGCGTGGAGAAAGATACCTTGGGTGAATATCCCGAGACCGTGCGCCAGGTGGCCAAGGAAGACAACGTGACGCTGATCGATCTGCACGCGATGAGCAAGCTACTTTACAAAGCCTTGGGGCAGGACATCGACAAAGCGTTTCAGGATGGCACCCACCACAACAACTACGGCAGCTACGAACTGGTACAGTGCATCGTCGAGGGAATCCGACAAAGCAAGCTGGCCCTCGCCAAACACATCGTGGATGACTTCCACGGATTCGACCCGAGTCACCCCGATTCGGTTGAGAATTTCGTCATGCCGGCCAGCCCCGAAAGCTTCGGGGCCAGCCCGCTCAGCACGGCCGCCAAGCCCGAGGGCAGTTGACAGGTGGCGTGAGCACCGTCGCCGAAAAACTCAATGAGATTCTGGCGGACGAATGGGCGTGCGTCCGCGTACTGCGTCGGTCCGAATCCCAATGCGACGACCCCGTCAAACGAGAGGTCATCAAGCGCATCCGCAAAGATTGCAGCGTGAACTGCGTCAGCCTCGCGAACGTCATTCGCGCCCTCGGCGGAAGCCCGACCGATATCTCCAGCGCGCGTTTCTCGCTGAAGTTGTCCGATGAATCGCTGACCGACACGCTCTACATGTTTCAGTCCGCACAACAGCACATCATCGACGAGATTAGCACGGCGCTGGACGAGCCTGATCTCAAGTCGGGGCGCAGTCCGCTCGCCACTGTCCAGCAGCTTCACAAGGAGAACATCCGCTGGCTCAAGTCGGCGCTGCCGGCTTAGGCGGCCCCGGCGGCCAGGATGGCCGCCCTACAATTACAGATCGTGATGCAAATTGTGGGTTGTTGTAGGGCGGCGATTTTCGCCGCCGCCGGGCTTCCGAAAACCGATCGAGTAAGGCCACCCTTCCCAGCGAGACACCAAACCTGCGCGCACAGGATTCTCGCGCATCTAGAGCCACTTGGTTTCTGCTGATTCGTCACGCCGAAGCAGCCGGTCAAACACACCTTCCTGCCAATGCCACTCTGCATGAACCGCTCGGCGGACATGGCGTTTCAAGCCTGCTGAGAATTGAGTGACTGGAGCGTCACGATCCATCGGCGCGACCAACGCGTGAAGATGATCAGGCATGATCACGGCCGATAGCAAAAGCCAGTTTGTGTTGGATGAGCAAAACATCCTGACCGCGGCCAAGACGTCTGGGTTGTTCAAAACCCGCTCGCGTCTCGCGACACAGATTGTGATGTAGTACACCACCGGTTGATCCAGCGATAACCAGACGGGGATTCGCGGAGGCCTGCCCATGACGGCTGAGCAGTTTACCCCGAGCGACACGGATATTTCAACTTTCGACGTGGCGGCCAACATGGCCGCCCTACAAACGGCGGATCCTTGCTACAGACGATGGGTCGTTGTAGGAAGATAGGGTCACATCTTCTGGGCGTGTTGCCCAAATGGTGTTTATTGTTGTAGCCGCGCTTCTGCGAGGCGCGGGCCGTTGATTTTCCGAGAGAATTCGGCGCTTCGCAGAAGCGCCGCTACACCGGAAGTGGCAAGAATTAGTGGCGACGTGAAACGGTTACGAAAACGGGCGCAGGGTTGCGCCGCGATGAATAGGAATTGTGGGGCAAGCGTACCGCTGGCCGTTGTTTTCGCACGGTGGCAGGCGAAGCGCCTACCCTACAACGGATTCTCTTAGGACGCTGTTAGTACACGATCGTCGAAAAGACCCGGTAGTCTTTCAGGCGTTCACGGCCTTTGAGGAAGGACAGTTCGATGAGGAAATCGATTTCGATGATGTTGCCGCCGAGTTGTTTCACCAGCGTCGCGGCGGCCATGGCGGTGCCACCGGTGGCAAGGAGATCGTCCACGATAATGACGTTGTCTCCTTTCTTCAGTGCGTCCACGTGCATTTCGCTGGTCTCGCTGCCGTACTCCAGCGTGTAGCTGGTGACGACGGTTTTGTACGGGAGCTTGCCTTTCTTGCGGACGGGGACGAGGCCGATGCCGAGCTTGTAGGCCACGGCGCCGGCGAAGATGAACCCACGCGCGTCGATGCCCACCACGGCGTCCATTTTCCTGCCTTTGTGACGGTCGGCGATGGCATCCACGGCCTGACGGAAAAGTTTGCCGTCCTGCAGAATCGGGGTGATGTCTTTGAACAGAACGCCCTTGATGGGAAAATCCGGCACGTCGCGCACAGCGGCTTTGAGTTGGTCGTTCATGGCGGGCCGTTTGTACAGGAAGAGTCGCGGAAATGAAAGTCCGAAAGTCAGGCTTCAGCCCGGACGACGCGGCGGCGCATGAGTGTGTCCGATATGTGAATCGTGAGGGCTCAGTGCTTGCCGGCGGCTGGGACAGTGCGCTCCTGTTTTTCCATGATGCGACGCAGCTTGATGAGGGCGATGTTCTGAATCTGGCGGACGCGCTCGCGCGTGACCTTGAACTTCTTTCCGACTTCCTCAAGCGTCTGTGGCTTGCTGCCGTCCAGCCCGAAGCGCAGTATCAGAATCTCGGCTTCACGCGGTTCGATTTCGCTGAGGACTTCTGAGATGTCCTCGCGCAGCGTCTTGTCGCGCAGCAGCTCAAACGGCGTCAGCGCGTTTTCGTCGCCGACGATTTCGCTGAACTCGGCGACGTCGTCCTCGCCGATGGGCGCATCAAGGCTGGCGGGCCGTATGCTGATGGTGCGCAACTGAGTGACCTTGGCGGGCGACATGTCGAGCTTGGCCGCCAGTTCGGCATCGGTTGGCTCGCGACCGAGTCTCTCGCTGAGCTGGTGGCTGGCGCGCTTCACCTTGCTGATCTTATCGACAAGGTGGACGGGCAGGCGAATGGTTTTGCCTTGGTTGGCCAGCGCGCGTTTGATGGATTGTTTGATCCACCACGCGGCGTAGGTGGAGAGCTTGCCGCCCTTCTTGGGGTCGAACCGCTCGACGGCTTTCATCAATCCGATGTTGCCTTCGCTGATGAGGTCGAGCAACGGCAGACCGAGGTTGGAGTAGTCGTGGGCGATCTTGACAACGAGGCGCAGGTTCGCCCTGATCATCTTGGTACGGGCCTTCTTGTCGCCCTTCTTGATGCGCGCGGCCAGCCTGACTTCATCCTCGGGCTTGAGCAGGGGAATCTTCCCGATTTCCCGGAGGTAAATCTTGATCCCGTCGTCGCTTTCTCTTTCGCGCTCGATAGCCATTTCTGCAACTTTCTCCTTACAAAGGAGAATCAACCCCACTTGGTACGGTCAGGCTATGAATTTAGCCACGAGTACGCAAGCACTTTAGCCGCGGATCTGTCACATTATCGTTCTCCCGCAGCTTAGATGTCCGACAACCGCGTTTGGTTCAATGGGCGCCCGAGCAGAAAAGTAAGGGCGACCCGACGGGTCGCCCCTACCGTAAACCGTATGATTCGGTCGGTCATTCATTGTCCTTCAGCGCCGCCTGCGCTGCGGCGAGGCGCGCCACGGGGACGCGGAACGGCGAGCAGCTTACGTAGCTCAATCCGATGCGGTGGCAGAACTCCACGCTGGCCGGGTCGCCGCCGTGCTCGCCGCAGATGCCGAGCTTGATGTCGGGTCGCGTCTTGCGGCCCTTCTCGATGGCGATCTGCATGAGTTGGCCGACGCCGCCCTGGTCAATCGTGGCGAACGGATTGTTCTTCACAATCTCCAGTTCCTGGTAGTATGGCAGGAACGATCCTGAATCATCGCGGCTCATGCCGAGCGTGGTCTGGGTCAGGTCGTTGGTGCCGAAGCTGAAGAACTGCGCGTCCTTAGCGATCTCGTCGGCGCAGAGCGCGCCACGCGGGATTTCGATCATCGTGCCGACCAGATAGCTGATCTTGGTCTTCTTCTCTTCCATGACCTGCTTGGCGACACGATGGACGATCTCCAACTGGTTCTGGAGTTCCTTCGCGAAGCCGACCAGCACGATCATGATTTCAGGTTTCACCTTGATCCCTTCGCTTTGCACCTGAATGGCCGCCTCGATAATGGCACGGGTCTGCATCTCGGTGATTTCGGGATAGGTGATCCCCAAACGGCAGCCGCGATGACCGAGCATCGGGTTGGCCTCGTGCAACGCCTGCACGCGAGCAGCAACCATTTCCGGGCTGATGCCGAGACGGTGCGCTGTGGCCCGTTGCGTCTCGCTGTCGTGCGGCAGGAACTCGTGCAACGGCGGATCGAGCGTGCGGATGGTGACCGGATAGCCCTTCATCTCGCGGAAGATACCGACGAAGTCATCGCGTTGCAGCGGCAACAGCTTGGCCAGCGCCCGTTCGCGGGCTTCCTTGGTCTCGGCGAGAATCATCTCGCGCATCGCGTAGATGCGGTCGCCTTCGAAGAACATATGTTCGGTGCGGCACAACCCGATGCCCGTTGCGCCGAACGCGATGGCGTTGGCGGCTTGGTCGGGTTGGTCGGCATTGGTGCGGACATCGAGCCGGCGCAGCTTGTCGGCCCAGTTCATCAACTTGGCGAACTGCTGATAGGTCCGGCTCTGTTTCGGATCGAGCGACTTGGCAACCAGCACCTGGACAACTTCGCTGGGGGCGGTCTTGACTTGCCCCTCGTAAATCTCACCGAGCGTGCCGTCGATGGAGATGTAATCGCCTTCCTTGATCGTGCGGCCTTTCACCTGCATCACGCGCGCCCGGTAATCAATCACGATGTCCGCTGCGCCCGCAACGCAGACCTTGCCCATCTGCCGGGCCACCAACGCCGCGTGGCTCGACACACCGCCGCGCGCAGTGAGGATGCCTTCAGCAGCGATCATCCCGCGCAAGTCTTCGGGGCTGGTTTCGATGCGGGCGAGAAGAACCTTTTCGCCCCTGTGCGCGCGCTCCACGGCGTCTTCAGCGTTGAACACGACTCTGCCGCTCGCGGCGCCGGGGCCTGCCGCCAGGCCTTTGCACAGCAGTCGTCCAGACTTCACCGCCGCATCGCGGTCGTTGCGGTCAAATATCGGCGCCAGCACCTGCGTCAACGAATCAGCAGGCACGCGCGCCACGGCCGTCTTCCAATCGATCAGTTTTTCGTCCACCATCTCGATGGCGATGCGCACGGCGGCGACGCCGGTGCGTTTGCCGTTGCGGGTTTGGAGCATGTACAGCTTGTGGTCTTCGATGGTGAACTCGAAGTCTTGCATGTCGCGGAAACGGCTCTCCAACGTCTCTCGCACTTTGTTCAGCTCAGCGAACGCCTTAGGCATGTCGTCATTCAACTTCGCAATCGGTTGCGGCGTGCGAATGCCTGCGACCACGTCTTCGCCCTGCGCGTTGATCAAGTACTCGCCGTAGAACACTTTCTCGCCCGTCGCCGGATCGCGCGTGAACGCCACGCCCGTCGCGCTGGTGTCGCCGAGGTTGCCGAACACCATCGTCTGCACGTTCACCGCCGTGCCCCATTCGTGCGGGATGCCGTACTTGCGGCGATAGACGATGGCGCGGTCGTTGTTCCACGAACCGAACACGGCGCCAATCGCGCCCCAGAGTTGCTCGCGCGGATCCTGAGGGAAGTCCTTGCCCGTGCGCTTGCGGATCAGGTCCTTGAAACGGGAGACGAGTTCGCGAAGTTGCTTGGCATTGAGGTCCATGTCCTGTTTCGCGCCGACCTTCTGTTTGATTTCATCCATGACCTCGTCGAACGGCTCGTGCTCGTCGCGGCCGATCTTCTGCACGCCCATGACCACGTCGCCGTACATCTGGATGAACCGGCGATAGCAGTCCCACGCCCAGCGCGGGTTGCCGCTCTTCTTCGCGACCACTTCGACCACCTCGTCGTTCAAGCCGAGGTTGAGGATCGTGTCCATCATGCCCGGCATCGAATCGCGCGCGCCCGAGCGCACCGAGACGAGCAAGGGATTGTCCTTGTCGCCGAACCTCTTGCCCGTCAAAGCCTCCAGCCGCACCAGCGCCGTCTCGACCTGATTGGCCAGTTGCTTCGGATAGGTCTTCTTGTTCTCGTAATAATACGTGCAGACTTCGGTAGTAATCGTGAAGCCGGGCGGCACGGGCAATCCAATGCGGGTCATCTCGTGCAGGTTCGCGCCTTTGCCGCCGAGCAACGGTTTCTGCGAGCCGTTGCCGTCGGCTTTGCCGCCGCCGAAGAAATACACGTACTTCGCCGACGCGGGCGCTTTGGTTGTCCTGGGCTTCGCAGCAGACTTCTTTGAACTCTTCGTCATAATCTTTGGTATCCTTGTGAAATATCCTGCCCTTGAGCAGGCAGAAGATTTGCCTCTCTAACGGGGGAAACTCCATTGCCAGTCTAACAAAACCTCACCCTCTGTCAACGAGCGTTTCGATTTCATACGGCACATTTTTTCCGCCGCACGGCGTGGGGCTCGTGGCTTTCGGCCTCCGCGCCGTTCGTCATCGCACCGGTGGAAGTGGTTGTTGTGCTCTACAAGGAATCGTGGAAGAAAACGTCCGGCTCCGGCGCATCCGACATCTCGCGCAACGAGTTCATGGGATGGACGAACGGCGTGTGGACATTCAAGGGCGAGAGCAATAAACGCGTCGGCCATCCCGCCCCGTTTCCAGTCGAGCTGCCCCGCCGGTGCATCAAGCTGTTCAGTTTCGTTGGCGACACAGTGCTCGATCCGTTTTGCGGCAGCGGTTCGACTCTGATTGCCTGCCGGCAAACGAAACGGCGCGACATCGGCATCGAGATTGATGCCGGCTACTGCGCATTGGCCGTCGATCGACTCACGAAGGAGGCGGATATTAACCAGCTTGTGTCTCAAGAGGTCGAGTGACGATCCCTGCGACCGCAAACAGTAGCAACTAACGGCTTGATCTAGGGGACCAATCGCACGCGGTAGAAGCGGACGGGGCCGTTGGTCGCGCCGCCGACGTCGAGATAGTTGGTTGTCACATCGCCGGTGTGCGAAATGCAGTATTCCGGCTGCACCGAATTGCTGGTGATGATCGGCTCGCTGATGTCGATGAAGTTGCTGCTGTACCCGCCATCCGTGCCGCCGGTGGCGGCTTGCACCGCGTTGGTCCGCCCGTCCGCCATTGTCCAGGTAATGCGCACGTCGTCGCCTTCCTGCGTGACGCCGGTGATGCGAAACGCCGAGGCGCTGTTGGTCGGGTCAGTACCGGCCAGGAACTCCGCCAGATTGTTCTGGCCATCACCGTCGGGGTCCGCAGCCCCTGCTGCCTGCGGGCAGTCGGTGCAGCCGAAATACTGCATCTGCCACGCCTCGGGTGGATTCGGAATCGGCCCCACTACGATGCAATTCTGCTGGATGTTCGTGCTGACGCCCGAGGGGCCACTGACCACCAGCATGACAGTGTCCGTGCCGGACGTGGTGTACGTGTGCGATACGTTGGTAGCCGTAGTGTTGAACGTGCTGCCGTCACCAAAATCCCAGAAACGATTGGTGATCGTGCCGACCGAGGTGTCGGCAAAGGTCACCGCAAGCGGGGCGGCACCGCTGGTAGGGCTGGCGCTAAAGCCGGCCACGGGCGGGGGCGGATTGACCACAGTGAGTGTGACCGGCGTGGACGTAGCGTAAAGCCCGCCGCTGTCGAAGGCGACGGCGGCAAGGCTGTACACGCCTGTGGTGGTGTTGCTCCAGATGACGCTGTAGGGACTTGCCGTCGCGCTGCCGAGTGTGCCGCCGTTGACGAGGAAATCCACCCGGGTGACGAAACCTTCTGCGTCGCTGGCTGTAGCCTGGAGTGTCACATTCGTGCCGGCGAAGACGGTGGTGCCATCGGGCGGCTGGGTGAGGGCAACCGTCGGCGCGGTGTTGGTGCCGGTTGCCGTCGTGGTGAAACGCCAGGTCGGACTGGTGACATCATCGTCGCCATCGTCGAGAGTGACGTACCACTGGTATTTCGAGTTGGGTGTCAGCCCGGGCCATGTCATGTTGACCGTGGCATCGGAGGGGACATTGGTCGTACCGATGACGAAATACGAGGCGGCTGCGCCTTGACTCATCTGGTAGCTAAACTGAAACTGGCTGTTGGCATCGGTCTGGTACTGATTGAGGTATGGCGAGTAGGTTTTCACGCGGACGAGGTTGTTGCTTGGGGAAAACTGGTACAGGCGAAGGAAGCCGTTGCCGCCGTTGGGGTCAAACTGGTAGTCACTGAGACAGGTCGTGATGGTGTGGCTCTGATAACTGTCCTGGCGCCAAGACTCGCCGTAGTTGTGCCCGCACAGCATAAGGAACAGGTTTGGGTTGCCCTTCAAACTGCTGTACACCGACGGACTGCGGTCGGGGTCGTAGCTGCCGTCCGGTTCCAGAATGCAGTGAGACACGACGATGGCGCGGCGGTTGGCGTTGGACTGCAGCACGCTGTTGGCCCACGCGTCGATCGCCGTGTAATTCACGTCGGGTTCTGAGTAGTTGAAGTCCATGTGCACAATGACGAAGTCCATGCCGCCGGCGCTGAGCAGGTCGTAGTGGTTCTGGTTGTTGCCGCCCAGGTTGCCGCCGTAGTAACTGTGGCCTGCAAAACGGCTCGCGCCAAAGTAGGTGTTGTAGAGCGTGGTCCCGCAGTGGTGGTCATGATTGCCGGGAACCATGCCATACGGGATACCGTCGGGCAGGCCGGTAGTCGCAGGGTTTTCGAGGCGGTACATTGCGTTGGTGGCGTTGGCCCACTGATAGGGCTGACAGTCGCCGCCGTCCGTGATGTCGCCAAGACTCGCGACGTACACGATGTTGAGGTTCGTGCGGTTATTGACAATCCAGTCAATTTGATTCTGATAGATATCGGGGTAAGTCGAGGAGTAATACTGCGTGTCTGGCAGCGCCACGATGGTGAAGTCGGGTCCGGACGTGGCCAAACGTCCGAAGAATGTGACAGTGATGTTGGTCGCTTCCGGATCGGACACTGTGACGCTGAGAGTCGGTGACAGCGGGACATTGTTGGTGCCGTCGGCCGGGAAGTTGACCGTGTCTACTTCCGGACCGTCGTCGTCCTCTGTGGCTGCCATATTGGCCACCGTGGACGTCGCTGTGAGTTCGCCGTTGTCGGCTGCGGCGGCAACCTGACCGTCGGCCGCACTTGCGGGCTGCAGCTGGGCAGGTTCGGTTTGGTTTCCCCAAGAGGTCGGCAAGACGGTGGCAATGGCTAGCAACTGCACAAAAACAAAAGCCCTAACCCCATGCATGCCGCTATAAAATCAGAAATCGGCTAAATTGCAAAGCCAAACTCAGCCACCTAAACTCAGCCACCGCTGCCGCGCCAGTTGCATCTAGCGCTTTGTGCGCGTCTTGTCTGCATCTGGCCACGTGCCGCCCAAATGGTTGGCAACGGTATGGTTCCGCTGTAGTGCGCTCGCGGGCAGCCGCTCATTTTGTCTGCATGATGTCATAACTTGGAGACGGTGGGGCTTTGTGCGTGTCCAACCAAGCGACCGCGTCCGGAAGCGTGGAGATCTCCTTTCGGAGGATGGCGAGGACCAGATCTTGCGTGACCACGGTGTTGAGAAACGCGCCATAGATCATCGGTGGATTCTTTCCCGGCGCTTTGAGAATGAATGGAACGCGATGATCCAGCCGGCCATCGTAGTCCCGAGCCTCGCGCCACCAGTGGTCCGCACTGATGATGACCCATGTGCGATCCCACAGGCCGTCTTGTTCCATGTCCCGGCGCAGGATTCCCATGGCTTTGTCGGTCAACTGCAAGTTCTGGAAATACCCGCGAGTGCGGGAGAAGCTTGTGAGGGTGAATGTCCCCTTACCGGGATTATAAATACCGGGATAGTGCGGCCCCGGTAAGTGGAGAAACACCAACCCGTAGCGGCCATCTTTCACTACACTGCGCGCCTTATTCAGGGACTTCTGGTAGAAATCGATGTGCTCCCGGCGCTGCTGCAACACCGGTGCCAATGACCAAATCTGGTTGATCATGCTGCCCAGAACCGTTTTGGCCCGGACCAGTTGGTACGGCTCATAAGGGTACCACGCGCAAAAGTTCAAAGAGGACGGAAAGAGGCGCGAGTATGGATGGAACCACCCCACCAGCGCGGTGTTAAACCCCAGTTCACGGGCGCGGGAGAAAACTGTCGGTTGGGTGCTCCAGCCCACGGGGGCGTTGGTGTTCGCATAGGTGATGTTTAACTCGCTTCTGGAAGCAGGCTTCGCGTCGATAACATAGCGCCCCGTGATCAAGGCCGGTAGCGAGGTGGCGGTCGAACCTTCCGGAGGGAAAGCGTTGGTCGCCTGCAAGCTCTCGCCACGGACGCGATCAAGCTCGGGAAGCGGACAATCTTTCGGCCGGTTGGAAAACGCCAGGCGCTGGTCCAATTCGTCGTAGATGATCCAGACCACCCGCGGTTCCACGGATGGCGTTGGTGTGTGAAATAACGCCGCCAGTTGAGGCGGGGCTTCAGGGCGGGTTTTCAACAGGTAGTACCCAATTTTCCCGAACGTCAGGAATACCGATGGCAACAAGACCGTCAAAACCACACCTATCGCGCGCAGGACAAATCTCGGCCAATGCCAGACCGCAAACAACACGATCAGGCTGCCCACGATGACGAGCGGATTCGTGCCCCAATCCATCAGCGCCCTGCCGCCTTGAGTGTGCAAGAAATGGGTCCGAAAGAAGTCGACCGGGATGGCGAACAAGCCAAAGGCGACCACACAGGCGACCCTGTAAAGGAGGCGGGATTGCGCACGCCTGACCCAACGGGTCAGGCGCCAAGTAACAAACCCAAGCAGAATAAGGTTCAGCGCCAGCCCCAACAAAACCTGTCTGTTCAGGGGAAGGTTTTTATAGTACTGGAACTGCTCGTTGTAAAACAACGCGTGCCGCGTGGTGATGAAACACAGATTCGCCAGCGAAAACGCCAGCAAGGCATCCCGCAGCGATTTCAATCGTTCTTTTACAGTCTCATTCATGAAGTGGTCCGCCGGTCGCAGGTGCGGACGGCGGGGCGTTCATGTTCATATTGGAGCAACAAATGGACCCGGTTCGTTATCAGGCGGCAACGGATTCCTTGGGGCCCGCTTTTTTCAGAAGGTAGAGCCGGCGGTGGGTGCCGTCAAGTTGTTTGGCGCGGACAATCTGAAAACGCTGACGGCACGCGGCCTCGAAAGTGGCCGGGGTGAGATCCGCGTGAAGATGCTCACGTCCGCGAGCGATGGTTTGAAACATCTCGTCGCCCGTCTCGACAAATTCGATGATCAACACGCCGGTTGTCAGTTCGGCCGCAAGATCCAGTACCTCGTCCAAAGGGATTCGCTCTGTCACCAGCAAGTGGTGCAGCACGGCCAGCATCAACACCGCGTCGAACGCGCCCGTCGCTCGCTCCAGAAAGCTGGTGCATTCCCGGTTGCGCCACCCTTTGGCTGCGCTTGGACGGCACAAATCCACAACGAGCGGGAGAATACTCCGGTTCTGCTCGTGCGCCTGCCGCCAGAGCGTGCCGACACAACTGAGATCGCTGTCAATCGCCACGACCTGCGCGCCGGCCCGGACCGCCAAGTCACTGAAATGACCGGTATTGCACCCGATATCCAGAACGCGGCTGGGCTTGAACTCAGCCAGCGCGGCGCTCACGAATTCCTCCTTGGCACTGAAGTTTGCCTCCGTGTAGCTGCAAGAGTCCGTGTAGTCCGACCATACCGTCCTTCGGCCTGGTTTCGGCTCCACCCGCTGGAGCGCACGCCGGAGCCGATTGAACAGGGAGTCGAGGATGAACCGTGCTTGCTCGTGATTCTGGAGAATGTGCTCGCGGTAGATGGATTTGTCGGCGCCTTTGCGCGACAGCCAGGTCGGCAGAGAAACCTGCATGAGAAAGGGAGGCAGAAACTTCCGCAGCGGCCCGCAGAACCGGTACACCTCGTTTGTCTCGAAGCCGTCCCGGCGTTTGGTAAACACATCGGCGGGCCGGACACCCCAATGCTTGTACGCGAGTAGCGGCAGCAGAAACGTCCGGCAAAACTGCGCGTGCGGTTTCCAGACGGGATCGCCCGGATGACGGCGCTCGAAGGAAAGCAGGTCGATGAAGACCGGCTTGCTGCCGCGAAACAGCACGTTGTAGGGCGTGGCGTCTTTCAGCCCGTAGCCTTCCGCCAGACACGCTTGGCCCAGGTCCAGAGTCAACATCGCCGCGGCATAAAGCATCTCGGGCGGCCACTCATAGGGATAGCTGGGAAAATCCACCCGCTCATGCTCCAACACCGCCCCCACCTCGTATCGCCGGGCCAGCTCTTCAAAGCCCTCTGCTTGGCGCAACTCATCCAGCTCGCCAGAGTCCAGCTTCCGGGTGGCAACAAGTTGCTGCCTAGCCACGAACTGAACTGCCGTGCCCGATGCCAGAAAAGGTTCGATTTCAGCCAGCGCGTCGGGATCGACAACGCGCAGAATCCGCTTGCCCCACGCAAAACAACATCCGTCAGGATCTCTGAAAGAAGAGACAGGCAACATATTCAAGAAACCAGGTAATGGCGGGATTCAGCCCAACGCCAAGTCAGTGTTTCTTGAACCACTTGTCCACCAGTTTGCGGAAGAAAACCCTGATTCGTTTGAGGTAGAATAAGGCTCCGACACAGGCAGCCACGGCCATTTGCAGAATCAACTGGCCTGTCCCAGGGTCCACATAGGCCAATGGGTAACCTGCCAGGCCTTTGCCTTCCTGAGAGGGTGTGAAAGTGAGCACCCACATCCCACCCAAAACGGATTGGCTGGCTGCAGAGAACTGCTGATCGACCCCAGAACCCGCCGAAATGCCTCTCGCAATAGCTGAAGTCCCCACGGCCACCATCGCCATGAGTGAAATCAGCCACCTCCACCGAAATAGTTGGCGCTGGTAACGCACGGTATGACTCTTCTTACCCTAGGAATTTAGGGGTTTATACGCGCGGGTCAAGTGCAATCACGTCCCTATCTCCCGTCCCCCCGGTGGCGCTGATGCGGTGGCGGGATACACTAAAATGGCATCCTGAACAGTGAACCACGGCTGCCAGTTCATGAGGTCGGCTGACGACCCAGTGAGGTGTGAGAGATAATACCAATAGGGATTTGGATGCGCTGTCGACAGCAGCGCCCGATTCTGGTAAGCAACTAGGTTGCGATGAAACTTCGACAGGAGATTTTGAAAGACGTCAAACGTGTCGTTGTCAAACTCGGCACCGGTTTGCTAACCGACGCTCAGAACCAACTTTCCGAGCAGAAAATCGAACAGCTCGTCACACAGATCGTGGGACTCCACCAGCAACACAAGCAAGTCATCGTCGTCTCGTCCGGGGCCATCGGGGCCGGCATGGAGCGGATGAGCTTGAAGCAACGCCCGAAACGGCTCGACGAACTCCAGGCCGCCGCCGCCATCGGTCAGATCAGATTGATGGCTATTTACGACAGGCTATTTGCCAAGCACGACACCACCGTCGCTCAGATTCTGCTCACACACGATGACGTGATGGAACGTCGCTACCGATATCTCAACGTCCGCAACACGCTTGAGCAACTCTTGAAACTTGGCGTCGTGCCGATCATCAACGAAAACGACACGGTCGCCGTGGAAGAAATCAAGTTCGGCGACAATGACCGCCTTGCCGCGCTGACCGCGACGCTCATCGACGCGGATCTGCTCGTCGTCCTGTCGCATGTCGAGGGGTTGTATGCCAATCCTTGTGGGAGGGGCATTCCTGCCCCGACCGGTCGCGACAAGAATGTCGCTCCCACAATCATCCACACCGTGGCCGAAATCACACCGGAAATCGAATCGCTCGCGGGCGGTACCGACCGCCGGACGAGCGTCGGCGGCATGAAATCTAAGGTCGAAGCGGCGAAGATCATGACGCGCGCGGGCATTCCGATGATTGTCGCCAGCGGCGAACGCCCCAACGTGCTTGCTGACGTGCTTGCCGGTGAAGAGGTCGGCACGATTTTTCTGCCGAAGACCACGAAATTGGAGAGCCGCAAGCGTTGGATAGCGTTTTTCCAGAAGCCCACGGGCGCACTGATCGTGGACGAAGGCGCGAAGCAGGCGCTGTGCGTGAACGGCAAGAGTTTGCTCGCAAAAGGAGTCGTAAGGATCGATGGGAAATTCGAGCGGGGCGATGTCGTCAGCATTCGCGACAAGAATGATGTTGAATTTGCGCGAGGGCTGGCGAAAGTTGGCGGTGGCGAAGGACTCGAAGCAGAAACGGGCGTGGTTGTGCATCGCGATGATTTGGTGATTCTGTAAATGGATTTGAAGCAACAAATGCGATTGCTTGCCGAACGTTCGCGTGATGCGGCGCGCGCGCTGGCGAAGCTTGAAACGAAGACGAAGAACGCGGCTCTCATCGCGATGGCCGATGGCCTCGAACGCAACGCCGAGAAGATCGAGGCCGCCAACGCGAAGGACGTTGCGGCAGGGAAAGCCGCTGGATTGTCGTCGGCGGTGCTCGACCGTTTGCTGGTTGACGACAAGCGCGTCCGCGAGATGGCGGAAGGCGTGCGGGAAGTCGCTGCGCTCGACGATCCCGTTGGCAAGACCATCAGCGAGTGGACGCGCCCCAATGGCATTCGCATCCAGAAAGTTCGCGTGCCGCTCGGTGTCATTCTTATCATTTACGAGTCGCGCCCCAACGTCACCGCAGACGCCGCGTGCCTGTGCTTCAAGACGGGCAACGCCGTGATCTTGCGCGGCGGCTCGGAGGCCATCCGCTCCAACCTCGCCATTGCAGAGGCAATGAACGCGCCCGGCATCCCGCCGAACAGCATCACCGTCGTGCCGACGACCGACCGCACTGCCGTGGACGAATTGCTGCAACTGGACGAGTACATCAATCTTTGCATCCCGCGCGGCGGCGAGGGACTGATTCGGGCGGTTGCGGAGAAATCGCGCATCCCCGTCATCAAGCACTACAAGGGTGTGTGCCACGTGTACGTGGACGGCGAAGCTGATCTCGACATGGCCGAGCGCATCGTGATCAACGCCAAGTGCCAGCGGCCCGCCGTGTGCAACGCAATGGAAACGTTGCTCGTGGATGCGAGGGTGGCCGACAGTTTTCTGCCGCGCATCGGCAAGGCGCTTGTGGAACGCAAAGTCGAATTGCGCGGCGACGATCGGACGCGTCGGCTCTTGCCGAATGCAAAAGCCGCCGTCGAGAACGATTGGTACGCTGAGTATCTGGACTTGATTCTGGCGGTACGCGTCGTGAATGGAGTGGGCGAGGCGATCGATCACATCACGAAGTACGGCTCCGCGCACAGCGACGCCATCGTCACACGCGACCGCGCAACTGCAGAAAAGTTTTTGCGCGAGGTGGATAGTTCGAGCGTGTTCTGGAACGTCTCCACGCGATTGGCTGACGGTGGTCAGTACGGTTTCGGTGCCGAGATCGGGATTTCTACCGACAAGCTGCACGCGCGCGGGCCGATGGGATTGGAGGAGTTGACCAGTTACAAGTTCGTCGTCGTCGGGGACGGCCAGTTGCGCGAATGACAAGTGAGGCCTCAGCGCAGTCGGCTGCGGAACGGGCGCGTTACGTGCGCGACCATCTGCCTGCGGGTGGGCTGTTTGCGGGCGCAACGTGGCGGATTTCCCCCGAGGCTTTCCCGCTCCCGACAGATCTCGTCGCCAAACTCGAAGCGCTCGGGCCGCAATTGTTGGCGTTTTATCGCGCCTGCAACGTGATGTATCGGCACAGCGTGCAGGACAAGTTGCCGCGTTGGATCGCGGAGTATCTCGACGCGGGCAAGCCGAAGGAACTGGTCGAACTCTCGCGCCGAGATCGCTTCAAGAGCCACATTCCCCGCGTGATTCGCCCCGATGTCATTCTCACAAACGATCACTTCTTCATCACGGAACTGGACTCAGTCCCCGGCGGTATTGGGCTGACGGGCTGGCTGGGCAAGACGTACGGCGAGTTGGGCGACGAGATTGTCGGCGGCGCGCACGGGGTGATGGAGGGATTCGCTGCAGCGATGGAGATCGATAAGCATCCGCTCACCGTTGTTGTTTCGGAAGAGGCGGCGACGTATCGGCCCGAGATGGAGTGGTTGGGGCAACAGGTGGGGTTTCGCGTCGTGCGGCCCGAGGAATTGACCAACCTGTCGAACGTCCGCTCGCTGTACCGTTTCTTCGAGTTGTTCGACCTGCCGAACATACCGAACCCGCACGCGATTCTTGATGCGGCGGCGCGTGGCGAGGTGAACGTAACCCCGCCGATCAAACCGCAGCTTGAGGAAAAGATGTTGTTCGCGTTCCTGTGGATGGAGCAGTTGCGGTCGTTTTGGCGCGAGCAACTCGGCGAGAAGGGGCTGGAGAGCTTGCGCCGCGTGTTCCCGTACACCTGGATCGTGGATCCGACGCCGCTGCCACCGCACGCCATCATCCCCGAACTCGGCATCAATGACTGGCGCGAGATGGCGCGCTTCTCGCAGAAGCAGCGCGAATTGGTGCTGAAGATTTCGGGGTTCCACGAACACGCGTGGGGCGGCCGCGGCGTGTATGTCGGGCACGACCTGCCCGCACACGAGTGGGCGCAGGCGATCGAGCGGGCGCTGAGCAGTTCTGCGACGCATCCTTTCATTTTGCAGCGGTTCGAGAGGTCGAAGCTTTTCGATGCGCAGTACTTCAACTTCGAGGCGAACGAACTGCACACGTTCAGCGGGCGGGTGCGGTTGTGTCCGTACTACTTCGTGGTCGGCGACGACGCGAAATTGGGGGGCGTCCTCGCCACGGTTTGTCCGTCCGACAAAAAGATTCTACACGGCATGCCGGACGCCGTGATGGCGCCGTGCCGCGTGAGGCGCTAGTCCTTAAAATGCCAAAGGCCGCAGGAGGTTGCTTGCGCCCTTTAACACAAATATTAGTTCACTTTCGCCTTTTTGCGAAATGCCAGTCCGAGCCCCGTCAAACCCAGTCCCAACAATACGATTGTAGAGGGTTCTGGAACAGCCATAAAGAGAACATCCTGCGCGGGATCGCTATATACACCACCATTGTGAGACTCCCACAGGTCCAAAACAGAAACACCGTAAAGCCCAGAAGCACCAGATGACTCGTTCCAAAACGTCGTTGCTAGTCCCGCCGGTAGGTTGGTGATTTCTTGTTCTTCATACCAGATGGCATTCTGGAGGCCGGTTTGCGATGCATTATCGCCAGTGTAATTGGGGAGAGTCCCAAGTGTAAACTGGCTGAATAACCATGCAGTTCTAGCATCAATCGGATCAGGGTCACCACCACCAACTCCACCGGGAATCGCTGCGTTGGTAACATTAGCGTAGTAAGTATCACCTGCACTGATGTACTCATTTAATTCAATACAGTAGGTGAAAAAATCAAAACCCTGGGTCACGTCCGTGAACTTGAATACTCCCCCATTCGGGCTGGATCCAGCTATTTGCCCGATATACTTCACCTGATCTCCAGATATTACCATTGAACCTGCAAAAACCGGCGCAGAGGCAATCAAAGCGCCGAAGAGAACCAACGCCGCGATCATGGCCAGTTTTTTATATGTTGAATCTTTGATCATTGGACTAATCTCCTTCGTTTTCATACCGTCACTAAGGGTGAAATAGGAGGGAAAAAGCGGGAGACGCGCCGGCCCAACCAGCGAGTCTTCTTACATAGCGATCTATGTTGAGACATACCTTGATTCCCTTGATTCCCTTCTGCCCTAGAACAAACCCTAGCCACGATAAACTCGCTTACCCTAGATGCAAGGCCCCATCTATACCGATCTTCATTGTAGCAGGGATTGACAGCGCTGTCAAGTTCAAGTTCCGGACCCGCATGTCTCGCTCGGCCAGTGTTTTCAAGTCTTGGAGGCTTCCCCCTCGACGGCAAAACGAGCGCTGTTACACGTTCCCGCTGCGTCTGGAACGGGCCGGACAAGCGGCGAAACGCGCCAATTGCAGGCGTAGCATGGTGGTAATGCGCCAGCCTTCCAAGCTGGTGAGGAGGGTTCGATTCCCATCGCCCCGCTCCAGCCTTCGCTCGGAGCACTGCGCAGAGCGAAGGTTGATCTCCCGAGCTACGGCTCGGCACGCCAGTTTCCGCGCGGAGCGTGGAGAGGTACCGAAGTGGCCAAACGGGGCAGACATCCATCCCTCTCCACCATCATCTATTATTATTGCTCGGGCGTCGCGGGAAGAGCCATTCTAGCCGCTAGACCTGAGGACCGCGGCACGGGGTCTTCTGCGCGAGCAGGTTGTTGAAAAACGAGCCAGACTGGGACAGGTTGAACTGATGAATTTAGGAGGATGGCGTCGCGAGCCCCGTCGGACAGGTCGTTCTCTGAGTTTGTCTCGGCGGGGCTGGGGACAACTGCGGCAAATGCACTTGTTCATTTCGGCAGCACGCCCCGCTGGCCTGCGAGAGCGGCGATGAACGGCAGCGCCTGGGGTTTACGCCAAGCCCATCGAATTGACTTCTGGCCGTGTGCGGTGGCGTTCGCAAACAGGTCGACTTGTGACTTTGTCTTGGCGCGTACTGGGTACGGTTTCAGAGGATGCCGCTTGGGCGCTGACTTGTGATTCTAGCAAGAGCGCTTCGGTGAGAATTTCCTGACCGAACAAGTTCAGCGATCAACCACGCTCATTGAACCGGAGCTACCGACAAGGTTGCCTGTGCCTTCGCGCGCACCTGCTCAGACGGATCGGAGGCCGCCGTTCGTTGCAGCAACGCCACGGCCTGATCGTTGTGCACTTGCGCCACCGCCGTCACAGCGTTTTCCCGAATGGCCTCGTTCGGATCGTTGAGCAACTGCTGGAACACGCCGAGCGCATCAGCCCCAAAACTCCGGGCCAATTCTTGAATGGCTGTTTGCCGGATGCCGACGTCCATGCCGCCTTCCGCGACTCCAGCCAGCACGCGCTGGGCGGCATCGTTGTGAATCGCGCCAACGGCCAGAAGCATCTTCTTCTGCACGTCTGGATTCGTTTCGGTCTGGATAAGCTGCGTCAGCACGGGCAAGGCATCCGGCTGGCCGGCCAGGGATTGTGCAGCGGCGAATCGGAGTTGCGGATCGGTCTGACCGGCCGCGATCTGGCTGAGTATCGCAACCGACTCTGGATCCTGGCGCTGGCCCAGGGCCGCAACAATCTCGCGTTGGAGACTGAATGAGCTTTCGCAAGCGTTGCATCTGCCGCTCCATCCTGGATCCTACCCAAGGCGTGAATCAGCATCAGCTTGCCGCGCACGTCATCCGTTTCGTTGTAGCCGGCAGCGATTGCTGCGGCGCCACCGGCGCCGAGACCAGCCAGGCGATCCTCAATCGCCTTGGTCTCTTGCTGGCGTCGGGTTACCAAGGCTTTGGCATCATCCCAACTGAGCGCTCCGGCGTACCCGTAGAGCTTCTTCTCATCCTGCAACGCAGCCATGACGGAGGCTTTCAGGGCGGCAGAAACAACAACCGCCGCGATTTGTCCTGCGGATAAAAAGATTCTCCACGGGATGCCCAATGCGGTAATGGCGCCGTGTTGCGCATAGCGGAGTCGAAAGGGCGCCAGCGACAGCAGCAATTACGGGGAGTCCCAGCCCATCAATCGCGAGATGGACGCCGCTACCGCGGGATCGTCCGGGAAGATGACGGGCAGTTCTTTGGTGCGCACCGTTTTGTCTCCAACGCGGCGAGCCAAGACCTTCACTGGACAGCCGCAAGCACTGTAGAAGAAGGTGACTGGGCGCTCCGCGGCGTCGGGCCAAAAGTCTTGGACGGGCATTCCCGTGTCGCGGACCACAGCATTTAGAATCGAGGTCGCGCCCTTCGATTCCTCGAGCAAGAACGATTTTCCTTCCTCATTGTCCAGCATGATGAACAGGTTCTTGCCGGCGAAAGAGGATGTCGGTGGATGAGTCGCGGGGACAACCCGAGTCTTCCACAGGCTTACCCCGGTGCGGCGGAAAACCAGAGCGCCGAGGCCGGGTTTCTCGGTGCTCACGTGCATCGAAATGTGCAATTTGCCGTCGGTTGTCGGCTCGCCATAAGCGTCGAGGATGGCAAACGTGCGGCCTTGGCCGTCATCGGGCTGATAACGGCGCTCAATCTCACGCAATGCCTGCGCGATGCTCGGAGGTTTCGCGCCGAAATCGAGTTCAACGGTCACCATCACCGACTGGGCGACCTCCATGGTGGGCAAAGATTCTACAGGGTGCTGCGGCGAGGGCGTTGGGGGCCGTCCCTGCTGGCCGCAAGCTGATAGGGCAAGCCAACCGACAAACAGCAACCCGGTCACCTGCAGGCGAAACGTGGCCATACAAACCTCGGTACCTTTCAGCGGCGGCAGACGCCGGCCGCCCGCGGCGACCAGACGCGGGCGCCGCGGGCGGTTGTGGAAGTCCGGTTACTCGATTTCACTTACTGCGCCGTAGCGTACGCCTGGGCCGAGTTGGCGCTCGTACCTGCGCAATTGGCCGCTGAGAAGACGTAGTAGTACGTCTTTCCCCTGGTCAATCCGCTATCGGTGTACGTCAACGACGTGATTCCGGTGGCGATGCTTGAGTACGAACCGCCGCTGACCGTCGAGCGTAGCACGTTGTACGTGATCGGGGCGCTGCCGGAGGAGCAAGCCGTCCAAGTCAATGTGCACTTGCCGGTGCCGGCCGTGCATTTCGGTGAGCCCGGGCAACCCGGCTTAGTGCAGGTCACAATCACCTTGAACGAGGCACTCGCCGTATTGCCGGACGCATCGGTGGCCGTGCAGGTCACGGTGTTGGTTCCTTGCGCGAAGGCGGTGCCGCTGGCCGGGGTGCAGTTATAGGTCACGCCCGAGCAGTTGTCGCTGACGGTTGGTGTAAACGTCACCACGGCGCTGCTGGCGCAGGTATTGGTGGTGATGTTGGCCGGACAGGTGATCGTCGGCTTGGTCGTGTCGGTGGCAACAATCACCTTGAACGAGGCACTCGCCGTATTGCCGGACGCGTCAGTGGCCGTGCAGGTCACGGTGTTGGTTCCTTGCGTGAAGGCGGTGCCGCTGGCCGGGGTGCAGCTAGAGGTCACGCCCGAGCAGTTGTCGCTGACGGTCGGGGTAAACGTCACCACAGCGGTGCTGTTGCAGGTATTGGTAGTGATGTCGGCCGGACAGGTGATCGTCGGCTTGGTCGTGTCGTTGACGGTCACGGTGAACGAGCAACTGTTGGTGCCGTGGCCCGTCTCAATGGCGCTACAGGTCACCGGCGTTGTTCCTATGGCAAACGTCGAGCCACTGGCCGGCGTGCAAATGGTCGTCACCGATCCGCCGCAGGCACTGGTGCCGGTCGCGGTCCATTTGACCACTTGCGAGCAAGAGGTCGCCGTCGTGTTGGTCGTGATATTGCCGGGAATGAAGGGGAAAATCCAAGGAGGAAAGATGAAGCAAGAGGTCGCCGTCGTGTTGGTCGTGATGTTGCCGGGGCAGGTGATCGTCGGTAGCGGCGCCTGTAGTGTGACCGTGAAGCTGCAGGAGCTGGTGTTGCCGCAATCATCAGTCGCGGTACAGGTCACGTTGGTGCTTCCGGCAATGAAGTCGACACCGGGCAGCGGGACGCAAACGACGCTCGGGACGCCGCCGCAGTTATCGGTGGCGGTCGGCGGCGCGTACTGCACGACACCGCCCGAGCACACCGTCGTGGTGCCCCTATTGCACACCCATGGGAAGGTACGATTGCCGCAGTAATTGCTGTAGGTGCCACAGCGCGCGCCAAAAACGCAATATTGCTTGAAGTTCTCAGGCGTGCAGGCGGCATCGCTATTCTTGTAGCCACATGCTTTGCTGTCATCGACCGACTTGATACCCAGCGCGGTGTAGTTGGCGCTAAAGTTGGTGTAGACAGACGCGGCCCAGTTCCAACCGACTGACACACCTGGCGTCACAGCAAAGTTAGCAGACCAAGTCAGACTCCCCAAGCCGGATGAGTTAAACGGTAGCTGATATGCCAGCGCCGACCCGTGCTGAGCGCCAGCCAGCGTCGATGCCAGCGGACAGGTCGTCACCCACACGCCATTCGTAAATGTTGTGGTGGCATTGGTGGTCGTTGACGAGTACGTAATCTGCGCGTCGGGCACAGTCAGACTGACATTCGATCCGCCGATGGTTCCTGTGATCGTCTGCCCGGTGATGTTGACCGTATAAGTCTTGTTGGTGCCCGTGCACGGATTCAGCGTACTGTTGAACCAGATCCAATTGCCCTTGCTGATCGGTTTGCAGTTGAAGATGTCCGTAATGTGACACTGGCCATTCGTGACGGTCTGCTGCTGGTACACCACCTGGTTTGTGCAGCCAGACAACGTCGGCGGCGTCTGGTCTGATGACCAGGAGTAAACGACGGTTTGCGTAGCCGAGGTGTTGCCGCAGGCGTCGGTCGCCGTCACGGTGAACGTGCGGGTGACCACGCAGCCACTGTTCGCGTCCACATGCGACACATTGATGGTCGGCACGCCGCAGTTATCCGTCGCTGTCACCAGCGCCTTCAGGCTCGCGTCGGTCGGCGGAGTTGCCGGATTGCAGCCCAAATTGCTGCCCGCCGGAACTGTGACCGTCGGCGCTGTGGTGTCAACATAGGTAATGTGTTGGACGCAGGTCGAGGAGTTGCCGCAGGCATCGGTGGCCTTCCAAGTGCGATCGATGCCAGGTTTGCCGGTGCAATTGGCGAGGCCGGCAGCGTCGGTGTAGCTAATCGTGACGGTTGTGCTGCAGGTATCGGTGGCCGTGGCCATGCCGGTATTGGACGGATCGGTGGAATCGCCGCACTGCAATTGCTTGTCCGGCGGGCAGGAAATCACGGGAGGCGTCGTGTCCTGAATCGTGATGGTCTGAACGCAGGTGACTGAATTGCTGCTGGCGTCAGTGGCTTTCCAAGTCCGGGTGATGGTCTGCGGACAGCAAGTCCGGGTGGTGGTCTGCGGACAGCTACCGGAGACGACATCGGTGAACGTCACCGTCGGGTTGGCGTCGCAGGTATCGGTGGCCGTGGCCGTGCCGGTGTTGTTGGGGCCAGTCGACTGGCCGCACTCCACCGTGACATTCGACGGGCAGGAAATCGTGGGGGGAGTCCTGTCCTGCACGATCACATCGAACGTGCACTGGTTCGTGTTGCCGCTGCAGTCACTGGCGGTGTAGACGATCTGGTGCGTGCCGATGCCCAGCACGCTCCCGTTGGTCGGCATGCAGGAGATCGTCAGGTTCGGACAGTTGTCGTAGGCAGTCGGTTCCTCAAAATTAATCGGCCCGCCAGTGCACTCCACGGTCTGGTTGCTGGCGCAGGTGATCACGGGCGGTTCATTGTCCACGACATAGACCAAGCACACGCGGTTCGTGCTATTGCCGTGGTCATCAGCCGCCACGATGGTGATCACATTGGAGCCGACGCACGTGACCGGGAAATGGCCGGTCTCCGTG
>JBEKZD010000027.1:0-44475 GCA_049510215.1 Verrucomicrobiia bacterium
CAGAATACACAACCGCACGAAGAGAACGTCGAGGTTTACAGCAATTGCGAACAGGTGGAGCTATTCCTCAACGGCAATTCGCTCGGCGCGCAGCCGCTCCACGCCGATGCGTCGCCGCGCACGTGGAAGGTCGCGTTCGAGCCGGGAACTCTCAAGGCCGTCGGCAGAGACAATGGATGGACGACCGTCGCCACGCACGAACTCCGCACCGCCGGCAAACCAGCGAGGATCAAGCTTGTTGCCGATCGCGACAAACTTGCGCCTGATTGGGACGACGTGTCGTACGTCACCGCCATGGTCGTCGACAAGCACGGCGTGACCGTCCCCGACGCCGGCGATCTGATCACGTTCAAGGTCAGAGGCGCGGGTGTGATCGCCGCCGTCGATAACGCCGACAACGCCAGCCACGAACCGTTTCAAGCGGCCGAACGCCACGCCTATCACGGACAATGCGTGGCCATCGTCAAAGCCAGCGCGACCCGGAGCCGAATCGTCCTCACTGCCTCGGCGCCCGGTCTCGGGGGCGACTCGATCACCATCGACGCGGTCGCCCCGTCCGAAAGATGAACGGAACACGGCTTGTTCACAGCTTGTCAATGCTTCGCAGGTGGGGGCGCCTTCACCTCTCATTCTTCATCCCTCATCCCTTTCGGCATGCAGGTTCCGTCTCAAACTCTCGAGAGTCGCGACGGGCGCGATAATTTGTGACTTGTGAGACGTGAGACCTGATCCCCTTGAGGCAACCTGGTTCAAGAATCAGATTTACGCACTACGGAGTTGACCGCAACGACCAACAATTCTATTCCGCCAACAAGCCGTTAAGGCGTTTTTTCCATTCGTCTTGGAAAACGACTTCGTAGGTGATGTCCTTGGTGCGCATGGCGGGGACAAGCTGGCTCCATTTTCTTTGCTTTGCATGTTTGTTGCAGAGGGCAAAGACCGACTGTTTGTACTTCGTGTTCTCGTTCTTCAGGTGCAGTCCCTTGGTCTCCAGCACGAACACCTTGCGGTAATCCGCTCTGTCCCCGGCGTGCGTCGTGAAGATGAAGTCGGCGTAAATGCGCGATTTCTGCCAGCCTTGCACGTAGTAACCGTGATGCGGAATGTTCCGATACCAAAAGTATAGTTGGCCTTGCTCGTCCAGAAACGACGCGACTTCGTGCTCCAAGGTGTTCAAGGTGTCGGTTGCGACAGGGTCGAACAGATTGATCTCGAATTGGTTGCCATCGAGCCGGGTGGCTTTCACCACCGACTTGGGGACTTCCACCTTTTTGGGCAGACGGTTCACACCGAGGTCGCGCGCAATGACCATGAACCGCATCACGTCGTCATTCAGCATTTTGTTGAAGGCGTCTTCGGCGAGACGGTCCCGCTCGGCTTCCAGCCGTTTGCGGATTTCCTCCAAGATGAACACCAGATTATTGGCAACGACCTTTTCCTTGTCCTTCCACTTTGTCAGCAACCTAGTGAAGACCCGCTCGACAAACTCGTATCCGATCCAGGGATTCGGCACGGCATCCAACAAGTGACCGGCGGCGTAGGCGTAATCGAGTTTCAACCCGGCGTCGCCACTGTATTTCCCCGGCGCTTCCTTCACCATACCCCTTAGGTCTTCGCCCAATCCCGCGCGCAACTCGACGTCGCGTTTTTCCTCCAGGCTCAGTTCCAAATTGTAGAGCGGTGTCACATCGGCTTTCTGCCAGTGCACCCGCGAGAGGATGTCGCCTTCATAGCTCACCAGCCGCCAATCTTTGCCGTCGCGGATCACGAACGCCGGCAACACCATGTTCGCCGCCATCGTCTTGAATTTCGCTCGCGGCCCCACGTCGCGTGTCTGTACGGCTTCGAGGTCCTGCGCATCCTTCACGATTCGCCCTTCCATTTCCTCCAAGCCCTCGCGTTTGAAGCCTTGCCGGATTTCCTCCATCAGACCGGTGCGCTGGAAACAATAGACGTAGCTCTCGTCAAGCGCCGGCACGTGCGTCTTGCGGGCGTAGGGTTGACGGAGGATGCGCCCGACCAGTTGCGTCATCGCCGTTTTCGAGTGCGGGTTGGTTAGGATCGTCAGCACATAGGCAAATGCGCAATCCCAGCCTTCCTGGAGCGCCTGCTTGGTAATGATGTAGCGAATCGGGCAATCGCGAGACAACAATCCGCCGATATCATCGAATTCCTTCAATTCATCGATCTCCGCTGATTTGACCGCGATCATCTCCTTCGGAACGCCCTGGCCAATGAGATATTCGCGCACGTCTTCCGAGTGAATCAACTTGCCGCTGCGTTGCTCCTTGCCGGTGCGTTCCACCTGGACAAGGCAGATCGGCCGGATATAGACGTTGGTGTTGGCCTCGTAAACACGGGCTTTCTCCTCCAAATCATCCCGCCGTTCCATCGCCGCGCGCGTCGTATCCCGCCAGTTGGTGCTCGCCCGGTTGATCACGTGCAGGTCGAGCTTGATCATGTCTTCCCGGTGGAGTTCGGTGCCGCTGATCACAACGAGTTTGTTCGACTCTTTCAGCGGCGTGGCGGAAAGCTCCACGATCATGCACGGATTCAGGTTCCGCAACGTGTCCTGTGCCTGCGGGCTATAGGCCTTGTGCCCTTCGTCAAGGATGATCAGCGGCTCCAGCAGACGGATCGTGTTTCCCAACGATGTTTTCACCTGCCGGCCCCAGAACGCGTCTTCCTTCTCGAACGTCTCCAGATTCGGCGCGTGCTCCAGCAGCTTGGCGTGGCCTTGCTTGTCCTCTTCCGACGGGAAAAACGCCTGAAACGCGCCGCTGTCGCGGAACATCCGCAACGCTTCCTTGTTGGCCCGTGACGCCGACGGCAGCATCAACAGCAGCACGGCCAGATGTTCGTTCACGTCCTGTGGCGTGAACCCGTCGGTCTTCTCCAGAATCAACGTTTTGCCTGCCGACACCATGTCGAGATGTTGGCGGTAGGGATCATCGCGGTCTTTCAAGCGCAGCAACGTCTGGCGGTAAATCTGCAACGTCGGCACGATCCACACGACCAGCCCCGTTTGTTGCTGACGGTAAATGCTCTGGACCAGATCGATCGTCTTCACCGCCAACAGCGTCTTACCGCCGCCGGTGGGAATCTTCAGGCAAAAGACCGGCAGCGGACGCCCCAGCCCGTCCTTCTTCTTCAGGTAGGTGCGGCCCACGCGCGACTCTTCCCAGGCTTTCTCTGCGAAGTCGAACAACCACTTGTCGCGTCTGAAAGCTTCCGGACGCCAGACAACAAGCTGCTCCAGGAAACCCTTCACTTCCTTGAGCGCGCGTTCTTGATATTCCTTTAACTTCATCTGTTGTAGCGGCGCTTCTGCGAAGCGCCGAGCCTTCTCGTAAACGGGCGACCGCGCTTCACAGAAGCGCGGCTACACCGGCGGCCTTCATTTCTTCTTCACCGCTTTGTAAATCTCAAACGGCAACTGGCAGAACTCGACCCGGTTCTCCTCCAGATGAATGCTGTCCAAGTACTTCGTCGGCGCGAACACCAGCCGCTTCTTGCCGCTGCCCTTGGGCAGACTCCGCGCCATGTCGAGCGTCAGCGCCGTGTTTTTCAGGTAATCGAGGTCCGCTTCGTAAAGCAGATATACATCGTACTGCGCGCTATCGCCGATGAATCCCGTCTTGCGATTGATGCGCCGCGCGTCGAAATCCTCGCCCGTCGCCGTGTAGAAGACATAACTGGCGAGGTCCGAGTAAGATGGCAGCTTGTCGGCCTTAAGCATTGTCTCCAACTGCATCGGATGCCCGATCTCGACGAACGTGAACGTCCCGCCCAACCCCTTCTGCAATGCTTCGTCTTTCGCCTTCGGCACGCCTTTGATCACCCGGCGAACGCGCTCCGCAGTCAGTTGGTCGGCGAAACTCTCGTTTTCGATCAATACGAAACGGCGGTTACCGCCATCCTCTTTGTTCAGGGCAAGCACGGCCTGTCCTAGAGTGCCCGAACCAGCGAATGGATCTAGAACAACTGCGTTTTCATTCTCGTGCAAGGAAACAAGCCACTGAATCAACGCGACAGGCTTTGCCGTTTCGAGCGCCTTTTCGCCAAAGATTTCCTTCAACTCGCGGGTCGCGTCAGCGTTTGTGCCGTAGCTATCGAGCCAAGTGTTCCAACCGAAAGAACGCTTCTTGTCTCGAACTTTCTCGAAAGGCACCCATCTCTCAGTCTGCCCGTTCACGACAACCCCTTCGTCATATGTCACCTTTTCCCAGTGAGCCAACTTGGGATTCTCGATGACGACCTTCATCTTCCCTTCCTTGCCCCAGCGCCAACGGCCTTCTTTGCCGTCGTTTCTGATCGGGACCGCCTCCGTGCCGTCCGGAGCGGCCAGAGGGAACCACATTTCCTTTCTATCCTCACGGAGCGAACCGTCGCCCCATTTTCTCAGTTCGCGCCCCTTCCGGTATTTGCCGTACTCGTCCTCAAGATTAAGATCACCTGTGGACTTTTCCTCCTGCGTCACGCTTGATGCATCGCCGTTGTGATAAATGAGAATGTACTCGTGACCAGCCCGGAGACCCGTCTTCTGTTTCCCGCCACTCACTTCCGAAAGCCAAGGTGCGCACGCAAGAAACCTTTCCTCGCCGAAGATTTCGTCCATCAATACGCCGAGGGAAAAGACTTCGTTTTGGTCGATTGAGATGGCAATGATGCCGTTGTGGCTCAAGAGTTCACGCATCAGCTTGAGGCGTGGAGTCATCATGCAAAGCCATTTGTCATGCCTTGTGAGATCGTCTCGGCCAACTTCCTTACCGATCCATTCCTGAATCATCGGGGAGCTTACGTTGTCGTTGTATTTCCAATTCTCGCTTCCCGTATTGTATGGCGGATCGAGATAAATGAAGGCAACCTTGCCGTGGTAGTAGGGCAGCAGGGCCTTGAGCGCCTTGAGGTTGTCGCCGTGGACGACGAGGTTGTCGTGTAGGCTCACCTTGTCGGTGAGGCTTTTGGGTTTCACCGGCTTCAACTCGTGATACGGCACGAGCAGGTGAAAATTCTGCACCAGTGCTTTACCTTTGAAATTCAGGGAGGGCATCAGTTTACTCCTCAATTAACCGATTCATGATCTCGCCATCACTGTCCGCGTCAGAGTATGGTGACAGAACCGCTCGTTTTCAAGAAAAGACCGGTGGGTAATGCAACGGTGTACCAGCACCGGATTTGTCACAAGTCCGGCGTTGACCCTGTCAAAGCCGACTTGCAGCTTGTGGCAAACGCAACAGTGCGATATAGTCCGCGCGTTGGCGTTGGATCGCGCCCGACATTCTTCTCCAACACGAAAGGAGTCCGTGTATGAGCAGCCCACTTACAATTCTTGGGATCGCAGGCAGTCTCCGCAAAGCCTCGTACAACCGCGGGGCACTTCGCGCAGCGCAGCAACTCGCGCCGCCGGACGTCAAAATCGAGATCTTCGACCTGGGCGGCATCCCGATTTTCAATCAGGACGAGGACAATCGGCCGCCACAGAAGGTGGTCGAACTGAAGGCGCGGGTTCGCGCCGCGGATGCAATCCTGTTCGTCACGCCCGAATACAACTACTCGTTTCCGGGCGTGCTGAAGAATGCGATCGACTGGGCGTCACGTCCCTACGGTGACAGCGCGTGGGACGGCAAACCGGTGGCGGTCATGGGCGCGTCCATCGGCGCGCTCGGCACGGCCCGTGCCCAGTATCACCTGCGACAGTGTTTCGTCTTCCTGAACATGTATCCGCTCAACAAGCCTGAAGTGATGATCGCCAATGCCGCCGAGCGCTTCGACGAGCAGGGCAACCTCACCGACCAGGACACGAAGGATCACATCAAGAAGTTCGTTGAAGCCCTGGCCAAGTGGACGCGGCAAGTCCAAAAGGCCCAGCAATGAGTGCCAAAGAGACTTCCGAACCGCACCACAAGGGCGCAGGACTCGCGGTGCGGCTGGAAACCCACCCCTTTCGTCCCCTCCGAGGAGGGGATTGTGCCAATTCGACTTCTGCGGATAGCCCCTGACAATTGAGGGGGCAGCCCGGTCTGGGTTCATCTTGGTCGTCCTACGGGAAGGAGATAGAGAGGTTGTTCCTCGGTGGGCAGGGTGAGCAGCTTCTTCATCGGTTCGTCTTCGAACGCGCCGACGGCCACGGTGCCGAGGTTGAGCGCGACGGCTTGCAGATGAACGTTCTGAGCGGCATGACCGGCTTCCATGTGGACGTACATGACACTCCGTTGTCCGTATTTCTTCGTGACGCGCTCGTACACGGCTGACAGAACGATCGTGACCGCGCCGTTTCGGACGCAGTCCTGATCGAGCGCGGCGGAGGCGAGGCTGGCCCGTTTGTCGCCTTCGGCGACCCTGACGAGTTCGTGATGCTGGGGCCGATACCGGTAAATCCCGCTGGCCAGATCGTTCACGCGCCCGGCCACCAGATAAACCTCAAGCGGATACAAGGCCCCGGCGGACGGAGCGGTGCGCGCGCCTTCCGGTCCGGTGAATCCTTGAGCCGCCCAGAGAAGTTGTGAGACGTCGCTCAGGGTCAGCGGCTCGTCCCGATACTCACGGACAGACCGTCGGCTTTGCAGCGCGGATTCAACCGACACGTTGCTCTTACGCCGGGGTTCTGGCAATCGGATCATGTCCATACGTTCACCTCTTGGAGCCGGTTGCCGGGCCATGGCCACGCAGCCGGACACCAGTGAAAGGAGTATCCCAAACCTCGCAAATGTTTCAACGACCTTTTTCATATCGCCAAAGTCTGCCGACAGGGCGGCAGACCGGACGCTGAGACACAGAATGTGTCGGTGCGATTGGTTCTTGCCTTGGTGAGGGCGCTGGTACAATTTGGAGCCGCAGAAAACCCAAATCGTAAAACGGCAGTCCCGAGTTATGGAACGCATTACCCTGAAACAACGAGCCCGAGAGATTTGGCAGAAGCTGCTGCATTTGAATGCCAGTCCCCATCAAATTGCGGCTGGCTTCTCCCTGGGCGTATTCGTCAGTTTCCTCCCCATTATTCCATTACGTACAATAGTCGCTCTCGGGCTGGCCTGGCTATTACGACAGAACGTCATCGCAGCTCTTGCGGGGAAAAGCATCACGCTTCTTTACAGCCCGGCGGTGCCTTTGATTTGGCTTGCTGAATATCGGTTGGGCAAGCGGTTCATTTTGGTGGAACATGCGGCGAAGTTTGACAGGGTACATCTGGTCGAGATTCTGCACATGGGATGGGATGTATTTGCGGCAATGCTGGTCGGAGCGGTGATCATCGCGACCCCGGTCTCGTTGATTACCTATGCCGTCGTCAAACAGATTGCCGAAAGACGGCTTCAGCAAAACAAGTGACTGCCGGTCGCTCTCGATACCGACATTTTGCGAACGAATTCGGCGCTCCGAAAGCTTTCGGAGCGCCGCTACACCGGGAAGTGGCAGGAGTGGATTTAGAACGCCTAACAAAACCGCTCCCCGTCGACGTATCAACCCGTAGGAGGGGCATTCTTGCCCCGACCGGTCGCGACAGGAATGTCGCTCCTACGAACGTACACGAGGCCGGATCGGGTTTTGTCAGGCGCACTTAAGCAACACGTCCTTTACTCTTCACGGCCTGTAAACTGTGCAGACAGGCTGCGTCTCGGGAGTGACCTCAAATGCACGCAATGCATCCTTGAACCTCAAAAGTGAAGCTGGTAAACTCGCTGTCAACACCTGTGATCAAGTATGCGCACGTCCAAGAATGGGTCGACCGGATGGCCGCCATGTGCCAGCCGGACGAGGTCTGTTGGTGTGATGGTTCGGAGGAGGAACGCCAGCGGCTGACCGCCAAGGCCGTCGCGCAGGGTGAGTTGACCGAGTTGAACCAGCGCAAGATGCCCGGCTGCTTCCTGCACCGCACCGCCGCGCACGACGTGGCGCGCACCGAACACCTGACCTACATCTGCACAAGTTTCCAAGGGGACGCCGGAGCGACCAACAACTGGATGAGCCCGGGGGTGGCCTACCGCAAGGCTCGTGAGTTTTTCACCGGGTCGATGAGGGGCCGCACGATGTACGTCGTGCCGTTCTCGATGGGCCCGATCGGCTCGCCCTTTTCCAAGATCGGGATCGAACTGACCGACAGCATTTACGTCGTGCTGAACATGCGGATCATGACTCGCATGGGCGAGGCAGCGCTGAACGCGCTCGGCCCGCAGGGCGAATTCACGCAGTGCTTGCACAGCAAGGCCGACCTCGACGTCAACCGCCGGCTGATCCTGCATTTTCCAGAAGACAACGCCATCTGGTCGGTCGGCAGTGGCTACGGCGGCAACGTCCTGCTGGGCAAAAAGTGTCTGGCCCTGCGTATTGCCAGCGTGCTGGCCCAGCGCGAGAAATGGCTCGCCGAGCACATGCTCATCCTGGGGATCGAGGAGCCCAACGGCCACATCCAGTATATCGCTGCCGCGTTCCCCAGCGCGTGCGGCAAAACCAATCTGGCGATGCTTTTGCCGCCCGAGGGTCTCAAGCAGAAGGGCTACCGGATCTGGACTGTCGGCGATGATATCGCCTGGATGCGTGTGGATACCGACGGCCATCTTTGGGCGATCAACCCGGAGATGGGCTTCTTCGGCGTGGTGCCCGGCACGAACGCGCGCACCAACCCCAACGCGATGCGCACCATCGGCCACGACACGATCTACACCAACGTCGCCCTGCGGCCCGACGGCACCGTTTGGTGGGAAAGCCATGATGACCCGCCGCCCCGCAAGGCGATTGACTGGCAGGGTAATCCGTGGAAGCCCGGTTCGACCGACAAGGACGGCAAGCCGATCCTCGCCAGTCATCCCAACAGCCGGTTCACCGCGCCATTCACGAACTGCCCCACACACTCGTTCCGCTACGACCAACATCACGGCGTGCCGATCTCGGCGATCGTTTTCGGTGGCCGGCGCCCGACGCTCTGCCCGCTGGTTTACGAAGCGTTCGACTGGAACCATGGCGTCTATGTCGGGGCGACGCTGGCCAGCGAACGCACCTCGGCTCAAGTCGGCACGGTCGGCGAAGTGCGCCGTGACCCGATGGCCATGCTGCCATTCTGCGGCTACAACATGGCCGACTACTTCGGCCACTGGCTGGACATGGGCCTCCGCATCCGGCACCAGCCGAGGATCTTTCACGTCAACTGGTTCCGCGTTGATGAACATGGCAGGTTTCTCTGGCCGGGTTTCGGTGAGAACCTGCGCATCATCGAGTGGATCGTGGCCCGTTGCCGGAACGAGGTTGCCGGCGTGCCAACTCCCATCGGCTATGTGCCTGATCCCAAAGACATCGACATGACCGGGCTGAAACTGTCCAGCGGGACGATGAACAAGTTGCTGGCGGTAGACCGGAAGGCATGGCTGGCCGAGCTGGATTCCATCAAGGAGTTCTTCGACCGATTCGACGTGCGCTTGCCCGATCAACTGTGGGCACAGCACGAAGCGCTCCGTCAGCGTTTGCTGGCCACGAAGCAGCCGACCCGGTCAGCCCGCCAGCCGCGGCGGTGAGGAATGATGGCTGGGATGCGACCAGCCACCGTGCAAGGTCGTGTTCAAAACCGGGCCAGCACCGACTGTTTTGATCTCGTGAGGTGACTGGCGGATGCCCGCCGTTGCCGTCAATTCCAGATGTCGCCGGGGAAGGCGCTCAACGAGTAGCGCAGACTTCGACATCAAGCTCCATATACACTAACCTTTTCCCGGCGACGGGATTTGGCGGACTTCAGGACGGCGTCGCAAACGTACTGCGTTTTCAGGGCATCGTAGCCCGGATTATCCACGAGACGCTCAAATCCGTAACAGTGCCTAACCACGCGAACCCTCACCCTGACCCGCCTGCGCCGAGGCTTCGGCGGGCAGTCCCTCTCCCTTGGAAAGGGAGAGGGGAAATCTCCTCGCCCCGCGTGCGGGGGAGCCGATGCTGGGCGGCTAGCCGGAACAATTTGTACATCCAGAAACTGAGGTTGAGGCGTCAAACAGGTAAACAGGAAAGGACTTACCCATGAGAACATGTACGGGATTGTTAATCGCCATGTGGTGCCGCTGAAGGGTTGGCTGATCGAAAGCCTCACGCAATTGCTGCGCGTCCGTTCGCTCGCCGATGTCGCGCTTGTTCTCGTCGTGTCGATCGTTCTGTGCTTATGGCCGCTCTGGGGGCTTTTGCGAACGGTCATTGACTGGCGCTCCATCCTGCGCGGTCTGATCGGCCGATTTTAGCTTGAGTTGGCAGGGGGCGGCGCAAGGGGGCACGAGCGGTTGCACCATCGCTTGTTCCTCGACCAACATTTACAGCGTCGTTGTCACCTGGGAGCCAAAGCCAACGTCTCGTCGCGGGCTTGCGCGTTGACAGTCCAAACGACCGCCGATAGTCTGCTCACTCTTGTTGCGTCCTGGAACGAACGGCGCGACGCGCGGTCATGACGAAAAGGTCAGAGATTGTTTTGCTGTTGGTGATCATCGCAGCGGGGCTGAGCTTGCGATTGTACGGCTTGTACTGGGGACAGGGCTACTGTGAATCGGCCACGTTTGACGAGTTGGACGCCTATCGCGTGGGTCTGGGCCTGCTGCATGGTGAGAAGCAAGCCATGTATATCGCGCAGCCGAACTTTCCACGGGCTGGGACGGGTCATTTGCCCGGCCCGTTGATGGCGATTTTCTGGGCGATTCCTCTCCGCCTCGGCGGCGGGCCGGAAACCGTGATGCTGATGCTGATCGCGTTGGACACGGCCGTGATCTACTTTCTGTATCTTCTGGCGAACAAAATGATGGGAGGCGCGGCTGCGCTGTGGGCTGCGCTCTTTTATGCGACTTCGCCCTGGCCCGTTTACTACGGCATCGGCTGCTGGAATCCGCAGTTCATGGCGCCGCTGAGCGGGCTGCTGGGCCTGGCGCTGTGGGGCGTGATGAGTCAGCCTCGGTCGCGGCAAATCTTCTGGGTCTGTTTGCTGCTGGCGATGATTCCCCAGTTTCACGCGTTCGGCGTGTTCCTCGTGCCATCGATCCTGCTCCTGCTCAGCTTTCGTTTCAGGGAGATCAACTGGAAGTGGGCCGCGTTGGGCGCGCTTGCTTCGTTTCTCCTTTGCATTCCGTACATCGTCGGAGAGATGGCGAATCATTGGGACAACACGCGACGGATACTCGCCAATGGAAGGGAGTTCTTCTCGTTGGGGTGCTTGAAGAGCCTGACCTTGCCTGTGGCCTGCCTGTCAAACTTGTTCAACAGCCCGCTCGGGTACGGTCTCACAGATTACCGGGAGTTTGGCCGCGCAGTTTTTGGCTCATTTGTGGTGCTGGGACTTTTTAACCTCTTGTCGCTTGGGCTGAGCGTCGTGTTTGTCGGCAATCTGGTTGTCCAGTTTGCGCGCGCGATGCGAGGGAAATGGCTGCGACCAGCGCGAGCGTTCGTGGAATCGCGCGTCAGCGTGTTTCTGGCGCTGCTGCTGTTTCTGCCTTTGATCCTGTTTCTCCCGACGGGGCGCAACTTCCAAAGTCGCTACGTCATCCTCCTGCTGCCGTTGCTCTGCCTGCTGCCGGGCTTGTGGATCACGAAAGCGATGGCCGTCAGCCGTTGGCGAAAGGCCGGTCTCGCCTGCGTGGCGTTAACTGTTGGATTCAACGTGATTCTGGACCTGAGCTTCTACCGTTACCAGGGACGTCTCATTGCCGGCGGGCAATATTTCATTCCGAGCTTTCGCAAAATGGAACAGGCCCGCCAGAAGCTCCAAGCGGATGCGGGACCAGGCCGACGCATCGAGGTCGATGCCTCCGCGTTTCCCAGTATGCCGCGATACAAGCAAGGCCGCGGTATGCATGCGCTGGCGCAGTATGTCGAGATTTGCGAACAGGCGGAGGCGCGTCCGGACAGCCAGCAGCCTGTGCCGGTTTATCGCGCTCAGGCGGACACGAATTTTGTGGACGCCAGCCAAATAGTAGTTTATCAGGGCAACGGCATCGCCTTGGTCAGGCCGCGATCGTAGCGGCACGGCGCTCAAGAAGAAGTGGGGAACTCCAAATGTCAGACACAAAACCAGGCATGACGGTTCTTCCGCAAGCGGAAGGAGTTTCCGCGCGTGCCAGCGCGCCGCAGCGGTTTGGGACGAAAGTCTCCGCCCCCATCTCGCTGGTCCTGCCGATGTTCAACGAGTTGTCGATCGTTGACATCACACTCCAGCACGCCGTTGAAAACCTGGAGCGGGATTTTGCCGACTTTGAGATCGTGGTCGCCGACGACGCCAGCACCGACAGCAGTGCGCGCCACGTCGAAGCGTGGATGGAGAAGGACGCACGGATCAAGCTCGTGCGCTTGTCCAGCAACGAGTGTTTTGGCGGCGCTCTTCGCGCGGGGCTGAGCACGGCGCGCAAAGAGTTTCTCATATACACAGATTTCGATTTGCCCATCGCTCTGGGCGCCCTGCCGCGCTTGCTGGGGGAATTCGCGAACGCCGACGTGCTGACGGGCTACTCCGCCGACGAGAGCAAGCATGTGGATTGGAAGCACGCGGTGATTTCGCACGGCTACAATCTGATGGTGCGCACCCTGTTCGGCCTGCGGCTGCGCGACATCAACTTCGGCTTTAAGGCGCTGCGCAAGTCGGCTTGGGAGCGTTTAATGTTGTGCTCGCGCAGCCCGTTCGTGGACGCCGAACTGTTCATCCGTGCCGAGCGGCTCGGCTGCGTCGTCAAATCGGTTCCGGTGCCGTTTATCCAGCGGCAGTTGGGTACATCCCACATTCGTCGTCTCGATGTGATCGCCGCCACGATGCGCGATATGGCGCGCCTACGGCTGGCGCTGTGGCGCGGCCTGTGAAGTTCCTGGTCGTCAACGCTGACGATTTCGGACTCGATCCCGCAGTCAACGCCGCCGTTGCTCAGGCGCACACTGAGGGAATTCTGACCAGCGCCAGTTTGTTGGTGGGCGCACCGCACGCTCAAGAAGCCGTTGAGTTTGCCAAAACGCATCCGAGCTTGGGCGTCGGGATACATCTCTGTCTCGTAAAAGGCCGCGCGATCGCGCCTCTCGCCGAAGTCGCTGCACTTACCGACGCAGACGGCAACCTGCCTGACAGTCCGTTCCAATTGAGTGTCAGATTGGCGTCGGGCAACGGCATCGAGTTGGCCATCGAGACCGAACTGCGGGCACAAATCACTCGGTTCTTGAAGACAGGATTGCGGCCCACGCATCTCGACACCCATTTGCACACGCACATTCATCCGCTTGTGTTGAAAATCGTCGCCAAGCTTGCACGCGAATATGGCATTTCCTGCGTGCGTGCGCCGGTCGAGCCACTCTGGCCCGCGCTTCGATGCGATCGACAGCGTTTGCCAAGAAAGCTGGCGCGCTGGATGGTCTTTGCCCCGTTCGGAGGACGAAGCAAGCGTGAGTTGCGACGACTCGGGCTTCGCACCGCAGACCGCTCCGTCGGCGTGCTGGATCCGGGACACGTGACCGAATCTTTCTTAACCGGGTATCTCCCGCTGTTGCCCGACGGACTGACGGAGATCTTCCTTCATCCTGCCCTCCAGACAACCGGGGGGGGTGATCGGATGCAGCGCGACTATGAAAACACGGCCGAACTTGCAGCGCTGTGCAGCCCGCAAGTACGGGAACTGACTCATCACCTCGGCATTCGTCTGACCAACTTCCGTGAATTGAGCGAAACAACTGTGTAGCGTTTGCCGCGCCCATGCGTCTTGTCCTCTTTTCGGTCGCGCTCCGTCTCAGTAGAGGTAGCTTGGAATAGCCGGCTTCGATGAGGTTGCACTTGAGGAGTTCGTCTCCGCTGCCTTGGCTTTGGGCCACGGTTTTGTCGAAGACCATGAGCGGCGTTACGGGCGGTGAAGCAACGCTGACTACACGCGTCATGACGTTACGTTGATCTGCCTGCCGCAGTTGGCGCAACGGATGAAGGGCGCGGCGAAGCCGGGGCTGATCTGAATTGTGCGTCCGCAACTGCAGCGGAATGATGCCCATCCCTGACCATCACGCTTGTACTGTAAAGGTGGCTGTACTTGGGCAATCAGCGGTGGCGCGGCGGCGGGGGCCTCTGTGGCCGCAACGGCGGTAGGGACGGGCAGCAGATTGCCGCAGCGGACGCAGCGGATGTGGTCTTGTTCGTAGCCTTCTGGCACGGAAAACTTCAAACCGCAACTGCACTGTATGGGCAGATAGCCGTGGGCGCGGCGGATCATGTTCATTGCGTCGTGTCGCGTTTCGATTGGGCCTTCATCCGATGGCGCGCGGATGCTCTCCTGCGGTGCGCTTCCGAGCGAGCTTGTTCCAATCAGTCCGCCGCCTTTCGCCCGGCGATAAGCTTCCTCATAATCTTTCAACGACGCACCGGCCATGCCCCGCAGGACGCGGATGCGTTCGGCGGTGGAAGGGTGCGAGGAAAACACGCTGTCGGGTTCGTCGCCGCCAGCGTAGAGGGGGTTCACGATGAACATCGGCGCCGTCGCCTTGCTGGCATGACTGGAGGCGGCGGCGGCCTGTGAGATTCTCTCCAGTGCCGACGCCAGTCCTTCCGGGTAACGTGTGTATTGCGCGGCGCACGCGTCGGCGAGGAACTCGCGCTTGCGCGAACAAGCGAAGTAGAGAAGTTGCGCCATCAGCGGGCCGAGAATGGCAAACACGAGTCCGAGGAGCAGGATGATGACTTGCGCCTGGCCGCCGCCGCGCTCGTTGCTGCGGCGGCTGCCGCGCCCGCCGTACCACGTCCAGCGGCGGACGATTTCGGCGAGGATCACAATCGAGCCAAGCATCACGGCGGCCAAGGTCATGAATTGGACGTCGCGGTTCTTCAGGTGACTCATTTCGTGGGCGATCACGCCCTGCAATTCGTCCCGGTTCAGCCGGTACATGAGGCCCGAGGTGACGGCGATGGCGCTGGTCTCGGAGTTTCTGCCGACGGCGAACGCGTTGGGCGCGGCATCATCGACGAGATAAATGCGCGGCATGAACTCAAGACCTGAGGCCAGCCGCATCTCGTCAACGATGTTGAACAGGCGCGGCGAATCATCCCGTTTCAGTTCGCGCGCATAGGCTTGATTGAGCAGGATGGAATCGGAGTTTGTCAGGTACACCATCATCTGAATACCCCAGATGAGCAGGCCGATCAGGAGTCCGATCGCGCCGCCGCCGGGGCCGACGATGAGTTCGCCGGCTGTGTAACCGACAAGGACGAGCACGACCGCCATGAGGGTGATGAGCGCGGCGGAACGCCGCCGATTGGCGCGGATTTGTTCCCACATGGCAGAAAACGGTTGGGTGATGGAGTTGTGGAGTGCCGGGGTGTTGGGTAGTCAGTTGTTATGCATCATCGCATTACTCCATCACTCCATTACTCCATTTCTTCAGAACGACACTTTCGGCGCTTCGCGCTCGGCCTCAGCTTTAACCTCGAAGAAATCACGACGACCGAAGCTGAACATGTTGGCGATGAAGTTCATTGGGAAGATTTCGATCTGCGTGTTGTAGGTCATGGCGGTGTCGTTGTAGAACTGGCGGGAGAAGGCGACCCTGTTTTCAGTGCTGGTCAGTTCCTCCTGCAACGACATGAAATTCTGGTTGGCCTTAAGGTCAGGATAGGCCTCGGCCACGGCGAAAAGCGATTTCAGCGCGCCCGTGAGAACATTTTCCGCCTGGGCACGTTCAGCAACGGTTTTGGCGTTGACCGCCACGTTGCGGGCCTGGATGACGGCCTCGAGCGTGCCGCGCTCGTGTTTGACGTAGCCTTTGACCGTCTCGACAAGATTGGGGATGAGATCGTGGCGGCGTTTGAGTTGCACGTCGATTTGCGCCCAGGCATTGTCGATCTGATTGCGCAAACGCACCAACCGATTGTAAGCGCCCATGATCCACAGCGCGACACCCACCACGACGATGATGATGAACACCAACAGCAAAGCTGCAACAGGCATACCGTTCTTCTCCTTGTGTTAAGTTCTCGACTTCTTACCGAAAAGTTCGTTCAGATACTCGATGGTCTTGCTGGCCCCGATGGCGGGAGGACACAGCGCCAACAATTCCTGAAGTTCGTCCGCGTCGAACCACAATCCGTGACCACGCGGGCAGCGATCCAGGGTAAGAGTCCGACCGACGGACTCCTCAATCACCAGCTCCTGCATAGGACGGTCGCAGCGGGGGCAGAGATGCTTGCCCGTGCGCGACTTCGCGACGAGATGATTGTGGAATCGGCGCATGGGATCGCTCGGATGCGCTCCTGTGACTTGAATGAGTTGTTCCAACTCCCCCGCGTCCAGCCAGACTCCGCGACAGCGTTCGCAGTAATCAACCTCAATGGATTTGAAATTGACGATGAACAAGCCGACGTCGCACTTGGGGCAGACGGAGATCATCTCACTCATTCTTCTCTGGGCATAATGTGGGAGCAGGGCGGCAGCGTCAAGCTGATCTGTGTCAGGAAGATGGGAAGAATGTCGCAATAAGGGCCTATTTGCTGTAAGCACGAGCGCCGTGAATCTGCACGTGGACGAAATCGACTGGGCTAACTGGCAGCCGACTGAGTATGCAAACCTCTGTTTCATCATGCGAGATGGGCAGGTTTTGTTGATACGCAAGAAGCGAGGTTTGGGGGCGGGCAAGATCAACGGCCCGGGCGGCCGGTTGGAGAAGAACGAAACAGCACTCGAAGCAGCGATCCGGGAAACACGAGAGGAGACTGGCGTGACGCCCGTGGGTTTGGAACAGGTGGGCGAACTGTTCTTTGAGTTTGTGGATGGTTACAAACTTCATGTAACCGTCTTCGCTGCTGACGATTGCAGCGGCGAATTGATAGAGACGGACGAGGCGACGCCGATGTGGACGGCAATCTCGAGAATTCCATACGATGAGATGTGGCAAGATGACCCACATTGGCTACCGCTTGCCGTGGCAAGGAAGAAATTCAGTGGATACTTCGTATTTGAAGGTGAACACTTGTTAAGCCATCTGGTTGTTTGTTTTTAGTCGTATCACGCTTGGCATAAGGTGCTTCCGAATCTGGTTTGCAGACGGACTGGCAGATTAGTCTTGTTTTTTTTTGAGCACCTGCTAGACATAAAGGTGTCTTGAATTATAACGAATGAAAACTCGCCTGAAAAAGCTGAAAAGAATTCGTCGGCCTTCTCCGCTACGGCGCATCGCTCGCGTTGCTCGCGAACCAAAGGAGCCAACGCTATTGGAGCGAATCTCGTCGGTGACTGACGAACTACAATTACTGCGGAGCAAGTTAGCGAACGCGGGTGATGATCTCCCTGCAGTTGGCACGCATCGAATCGCGGCCTTGGAAGCCGAACTGGAGCGACTCTGGGAGTTACGCCGCCATGAGCGGGCTGCACCATTGCGTCAGACCGCGCTATCTGACGAGGAAGAAAGGGTTTTGGCATTTCCCGGCCGCAGCCGCTCGCGGGGTTCGTGAATCAATCGTGAAGTGACCCGCCCAGTCCCGCCCGCATCAGGAAATCAGAAGAGATCTGCGGATGCCCGCTGCCGAATACTTTTGCGGCGATGACAGGTGCGATGCAGATGACACCGATTGGTTTTCGCGCAGCGTGCATCTCTCTCGCCAGTCGCGCGACGTCTGGATTGACGGAGCACTCAGATCCTTCTCATGGATTTCGCTGCCGTCCATGACGCCACAGCCTGAAAGCACAACCCCATTTTTCTTTGCCATAGGAACCTCTGCCTCGTATCTTACACAGCCCGTGAGCGCATCTCAAACCAAGAACATCGCGCGGCTGCTGCAGATCATGGCGCGGCTGCGCGGCCCGAACGGCTGCCCATGGGACCGCGAGCAGAGCCACCAATCCATCCGCCACAATCTCATTGAAGAATGCTACGAAGCTCTCGACGCGCTCGACGCGCGCAAAACCGACGAGTTCAAGGAGGAACTTGGCGACATCCTGCTGCAGATCGTTTTTCATGCCCAGATAGCCGAGGATTCAGGCCAGTTCAATTTCGACGATGTCGCCAGGACGATTGCTGACAAACTCGTCCGCCGCCACCCGCACGTGTTCGGGCGCGGCAAACTCAAAACGAGCTCCGACGTGCTTCAGCAGTGGGAAATCAACAAGAAAGCCGAGAAAAACTCCCCAAGCATTCTTGACCAATTGCCACGACACCTGCCCGCGCTGCTCAAAGCCGACAAGGTGCAACGCAAAGTGGCCCGCGTCGGATTCGATTGGAAGCACGTCAACGACGTGGTTGCGAAGGTCGAGGAGGAAGTGCGCGAACTCAAAGGCGCGCTCGCCTCGCGCGACAAGCGGCAGTTCGAGGAGGAACTCGGCGACCTGCTGTTCGCCGCCGTGAACGTGGCGCGCTTCGAGGGACTGCAGGCCGAGGAGTTGCTGAATCGTTGCATCGACAAGTTCGTAAAACGTTTCCAGCAAATCGAGCGCGCTGTTTACAAAAGCGGCCGCCGCCTCGAAGATTGCACGCTCGAAGAACTGGATGCGTTATGGGAGTCGGCCAAACACAAAAAGAGGAGACGGCACAAGACATGATCAAGTCAGTGGCGTTCATCGTGTATCCCGTCAAGGACATTGCGCGGGCCCGGAAGTTTTATGAAGACACGCTCGGGTTGAAGCTGACGCAGAACTTCCAGGATGATTGGCTGGAGTACGATGTCGGAGACACGACGTTCGCAATCACCAGCATGGACATCACGCACGTTGCTGGCGCGAAGGGCGCAGTTGTCGCATTCGAGATGGATGATTTGGATCAGTCAGTGAACCGCCTGAAACAGCTCAGCGTGCCGTTCGTTCTGGATACGTACACCACTCCGGTTTGTCGCTTGGCGGTGGTGAGCGACCCGGACGGCAACGAGATCATCATCCACAAACGGGATCGCTGACGCCGATCACATTGCGCAGTGATCGTGCTCGCAGGCGCACTGTTCCAGTGTACAGGCGGTCGCAGCGCACGCTTCGCCGCAGAACACCAGATTGCCCCGGCGCACCGCGCGGTCGACGTCCACAGTGCATGTGCAGCTTGCGCAAGCGCATTTCATGCGCCGTCGTCCAGGGAGGGACTCGCCAATCTTGCGGGTGGGAGTGGGACGGCTGTGGGGTTTCTTGGCCTTGGCTGCCTTCGTCATACAGGTTCCTCCTATCTATCACGAATATACCTGGAGATTGGGCGCAAGCAAACAATCTGAATGTGCAAACAGTTTTACGCCGCTGAAACGCCGTGGTAAACACGAGGCACGCGAGCGGTCTTGGTGATGCCGCAGAGAATTTCCCAGGCGATTGTGCCCGCCCAAGCGGCCACTTCGCTCGCGCGGATCTCCGTGTCGCCCCCGACTTGGTCGGGGCAAGCCTGGCGACCGATGAACACGACCTCATCACCGCTGTTCACCTCCGCCAGTGCGGTCACATCCACCATGACCTGATCCATCGTCACGCGCCCGACGACTCGGCAACGCTGGCCGCCGATCAGGACCTCAGCGGCATTAGATAGAGTCCTGCTGAATCCGTCGCCATATCCCGCGGCCACGGTGGCGATCTTCATGGGCCGTCGCGCGACGAACGTCTGCCCGTAGCTGATCGCGCGGCCCGCGCCCACGTTCTTGACAAAGGCGACGCGCGCCTTGAAGGAAAGCACCGGGCGAACATCGTTCGCGTGGCAGCCCGTAGGACAAAGGCCATAGATCAACAACCCTGGTCTGACCATGTCCAGGATCGCCTCGGGCACATTGAGCAGCGCTGCGCTGTTGGCGGTGTGCAACAGCGGGATCATGACGCCGGCTTGGCGAAGCTGCCCCACAACGCACAGGAAGGCATCAAGCTCCCGTTTGGTTTCCTTCAAATCCTCGTCAGCCGATGGGAAATGCGTGTACAGCGCCTCGATCTTCAAATGCGGAAGGGCTGCCACCTCTTGGATCTGACAGACTGCTTCCTCATGCCAGAACCCGACGCGTCCCATGCCCGTGTCGACTTCGACCTGGACCGGCAGATTCTTGTTTTGTCGTGCTGCCTCGTCCTCAAACAACCGGGCCTCTTCGAGAGTCGAGATCGTCGGCGTGATATTTTGCTCCACGATCTTGCGAACCTCGAAGGGTAGGGAAGCGCCAAACAACAAGATCGGCCAGCCGATCCCGCCGATGTGTCGCAACAGGAGAGCCTCTGTCAAATTAGCGACCGCAAAAGCGTCCACGCCGCACTGCATCAACACGCCGGCGACTTGCGCGAGCCCGTGTCCGTAAGCATCGGCCTTCACCACGGCCATCAGTTTCGTTCCGGGTTGGAGACGGCGGCGGATTGCGGCAACGTTCTGACGCAACGCATCCAAATCCACTTCCACCCAGCAACGGTAGTACGATTGCGGAATCATGAGGCGCAAGTTTAGCAAGGCCGCCGCCCCACGCGAAGCGCAGAATCAAAAGAGCATGTTTTGAAAGTGCTGCGTGCAAGTCGGCCTCAGTAGGGCAAGCCTCTGGCTTGCCTCGTAGAACGAGCTTCGTGCCGCCGCCGAAGCCATGGCACGCAGGCGGCCAGCCTGTTCGATCTGCCTTTCCGATCCGGCCTCGTCTCGCGCTCTGCATGGCCGACACGACGCCAATGATTGATCCAACTGATGTTGACGAACGCGTTGGCGCCGTTGAGCGGCCGGTACACCGTAATCAGCGGGTGCTTCTGCAGATTGAAGTTCGCACGGTAATCGAGAATCCGGAGTTGGTAAACGTCCCCGTCGCGCGTGGCAGTTTCCTTGGCGACCAATCCGCTGCAGCTCGTCTCGCCCAAATCAGGAATTGCGTGCATCCGATGAATCACCCGCAACGGAATCCCGCTGCCATCGGCCAGGCCCGCCATCTCCTGCAAATCCTCCTGCGGCGCGAGTGGCGCCATTTTCAGCCACGCTTCGCGGCCTCGCTCATCGCGCCGGAGTTGCGGAGTTCCTTGGATAGGAATTTCTCCGCGCCCGCCTCGATGTCGCGGATCGTTTCTCGAACCTGAAGCCGTCGAGTGCGCTGCTCATCGGCCTCGGATGCGGCGTGGTGGTTTGGCGGCTGGGCCGGCGCAAATAGGGACCGCCACGTGGATCAAAGGGCGCATTTCAATTTTTATGGGGGGAAATCAGCGGAATTCGGCCTCGTATTGCGCTCGCGTCACCGTCGCAGGCCAAACCCGCTGACGGGAACGCCAGGAAAATCGGGCAGTTGCGGCTACCCCCCCTAAAACCTGAGATGCGCCCCGGCAGCGGCAACCCTAACTGGATCAAGGAGTTGCGGCTACCCCCTAAAACCTGAGATGCGCCCTGGATCATGGATCAAAGATTTTTGCATTTTGTTCTTGCAATCGCCGGGCGCTTTGGTGTATGTTTCGGGCAAACAAAAAGAGCGCATTAGGCGAGAGGAGTATCGTATGAAGGGTAATAAGGGTTTGTATTTGGTAGCAATGGTAGCGGTTATCGCGTTGTGTGGTGTTGGAACCGCGCAAGCAAGTGGATGGACGACGAACATCACGACGTCAACTCCGATTGGATCGACCTTGACGGATTGGACACAGAGTTTTTCGTTCCCGAAGTATCAGACGGCGTGGTCGGGTGGGGGGACGTTGACGCAAATCGACTTTACCGTGTCCTCGTCGCTGGACACGTTCTTCTCCATCACGAACAGTTCGCCGGCGATTTCAACCGGCATACTCGTCAAAACTGAGATAACCATCAGCATTAAGGATCCCAGCCTGTTGCTGGCGTTTACTAATCTCAACCCGTGGGTTGACAGTATATTGCCGAGCAGCAGTTTTGGGTGGATCCTCGCCCCCGGAGCCATAACGAATCTGGGCACGTATACCTCGACTGCTTCGGGGATCATCAAGACTTATACCGACGCCGGGGTGATGAGCGAGTTCACGGGAGCTGGAAACATCCTCCTGCCGGCCAATGCTCACGCTGAGACGCTTGAATCGTACGCCGGCGGGAACGTTGATATCGCTCAAATAACTCACGCCAGTCTTACCGGCTCGATCACGTACTGGGCCACCACCATTCCTGAGCCTTCGACAGTGTTGTTGGTGGGCCTTGGGCTAGCCGCGGTGGCTTGGCGGCTGCGCCGTCGCTCATAGCGGGCAGCCACGCGCAGTTTCTTTGGGGTGCAGCGAGCAATCGTTGCACCCCAAATGTTTTTTCGGAAAAGCGCTGGCGCAGATCCCGGTGCGGTCAGTTTCCTTGCGATCGATCTCCACGCCGCGCCCGACCTGACAGCATGCTTGAAAAATCACCAGGACAGGCTTCCAGCCTGCCCGTACGCTCGTGGAACGGGCGCCTCGCTCCACCCCGCCGCTCGGCTTCGCCGACGTTCCGCCGAATCTTTGGGGTTGGAGCGGGGAGACGTTTTGAGCGGGAACGGAAGAAACTTCGCGGTTGTAAGCGCGCCGTTTGCTCGTTGACGGGAGGGCAATCCGGGAGTATTGCTTTCGGGATGAGATTCTCCACTCTTTCCGGACCGTTACGAATGTTGGCACGTACGGCTCTTTGCATTTGCGTATTCGTCCTGTTTGTAGCAGAGGCGGGCGCTGTGGAACTGACGCTCGTGAGGACCAACGTGACCATGCCATCGGGACAGACGTTTCAGATGCCGATTACCGCTTTTGATCCCGACGGGCAACCGCTGCACTTTGCTGCGACCGTCAGCAACAAAAAGGTGACCGCTGTGTTTGCGCCCAGCTCGAACCGCAGCCTCCTGATTAATGTGAGCGGCGTGGACGCGACCAATCGAGCGTTTACGGGTGCCATGGTGCTGCAACTGTTCGAAGACCTCACACCGCTGACCACCGCCCGCATCATCGACCTCGTCAACAGCAATTTCTACAATGGGCTCCTGTTTCAACGGGTGATAAAGGGTTTCGTGGCACAGGGGGGTGGTGCGACAAACGATCCCAACTTCGAATCGGGGGTGACCTTCGATGATGAGTACGTGGCGTCCTTGATTTATGATGGTTTCGGCCAACTGGGCATGGCCAATGGGGCGTCCAGTTCGGGGAATAATAGCACGCATGATTCCAACTCATCGCAGTTTTTCATTACCGATGTGGATCTTTCGATCGACAATCCTACGAACACGTCCCCCAAGTCATTGAACTTCGAGCAACCCATTTTCGGGCAGTTGACGAGCGGGTTCGACGTGTTGGCGGATATCATGTCGACGCCGGTAGGTCTGAATGACCAGAGTGAGCTTAGCGCGCCGCTGTCGAACGTGGTCATAAACACCGCGAGCATCATTACCAACTCGCAAGATACGGTGCTGCGATTGACGGCGGCCCCGAAGTTCCGTGGCACGGTGACGGTGACCGTGAGCGCGACCAACGCCGAGAATGAGTCCGTCACGCAGGCGCTGCAGGTGAATGTTATCACGGATACCAACACCTCACCCGCGTTTTTGGGGCCGATTCCCAGCAACATCACCGTCACGCAGAACGTGGCGGCGGCGTTCGTAGTCACGAGCACGGACATTGATGGCCTTCCGACCCACCCCGCGGTTGAAGATCTCGACACGGGCGCCTATCCCACGAACATGATTGTCACGTATAACTCCAAGACAAAGCTGATATCGTTTAGTCCCGACCTGACCCTCACCGGTGTGGTCGATATGATTGTCGGTGTGACCGACGACATTCACAACTATGACACGCAGAACTTTACGCTCACGTTCCTGCCGTGGAGCGCGACGCCGACGATGACGATTGTGCCGCTCAAGGGATCGATGCAGGATTCCGGCAAGCCGTTTGGCGACCGCATCAGTGTATCGGGCACATTCTCTTTCAACGGCGGGTCCGACCAGACGTTTGGCAGTAACGATGTGTTGGAGTTGACGCTGGGCGACCCCGGTAGTCCGCTGACCCTGGAGATCCTGCCGAACAACGGCGAATCGCGATTGAGCAAAGGGGTGTACAGCGGCAAGGCGCGCGGAATCATCTCGGGATTCTCAAGCAACGTCACCGTGTCCGCACAGATCAGCATCCCGAAAGGCACGTTCACGATATCAGCCAGCAATTTCAATTTTCCGGTGCCGCTGACCAACCAGATTCAGGTAGGGATCGCACTCGGCAACGACTACGGCTCCGATGTACGTACGTGGGTTGGAACGAAAACCCCCGGCGTCTTTGCGCCGCCCCCCCCATAAAACACTTCCGGACTTTGGATACATAAGAGCTTGAGACCGCGCGGTCTTAGCGCCGGTCGACAAGCCCCGAATAGGATTCGAGGTAAACCCTGGGTGACAACACTGGAGAGAAGCGAGATGCGGACGCGCCAGAGCAGTTGCCGTCCGACGGCATCCCAACGACGCCAACCGAGGCGGTTGGCCTACAACACGGACTCGCGGTCATGCTGATTTCAGAACGCGCTCAGAGTTTCTTATAATCGGGCACGCGCAGGTAGATCGGCTCCAGTTGTGCATCGCCGCGATTGCCTTCTTCCTGAGACTTGCGGATCCCGAGCCAGCCGAGCGCGGCAGCGCTAGGGTAGAGCGGTGCCTTGCAGATTGATGCGAATCCGCCGAAGGTTTCCTTGAGAGCGTCGTTGAACCTTTCGATCTCCGAACTGATGAACCACATCGGATAATGAATCTCATCCGCAATCTCTTCCAGCGCGCTGATCTTGCAGTCGCGCACTCGACGACCGCTTTTGTCGTAGATGGCGGAGTAAATCTCGTCGCGGCGCGCGTCGCAGAACACGCATATCTGCCGGCAATCACGCGGCATTTGAGCGAGCGCTGCGACCGCCAGCGCATCGAAACTGTTGATAGCCTTGATCGGAAGCGCCCACGGCATCGCCAGACCTTTCGCGGCTGCAATCCCAACTCGAATCCCCGTGAATGAGCCAGGCCCGATGCCTACCGTGATCAGCCCGATGTCCCGAGGCGCAAGCTTTTGTGACGACAGCAGTTCATCGATTGCACCGAAAAGATGCTGCGCGGGCGCTTCTTTCCCGTCGCCGCGGCAAAAAAGTTCTTCCGCGAGTGGTTGATCATTGTGGAGCACGGCAACGCTTCCGCGCGCCGTGGAGGTATCGATGCCGAGCGTGATCATGAAACCTCGATGCGGCGCGTGGACTCGTCCTTCGTCTCAAGATGGATGCGCCGCGCGTGCTCGGGCAGAAGCGGCTCGATTTTTTCCGCCCACTCAATCACCGTGACGCCTTCGGTTCCCAAATAATCTTCGACCCCAATGCCGATGGCCTGTTCTGCTGAGTTGAGGCGATAGAGATCAACGTGATAAAGCGGCAGTCGGCCGTCCCGGTATTCGTGAATGAGCGTGAACGTCGGGCTGGTGACCGCTTGCGTGATCCCCAGACCGAGCGCAATGCCTTTCACCAAGCACGTTTTCCCCGCGCCGAGTTCGCCCACCAGAGCGACGACATCGCCCGATCGAAGTTCACCGGCCAGAAGACGGCCAAACTCCACTGTCTCCTGCGCGCTGTGCGACTCAATCTGTCTCATCATCGAAAAGCGTTTGATCGTATCCAACACAGTGTTTAGACGTGTTGCCCAAAACAAATCCCTGCCTTTACGGCGTAACGGCGCTTCTGTGAAGCGCCGAACTTTTCGGTAAATACATGACCGCGCTTTGCAGAAGCGCAGCTACAACAACCGCCACCACTTCGGTAACACATGTCCAACACCTTCTCATGAAGCGAAATGGTCGTAGCCGCTGTGGGTGAGGAAGCGTTTGCGGCCGTTCGCTGTGACCAAAGAGACCTTGCCGGGCGAACGGACGACGCTGCCGATCTCCGTGAGCGGGAGTTTGAATTTCCTCAGCCACTGCTTGCGCAACGTCGTCACGCTGCGAGGGTCGATGGTGAAGAGCAGCTCGAAATCTTCGCCGTCATTGAGCGCCGCGTTGAGACTGCCGCGGGCCGCCGGGGATATTGGCACCTCCGCTGCAAAAACCTCAAAGCCGACCCGGTTCTTGCTGGCTTCAACCAGCCGCCGCAAATCGCCGGAGAGGCCGTCGCTGAGATCGATCATGGCGTGAATAGGAAAATTTTGCGCGAGCCAGCGTGCCTCAGCCACCCGCGGGGTGAACTTAAGGTGTTTCCCATGCAACGAGCCGCCCAGCGTGCCGGTGACCAACACCGAGTCGCCGATTTTCGCGCCCGAGCGTAACGTCAGTTTTGATTTTTCCACTTCGCCGAGGAGCGCGACGACGACGAATTGTTCGCGTCTGACATGGGCAATGTCACCGCCGACGATCTGGCAGCCGAATTTACCGGCGGCGGCGCGCAGGCCATCGTAAATCCGTTCAACGTACTTGACGGGTGTGGCGGGACGCAGCCCAATGCTGACGACCGCCCAGCGAGGCAAGCCGCCCATGGCCGCGATGTCGCTGAGATTGCGTGCCATCGCTTTCCAACCGATCTGGCGCGGCGGCGTTTGCGCGAGGTAATGAACGCCTTCGACCACCGGGTCGCACGTGTAGAGCAGGAGCTTGCCGGGATCGCCACTGCGCAGCACCGCGCAGTCGTCGCCGATGCCGACGACCACAGAAGATCGCGACGGGCGGTTTGATTCAATTATTTTTTGGAGTTTGCGGATCAGGCCAAACTCCCCGATATCGCGGACGGTGATCATGACTGCATTCGCTCGATGAAAAGTTTTGCGACCATGACGGCATTGAACAGCGCATGCATGCCGATCGGCACAAATAGTGAGCCGGTCAGTTCATAGGCCAGAGCAAGGCCGATGGCGAGCGCAAAAAGTGGAACTAGCGAGGGCAGATGGGCGTGGCTGAGGGCGAATATGGCGGAGACGATGAGCATCGCGGGCCACGCGCCGAGACGTTGTTTGAGTGTCGGATAAGCAAATCCGCGGAAGAAAACCTCCTCGAACATCGGCGCGATGACGACCGCGAAGACAACGAGCAGGGAGAGCAGCAACCGCGAGTCGGTGGTCGCGAAAAGTGCAGCAATTGGTTGCTCGGATGGTTTGAAGCCGACGGCGCGGAACAGTTTTTCACTCGTGACAATGAGCAGTTGCACGGGGGGAATGCTCGCCAATCCAAACACGATCCCCCAACTGATGGCGTCGAGGGGCGGGAGGGCGCGCAAACCGAATGCGGACGACAGATTGAGATTCCGTCGCCGCATGAAATCGGCGCACACGACCAGAATGCCGACCCGCAAGAACACTTCCGTGGTGATGACAAGCGACACGAGTTGCGTGACCGCGTGATGCGTCACGATCGCCACCAGCCAGTAGAATGCGTTGCTGAGAAGAAAAACGACCAGAAGGGCCGAGGCGGTCAGAATCAATTCTGGAATATCCCAGGGTTTGGGTCCGACCTTCATAAGATGACCATCGGGCGGAGGATTCTTTTGCGAGAAAGCAAAATGAAACAGCACGTACACATCGCACGTCAGCCCAAGCAAAAGCAGCAGGCCGCCCGCAATCATCATCTCGCGGCCTTCCCCCGCCTCGACCGTCGGCACGGCGGGGATCGATCGCGCCGACAGGGCCAGACAAAACTTGAGCAATAAGTGCATATCTATTGTCGAAAAACAGGCGAAACTCTCGGCCATCATGTTGGCAATTGCAACTTCTTTTGAACTGACAAGTTGCACTTGCCAGCGCGGAAGTGTTTCAGTAGAATGCGGGGCGTGAGTTAAACCCCTGAAAGGGAATAGACGATGAATCGAACTTTTATAGCGTTCATGTTGTCGGCAGGAATGCTCGGCAGCGTTGTCTGGGCTGAAGATACCAACAAGACCGAAGCCGCCGCGAAACCGGCGGGCGCACCGAAGATCGTGTTTGACAAGACCGTTTACGATTTCGGCACCACCTCGACGGTCTCGTCGGTGACGGGCACATTTACGTTTCACAACACTGGCGACGCGGTGCTGGAGGTGAAGAAACCGACGACCTCCTGCGGCTGCACGGTCGCAGGCGTGAAACCGGACACCTTGAAGCCCGGCGAGAAAGGCGAACTCGTGTTCACCCTGAGCATCGGCAACGGCTACCGCGGCGGCATCCAGAAGAACATCACCGTGCCTTCCAACGACCCGCAAAGTCCGAGTGTCAGTTTGTCGATCAAGGCGGACGTGGTTCCCGTCTTTGACGTAAGTCCCCAGCAAGTGGCGCTGGGTGGTATGCGGCCGGGCACGACCACCAACGTGACGATTCGCGTCAAGCGAACCGACGGCAAGAAGCTTGAGTTCACGAAGGTAGACTCGACCAGCAATTTCATCCGCCCGCAGCTCGTGCCGGTCGAAGGCTCCAACGGCAGTGAAGCGGAAATCCGGGTCGAAGCCGCAACCGAAAGTTCAGGCATGTCGCGCAGCTTCAACGGCCAAGTGCGTGCATACACAGACAATACCAACATGGCCGCCCTGACGATTTCTGTTTACGGTCAGGTACTCGCTGACCTCAGCGTCGTGCCCGAGGCGGTTATCTGGCTGATTGCTGATCCCGATCGCTGGCCCGGCCCGCGTCCGGAACTGATGAACACCCGCGGCATCAGGGTCATTAACAACAAACCCGACACGCCGCTGGAGATCAAGAACCTGACCACGAGTTTGAAGGATTTGACCGTGACGTTGGTGACGCTGCAGACGGGCAAAGTGTACCAAGTCGTGGCAAAATTGCCCGAAGCACCCAAGGACTCCGTGCGCGGGATGATCAGTTTCGAGACCAACATCCCGAGTCAGCCGACGGTTGTGGTGCCCGTTAACATCAATGTGCTGAGGCGCTAAACGGGTGCTGATGCGGCGCACCCTCCAGCGGTCACTCGTGATCGTCGTGGCCAGCGCCACACTTGGCGTCGTTGTCAACGCAGTCCGGTCGGATGTCGGCAAGGACGGCAAGCTGCGTTGCATCCCGTTCGTCACGCCGCCGAAAGCTGAGATCCGCAATCAAGAGTTCGTTCCGCTGGCGATGGCGCAGGGACTTTGGAGCAGCGGAAGCGCATTCTTTCTCGATGCGCGTGCCCCCGCCGACTACGCCGCGGGGCACATTGCCAACGCCTTGAGCCTGCCCGCCGAAGCATTCGATCAGCATTTTCCGCAGGTCGCCTCGTACCTCACAACCGACTCCGTCATCGTGTGCTATTGCGACGGCACCGAGTGTGACCTCAGCCACCGCATCGCCGAACTACTCCGCCAGCGCGGCTACACCAACGTCCGCATTCTCAAGAACGGCTGGACCGAGTGGAACAGGGCGGCCTATCCGACCACCAAAGGCGCAAAGCCATGACGAAGTGGATCAATCTCCTGTTGCGCCTTATCATCGGCGGAATCTTCGTCGCCGCAGGCGCAGTCAAGATCGTCAATCCCGCCGCATTCGCCGACAGCATCGCCAACTACCGGATGCTTCCGCACGAGTGGATCAACGCCTTCGCCATCACGCTGCCGTGGGTTGAGGTTGCTGCGGGGCTGCTCTTGATTATCGGCATTTGGATGCGCACGAATGCGCTGCTGATCGCGTTGATGCTCGTGATGTTCATCATCGCCATTGGGCAGGCAGTCGGACGTGGGCTCAACATCGAATGCGGTTGCTTTGGCACGGTCGAGGGGCGCAAGGTGGGCTTGGTTGCTCTGGCAGAGGACGCAGCCATGCTTGCGGCGGCGGCGTGGCTCGCGTGGCGAGAGAAAGATTAAGGAGAAGCTGACATGAAACGACAAATCGTGGCGACCGACGCCTTGCCCAAGGCCATTGGTCCGTATTCGCAGGCTGTGTGTGCGGGCGACTACATTTTCTGCGCGGGACAAATTCCACTCGATCCTGCGACGGGCAACATGGTGGCGGGTGGGATCATCGAGCAGACGACGCGCGTGCTGGAGAACATCAACGGGTTGTTGCGCTCGCAAGGGCTGAGCCTCTCGAACGTGGTGAAGACAACGGTGTTCCTCAGTGACATGGACAATTTTGCCGCGATGAACGAGGTGTACGGGAAATATTTCATCAAAGATTTCCCTGCGCGCTCGACGGTGCAGGTGGCGCGGTTGCCGAAGGACGCGCTGGTGGAGATCGAAGCGCTAGCCTGCCGATGACGGCCAGTTTATAGGTCAAGCGCTCCGCTTGCTGCCTGTTGTGCCTCGCCGGCCGACGCGGTTGGCCTGCAACGCTTCAGCAAAACGGTATGTTGTACTGCTTGGCGAGACGGTAGTCGAAGTAGGCCTTGCGTTTGTTGCGGCTTGCCTGGAACGTTGGATCAATCAGCAGCAGCCAGCAGAACTCGACCCAGTCGGAGATGTTGACAGGCGGCATTTTCATCGGCTTGTTCATAGTTAACCTTTCAATCACCTTGACGGGGATAAGAAAAAGCAGGTCGCGTGCTAGATTGCTTGTGCAATCGTTTTCTCTGCCCACAACCAACGAATCTGAGCCAAACTGAAAAAAACTGCTTCGATCCAACCCCTAAGCTCAGAATCGTCGCACGCTTGCGAACCTGCTCTGCGACCAACCCTTTGGCCTTGCTGCGGCTGCGGTCGGTATGTTAGCGTTCGCGCCGATTTTATGAGGAGCGTGGGGAGAGTTTTCTGGTTCGGTCTTGGCTTCCTTTTTCTCGCTCGGGTTCATGTGTTCGCGGCTGGCGAATCTGCCGGTGCACCCGAGCGCAGTGGCGAGCCAGCTACGTTCCAAGCCGATCTTCAGACCTTGGACCAAAAAACGAAAATCATGCTCTTTCAGGGTAACGTCGTCATCACGTACAAGAACTCCACCTTGCGGGCTGATCGTGTGCGCTACGACACTGCCACCTCGGAGGCTTGGGCCGAAGGAAATGTGCGGCTGAACCGCGCCGACCAGGAATGGGTCGCGCCTTCAGCGTACTACAACTTCGACACCCACGTCCTGAAGACCGACCACTGGCAGGGATTTTTCGATCCTGTTTACGTTCGAGGCGATCATCTGGAGACGGTCTCAAGCAATCACTACTCGGCTGTTCAGGCGTCGGTGACGACGTGTGATTACGATCAGCCGCATTTTCGGGTGCAGGCGACGCATGGCGAGATCCATCCGGGAGATCGTGTCGTGCTGTTCAACGTCACGATGTTCCTGGGGGACGTTCCTGTCTTTTGGTTTCCCGTGATGATCTGGTCGCTCAAAGGAGACCGCGAACCGCTTGTTCTATCAGTCGGCCAAAGCTCGCAATCGGGTTTCTTCCTGCTGAGCACGTCGTACTGGCGTTTGAATGAGAACGTGCGGTTGGCCATTGACCTTGACGAGCGCACGCGGCGCGGGGTGGGGGGGGGACCGGAGTTGCAGTATAGCCTCGGCCCGGCGGCGGAAGGACTGCTGCGCGGTTATTACATCAACGACGCGGCTCCCGAGACGAGCAGCAATCTCGTTCCGCGGACCGAAATCATCCCTTCCAATCGCTACCGCATCGAGTGGCAGCATAAGCAGACGTTCACGAACAACGTGGACCTGACCATCGATCTCAACAAGCAAAGCGACCCGACGATCATTCACGACTTTCTCAGCAGAGAGTTTAACCGGGAGGGCGAACCGGAATCTGTCGCCAATGTGACGAAACGCGGCGACAACTACACGCTCTCCGCGCTCGTGCGTCCGCAGTTCAACGACTTCTTCGCCGAGGTGGAGCGCCTGCCAGAGGTGAAACTGGCGGTGGACCGCACGAAGCTTTGGTCAACACCGCTGTTTTACGAAGGTGAGAGCAGTGCGGGCTATTACAACAACGTGCCCGGCGACACGAACGATCCGCTCTTTCAGGGCCACACGTTCCGCGTGGACACGTTCCATCAACTGGTCTTGCCGCAATTTTACTTCGGCTGGCTGTCGCTTGTGCCACGCGCGGGCGGACGCTACACCTACTACGAGAATGCGCCTGACACGGCGGCGCGCACCAACGAGGTACGCCGTATCGTCGGCGATCTCGGCACGGAGGCCTCCTTCAAATTGTCCCGCGCATGGAACGACGTGCAGTTCAAACCTCTTGGCATTGACGGCCTGCGTCATATCCTCCAACCGTTTGCGGATTACCAATGGGTGCCGACGCCAAACGTGGCCACGAACGACCTGTTTCAATTCGACACGATCCGCACGACGAGCAACGCGATTGGCGAGGCGTTTTCGGTGACGCGCTGGTCGCCGCTGGATTTTCCAGCGTTTAATTCCATCGACGCGATCAGCCGCGAGAACATTCTGCGGTTCGGCCTCCGCCAGAAGCTGCAGACGCAGCGCGACGGCAAGCCGTGGAACCTGGTGGAGGTGGAAGGCTGGACCGATTGGCACATTCAGCAGAACGCGGGCGAAAAAGATTTCTCGGAGTTTTTCGGCACGCTGCGGCTGCGTCCCACGCAATGGATTGCCGCAGACGCGTTTACTCGGTATGATATGCTCTCTGGTCAACTGAAGGAATTGAACACCGATGCTCGAATCTTGAACGGCGACCGCTGGAGCCTCGGGATCGGGACGAGGTTGCTGCAGCATGACAGCAACCTTGTGAGCGCCGACGTCGCGTATCGGCTGAGCCGCCACTGGACAGCGCAAATGTATCAGCGATTCGATTTTCAGGACGGAACATGGGAGGAACAGGACTATATGCTCAGACAAGAAACGCACGATTGGTACATCAGCTACGGCTTCCGGTACGTGAACCAGCGGACGGAAGGCCACGACATGGCGGTGTTTGTCTCGCTCACGCTCAAGGCCTATCCATCTGTGCAGTTGGGTGCGAACCGCATCGATCTGGGCGGCGGCGCGGGCATGGGGGATTAGCAAATGGTCAAGACCTGCATTGTCGGTACAGGATACGTCGGTCTGGTCACAGGCGCTTGCTTCGCCGAGGTTGGCCATCAGGTCATTTGCGTTGACAACGACCTGAAGAAGGTCGAGCTGCTCCAGCAAGGCGGCATTCCCATTTACGAACCTGGCTTGGAGGAACTCGTCAAAAAGAACGTCGCCGCAGGCCGGCTGAGTTTTACAGGGAAGATCGCCGACGGGGTCAAGGAGTCTGAGGTGATTTTCATTGCCGTGCCGACGCCGCCGCGACCGGATGGTTCGGTGGACATGAGTTTCGTCGAGAAAGTGGCGAGAGAGATCGCGGGCGCGATGACCGAATACAAGATCGTCGTCGATAAATCGACCGTGCCCGTCAAGACTGGCGAGAAAGTGTCCGAGACGATCCGCCGTTACAACAAACAGAAAGTGGATGTCGACGTCGTAAGTAATCCAGAATTTCTGCGCGAGGGTTGCGCCGTCCAGGATTTGATGAACCCCGACCGCATCGTGATCGGCGTCCTCAACGAACGGCCCGTGACAAAAATGAAGGCGATTTATGCTCCGTTCAAAGCGCCGATCATCGTCACCGACATCAACTCCGCCGAGTTGATCAAGCACGCCTGCAACTCGTTCCTGGCGCTGAAGATTTCTTACATTAACGCCACTGCCGCCATCTGCGAAGCCTCCGGCGCAAACATCGCGGACGTGGCGCACGGCATGGGGCTGGACAAACGCATCGGCCGCGCGTTTCTCAATGCGGGACTTGGCTACGGCGGTTCGTGTTTCCCGAAAGACCTGAGCGCGTTCGTCCACATCGCCGAGGCACTGGGCTATGATTTCCGCTTGCTGAAGGAGGTCCAGCAGATCAACGCCGAGCAGATCCAACGGTTTCTGAAAAACATTCACAACACGCTCTGGATAGTGAAAGATAAAACGATCGCCGTGCTGGGATTGGCGTTCAAGCCGAACACTGATGACATGCGCATGGCGCCATCGCTGGAAATTATTCGTCCACTCCAGAAGGAAGGCGCGCGCATCAAGGCGTACGATCCCAAAGCGATGGACAAGGCGCGGGAAGTGTTGTCGGATGTCGAATTCTGCGACAGTGCCCATGCCGCCGCCTCGGGCGCGGACGCGTTGATTCTCTGCACGGAGTGGGACGAATTCCGCAAGCTCGACCTCGAAAAACTCCGCTCCGTCATGGCGCAACCCATTGTGCTCGACGGTCGCAACGTTTTCGACCCGAAGAAAATGGCCGCACTGGGATTTGTTTACAAAAGCGTCGGCCGGTAGTAGAGTCTGTGCGCTTCTGATGTGCCGATTCCTTGTTACTCTCTGGCTTATCATCGCGACAGCGGCAAGCGCCATCGCGCAAACCAGCCTGCCGCCATTCACTGCCAATGACCGCGTCGTCATCGTCGCGCCGCATCCGGATGACGAGGTGCTGGGCACGAGCGGCGTGATTCAACAGGCGTTGGCGGCAGGCGCGGACGTGCGCGTTGTTTATCTCACCTACGGCGATCACAATCAGATCGCTTTCAAGCTGTACCGGCACACCCTGTTTCTGCGGGCGCGCCAGTATCTGGCGTTCGGCGAGCAACGCCACGCGGAGGGGACCTCGGCCACCAACCTGCTCGGGTTACCGGCGGATCATCTGACCTTCTTGGGCTACCCCGACTGGTTCACGTTGGAGATTTGGCGCGACTCTTGGGATCCGGCCGATCTGGTACGCAGCGATTCGACGCGCGCCACGGCGGTTCCGTACAAGGATGCATTCGGATACCAGCACCCGTACCGGGCGGCGAGCATCGAAGCCGACATGGTAACGCTGTTGCGGAAGTTTCGGCCGACGATGATCTTCGTGCCTCATCCCGCCGACAGCAATCGCGATCACCGCGCCGCCGCCAACTTCCTGCGCCTGGCGGCGCTGGACGTCGTGGCCGACGGATTGCATCCAACGATTTATTACTACCTGGTTCACTTCGGTCACTGGTCGCGGCCGTATCATTATCATCCCGAATTGGAGTTGAAACCGCCGACGCCATTGCTCGACGATGGCGACTGGAAGACACTGCCGTTGACGAGAGATCAGACGGAGAAGAAATACAAAGCGATCCTGCTCAATCGCACCGAAACGACCATCGGGCAGTATTTCCTCGTCTCGCTGGCGCGCGCCAATGAATTGTTTGCGACGATTGATGTAACAACAGTGCCCAATCTTCCGCTTGATCTGCCGCTGGACTGGCGCAAGGCTGTCCGCAACAAGGCGCTGGTGTTCGCGCGGGGCGAACCCGCACAAAAACTCGGCGAACATGTCTCCACCACTGCCGCTGCTGCGGAGTCCATCGCTCCGGAGCAGACGATGTTTTTACGGCAGGGAAGCGACTTGATCGCGCAGATCGAATTGAAGAACCGGCTTGGCAAACGCACCAACGTCCATCTCCTGCTGTACGGTTACAAACGCGGCGAGGATTTTGCCAAGCTGCCGAAGATCAAGATTGACATCACGCCGCTGGGCAACGTGCACGTGTACAATGGTGACAATCGCCTGTCCAATCACGGCATCACCGTGACGAGCGTCGCGAACCGACTGTTCGTTCGCGTGCCATTGCAACTGCTGGGCGGGGATGCCATCGATCACGTGTTCACGGCGACGCGCGCCAACTTCGGCGAGATCACGCCCGACGACACGGCGTGGCGATTGTTCGCGCTCTCCGACGGCCAAGCGAGCCCGGCTGCGTCACTGATTTTCCAGAGCGCGTTGCCCGGATCGAATTTCGGCAATTTCGATGTAGCGGCGCTTCTGCGAAGCGCCGAACCCGAAAGCTTTCGGGGCAGGGAAGCGCGGCTGCACCAACAACCACCATTTGGGCAACAACACTCTCCACACCAGTCAACCACGACTTGCTTATGACTGATTATCTCATCACCGGCGGCGCTGGATTCATCGGATCGAATCTGGCAGAGCACCTCGTCAACCAAGGCCACCGCGTGCGCGTGTTCGACAATTTTTCCACGGGCAAACGCCAGAACCTGCGCAGCTTTGAGAAGCAGGCGGAAATCATCGAAGGCGATCTGCGCGACCTCGATCAGATCAGGCGTGCCGTCGCCGGCGTGCGCCACGTCCTGCACCTCGCGGCGATCCCCAGCGTGCCCCGATCAGTCGAAAACCCGCAGTTGACCAACGAGGCCAACATCACCGGCACGTTGAACGTGCTGGTGGCGGCCCGCGACGCCAAGTGCAAGCGTGTCGTCTTTAGTTCCTCCTCAAGCGTGTATGGCGACACGCCGAAGCTTCCGAAGAGCGAGGACATGCCGCCCTCACCGCTCTCGCCATACGCCGTGCACAAGGTCACCGGCGAATACTACTGCCGCATCTTCTGGCGGCTTTACGGTTTGGAAACGCTCTCACTTCGCTACTTCAACGTCTTCGGCCCGCGCCAGGACCCGCAATCGCAGTACGCCGCCGTCATCCCGCGATTCATCACCGCAATCCTTGCAGGCCAGCCGCCGACGATCTTCGGCGACGGCAAACAATCACGCGATTTCTCCCACGTCGAAAACGTCATTACCGCCAACCTCGCCGCCTGCGCAGCCCCGCAGCAAGCGCTCGGTGAATCCTTCAACATCGCCTGCGGCGGTCGTATCACGTTGCTCGACCTTGTGGCCACCATCAACGCCATCGTCGGCAAGAACATGGCACCGAAATTCGACCCGCCGCGTCCCGGCGACATCCTCCACAGTCAGGCCGACATCACCAAAGCGCAAAAACTCCTCGGCTGGATGCCCCGCGTCGATTTCCGCGAAGGCATCGAGAAGACCGTCGCGTGGTGTCGCAGCCAATTGTAACCCTAAAGCCTTCAGATTTCTGGGTTCGCACAGCGGAACAGGGGCCGCGCGAGTTCGGGCGAGAGCTCGATGTGCGGTCTAGTACCAGATGGGTGACTGAACAAAACAGCGACAAGAAACAACCCAGGCGCGGACAGCGGACTCGGGTCACGGTGGAAAGTTCAACCGAAGAAGAAGCAAGTAGGGCTGGGAAATCCAGTGGGCAAGACTTTTGTCTTGATCGGAACCTTTAAATGGGTGACCCAGATTCCCAGATTTGAAGAGGTCGTTGTGTACCGTCAGGGGATTCTGTACACTGAAATGAAATGAAACAGGGCAAACCTGTATGGGGATTGCTTCAGCGCCGTGAGTGTTTACTTCCGACTTTGCGGGGGTGGATTGTGCTGTCGTTCACGTGCGCGGTGCTGGTCGTGTTCACGGTAAAAGGAGCACACTCGTTTCTGGCGGTCAATGATCCGGTCCCCGGCGGGGTGCTGGTGGTGGAAGGATGGCTACCGGATTATGCGCTTGAGGAAGCGATGACTGAATTCAAGCGAGACCATTACAGCAAGCTCTTTGTGACCGGGGGGCCGATTGAACAAGGTGCGCCGTTATCTGAATGCAAGAGTTTTGCCGAACGCGGCGCGGCCACGTTGGTTCGCCTCGGCTTAACCACAAACGCTGTTCAGGCTGTACCCGCGCCAAAGGTTCGCCAGGATCGCACTTACGCCTGCGCTGTGGCTTTGAAGAACTGGTTGCGCCAGCATGGGGTTGCGGAGACAAACTTCAATATCGTCTCACTTGGCGCCCACTCCCGCCGGACCCGCTTGCTTTTCGACAAGGCATTGGGCAACGGTTGCAGAGTTGGAATCATCGCCATCGAGAATCGGGACTACGACCCGAAACGATGGTGGGAATCAAGCGAAGGCGTGCGAACCGTGACTGACGAGATGATTGCCTATGGGTACGCCCGCTTGTTGTTCAGGCCGCCGAAACAGGCGGAGCAGTAGTATTTCAGAGTCGGGTTCGACCCACTGAGCATTGTCGGGATTGAGTGGTCAGGAGGGGAGTCATACGTTGCTGCAAGAAAGCACCGTGCCTCACGATGTGAGTATAAGTGCCTCCTTTCGGTTGCTTGTGTTGCCAATCCCAACAGCGATTGGCAGGGAGGCGCAAGTTTTACGTCTCTCGAAGGGGCACGGCAGGTTTTTGCGATCTGCCGTGCCTGTTTCATTTCGCAAGGTGTCCGTCGGGTTTGAGTGTTGTCGGAGTTGGCAGGCTATTGAAGAACAGACTGTTGCGGCGCTCTATGAGCGCCGAGTTATTGTTCTTGCGGAGAATTTCGACGGTCGCATACCGCCGCGACAACCAGAAGCGACATTTTCAACAACCTCCTCGCTGGCCATGTGGAGCAGTGTTACAGGCAGACCGACCTGACAAGCCGCGGCCTTGATTGAAGGGCCTACGGACTCACCTTCAGTCGCTCGAATTCCTCGCCGCCTTCCATCATCACGCCTTGCTCTTTGTAGGTCTTGAGCATGAAGTGGGTGGCAGTGGAGGTGACGCCTTCGATGGTGGCGAGTTTCTCGGCGACGAATTGGGCGACCTCGCGCAGGCTGTGGCCTTCAACGAAAATGAGCAGGTCGTAGCCGCCACTCATGAGGAAGAGGCTGGTGACTTCGTCGAACTTGGCGATGCGGCGGGCGATGCGGTCGAAACCGCCTTCGCGTTCGGGTTGGACTTTGACTTCGATGACGGCCTTGACGAGGTCGGTGTCCACCTTGTCGTCGTTGATGACGGCTTTATAGCCGAGGATGACCCTGTCGTCTTCGTACTGTTTGATGCGGCGCTGAACCTCGTCGGCCGGCATATTCAGCATTTTCGAGAGTTCCTCGGGGGAGCGCAGTGCGTGTTCTTCCAGTAGTTTGAGTAACGGATCCATGGCGGTAGTTTAGGGTTCGCGGCTCAAAGTTCAAGGTTTATCCCGTCCCACGGGATTCAAAGTTCGGCGTTGCCGGTGGCGAAAGGCGTATGTTAGAGTGCGCAGGTCGGATTGTCGGGACGTAGCGCAGTCTGGTAGCGCACTTGCATGGGGTGCAAGGGGTCGCGAGTTCGAATCTCGCCGTCCCGACCAATTCTCTCAGATCATCAAATACGCGGCGAACAGCTCGCCAAAGAGAACACTGATCTCCATGACGTAGAGCATTCCGGTCACCGCTTGGTTTGCCTTTTCCTTCACGCAGCGAAGGACCAGCAAGCTGAGCACGAGGTGCAGGACCAACCACCAGAGGAGGCGCATCGCGAATAAAAACAGGTTGAGGTGCACGGCCCAGAGATTCCGGATGAAGGAACTGGCCAGTTTTTCGTCGATCGTATCGAGCAACCCCAGAGTCGCCAACAGGAGAACGATGCGCAGCCCCACAACGGCGAGCAGGATTTGACTGAATCGTTCCAAATGCTCGAAAGACAAGCGGCGCACGACGAGATGCCAGTGACCGAGGATCATTGCCACGTTGGTGGCGCCCAGCAACAGCGCACCCGCCAGCGCGCTCGCTCCAATTGCTCAAGACTAGCGCCTTCGCCGCGGTGAGGGCGGAGAGCAGACTGTTGAAGGTGAAAAAGCTCAGTCGAATCTCGCGCGGCGAGAGCATGCTCGTCATCAACAAGCTGCCGATGCCGAACTGCGCGATAACGATGGAGAGAACCTGGATCAGTCTCACGAGGTCGCCAAAAATCCTGTGTAATGCGGATCGAGCCTCGGAGTCGCCACCACGTCACCCAGTAGGCCCGCAATGTTGGAAGACTTGGGCAACATGGCAACACTTGAGTATAGGGCTTGCCAACACCACAGCAAAAAGTTTTGTGGCCGACAATCGGCCTTGCAGGGACAACGCCGCAACTTCAGCCGCACGGTGGCAATATCCACCAACGACTGCGTGAAACAACGTTGCGCCGGGCTGTACAGATCGTTGGGTCAGCCCTGCCCCCATGCCTTCGGTTACCCGTGGCAGTGAGAGACTCAGTTGGCTGCGTGATAAAGGCCAAAGTGCGTGTCGCAGCGCGTGGAACCAGCGCTTGACGATTCCAGTCTCGGCGAGGTCCTCAGCGGCCCGGTGCCGGGTTGGGGGACCTCGGCATAGGGGGAAGTCTCCCCCCGAAGAGATCGAACACATCCTGTCGCAGGTCTGGTGAAATCTGTATCGCTCTTCGGGAGGCGATGGCCGCTGACTCAGAGAGCCTGTATTGCTTGGCGAACGCCGCCAACGTCAAATACCGATGGCCCTGCGCAGCGGCCATTTCCGATTGTTGGAATGCGGTGGCGTAGAAAAAAGCCAACTGCCGCAGCGCCCAATTGGGGAGATCGCTCCAGGCGATTGTGATCTCTCCGTAAGGCGGCGTGACACAAACCAACTGCGTGTCTGTGGCTCGGGCGATACGACCAACGAGCTTGTTCCCTTGTCGCGTCAGTAAGTCGCCGCTGTCGTAGGGCAGACGCAGAATGTCGTTGATCAATTGAGACTTGAAGTCCACGAGCAGGGTTGCGAGGCGCAGGCGCTGCTTGAGCAATAGGCGGTTAGTACTCGTCGTAATCTGTGGGTCGAGAGCTTTGTAGGCGTTCAGGACGGCGGCAAAGTCGTAGCTATTATACCAACTGGGGTCCATGTTGCGGTCGGTGGTCAGGATCAACTCCCGTTCCTTCTCTTCAAGCTCGAGTTGCTTGGCCAGTTCTTCTGCCTTTTTCTTTTCTTCTTCTGCCTTTTTCTCTTCTTCCTCTGCCCTTTTCTTTTCCGCCTCTGCCTTTGCTTTCTGGATATCATCTGCAGACGGTGTTACTATCCGTGGTTGTGGCGCGGGTTTGGGTGTAGAATGGCTCCAGAGCAACGCACCGATCACAGCAAGCAACGCGATTGTGAAGGTCAGAACCAGCGGCAGCAAGGATTGCTTCGGCGGTGGCGCCGGTGGCCGCGGAGCCTCAGGCACGGGCGGGCCCGGTTTGAGATGCAATTCCACCCCCAGGCGTTTGGCTGTCGCTTCCGTCTTGGCTTCGCGCAGGTCTTCGAGCAGATGATCGTAGTTGCGGTAGCGCATGAGAATGCTCTTGTTGAGCATCTTGTTGACGACCTGCTCTGTTTTTTCCGTGATTTTAGGATTGACGTCGCGCAACAGCGGCGGCTTCTCGTTCAGCCGTTTCAAGGCCAATTCCTCGAGGTTCTCAGCGTCGAAAGGCGGCCGTCCCGTCAAGACATCGAACAGCGTCGCTCCCAGACTGTAGATATCGCTCCGAAAATCCTCAGCCTTCTGGCCGACCCGCTCGGGGGACATGTAGTACGGCGATCCCCAGATTCCGCGCGTGGTGTCGGCCTCGATATTGGCGAGCTTGGCTAGCCCGAAGTCCAATACCTTGGCCCCGAAGTCCTCCGTGATGAAAATGTTGGCGGGCTTGATGTCGCCGTGGATCATCTGGCTTTTGTAGGCGGCTCGTAGCGCTTCGGTAACGTCGATCATGAGATCCAGCGCGCGTTCCTCGTCCAGCGGTCCGTCCGTTTCGACGATCTCCCGCAGCGTGCGGCCTTTCAACAACTCCATCACGAGGTAGTACTGTCCGCCTTCGTCGCCCACGAAATAAATCTGCACGATGTGCGGATGACTGATGGATGCCACGACGCGGGCTTCGCGAAGGAAATCCTCGACAAACTTCGGGTCGGACGCCAGCTCTTGCCGCAGCACCTTGATCGCCACCTCGCGGTTCAATGTCGGGTCGAACGCGCGAAGCACGGCGCCCATTCCGCCGTGAGCGATCTCATCCAAGAGATTGAAGTGACCCAGGTTTGAGGGCAGTGCCATTCGGTTCTATTATAGACAGTCTTTGTTTAAGTGCAATAGTCAGTTCACCTTGCGGTTGGCCGAGGGGCTGGCATACACTGTGGGGCATGGATCAGTTGGCCGAAAATGTCCAGCGGGTGCGCGAGCGCATGGGGAAAGCTGCCGGGCGCGCAGGCCGACCCGCGGACGACATCGTGTTGCTGGCGGTGACGAAAACCATTGAGCCGGAGCGAGTTGAACAGGCATTGGAGGCGGGCGTTACGACTTTTGGCGAAAGCAAGATGCAGGAAGCCAAACAGAAGATCCCGCTCGTGTCCAGCCGTGCTCGCTGGCACCTGATCGGCCATCTGCAAACCAACAAAGCGCGCGATGCTGTCGATTTGTTTGAGTTGATTCATTCTGTCGACAGTGTGAAACTGGCCAGTGAGATCAACAGATGGGCTGAGCGAGCGGGCAAGACCCAGCGTATCCTGCTCGAGGTCAATGTCTCGGGCGAAGCCAGCAAGTTTGGGTTCAAGCCTGATCTGCTGAGCGAAGCGATCGGACAAATCAGCATACTGCCTCGTATCGAGATGGCAGGATTCATGACCATCGCCCCGTATGCTGAAGAACCCGAGAAAGCTCGACCGCACTTTCGTCGGCTGCGGGAGTTGCGCAAAGGGGCGAGGCAGCGGTACGGTTTGGCGCTGCCACATTTGTCGATGGGCATGAGCCACGATTTCGAGGTGGCCATCGAGGAGGGCGCGACGATGGTGCGCATCGGGACGGCAATTTTTGGAGAACGAACACGACATGAGCCTGCAGAATAAAACCATCGCGTTCATCGGCGCGGGCAACATGGGCGAAGCATTGATCCGCGGCTTGCTTGCGGCGGGCACAGTCCGGCCGCAGCAGATCATGGCCTCCGATCTCAAAACCGACCGGCTGCAGCTATTTTCCAAGGCCTTCGGAATCCGAACGACGACCAACAATGCCGCCGCGGTCGCAGCGGCGAATATCGTTTTGCTCGCGGTGAAGCCACAGCAAATCACGGAAGTGCTGGGGAGCTTGCGAGATCAGATGACGATGGATAAACTGCTTATCAGCATCGCCGCCGGTGTCCCAACGGCAAGAATCGAAAAGGAGTTGGGCAAAACGCCGCGCGTCATCCGCGTGATGCCCAATACTCCCGCGTTGGTCGGCGCCGGCGCCGCCGCATTGTGCAAAGGCAAATACGCGACCGATGACGACCTCGCAACAGCAGAAGCAATTCTGGACGCGGTCGGGATCACGGTACGGACCGAAGAAAAGTTTCTCGATGCCATTACGGCGCTCAGCGGTAGCGGGCCTGCCTATATTTTCCTGGTGGCGGAAGCGATGATCAAAGCCGGGATCGAGATGGGCTTGGAGGAAGACGTTGCCACCACTTTGACAATCCAGACCGTGTTGGGCGCGGCGAAACTGATGTTGGAAAGCGGCGAGCCGCCCGCCGATTTGCGCCGCAAGGTCGCATCGCCAGGTGGCACGACCGAGGCGGCGTTGGAAGTGATGAGCGAACGAAAGCTGGTGGACATCTTTGTCGAGGCGATCAAGGCGGCTGCGCGCCGCAGCAGGGAATTGTCGGGCGCGTGAGCGGAAAAGACGGTTGAAATTTCCTGCGGCCTCGCTAATCTTACGCCGCTCGTGTACGCCAGGGCTTGTCCGCCGTTGGCGGGTAGCTCAGCCCCGAAATCCGAAGGCTTTCGCGAGCGGGCGGCTTCGGGGCAGGTGGTAGAGCAGGGGACTCATAATTCTAAAGGGCATTTTTGTCTCGTTTCATCTCCCGTGCGCTCCTGTCATCTAAGCCAGAAAAATAAACGCTTTCACGCTTATTACACTTCATCTCGCTTCATCCTGAATCGCCTCATTTTCGACCGAGGAGTGACAGGTAAGAGTGACAACTTTTCTGATCCAGCGCGGCGAAGGAACACTCGGGCGGCAGCCGCCCCAATTTTCCTCTCGACACCTTTCCCCCACCCGAGAAGCTTGGCGCAGATGGATCGTCCTGGTCTCCACGCGCCGGGACTCCGCTCAAGCCTGTCGCCCCACCGCTACGCCCCGCGCATTGCGCCCACGCCCACCAACTGCGCGACTAAATTCAACTTTCAAGTTCAGGAGTTGCCCAAACCCATTTCCGGCCAGTTTCGTCTAGAGGCGCGGCTACAACCGGAAAAATCATTTGTGCAACTCGCCCTCAGCAATTGGCGTGGCTCACGGCGAGCGCAAGCGGTAGAAACGGCAGGGATAATTTGTCCAATCGGGATCGCTGAAATAGGACGAGCCGCCGGTCAGCGTGTTGGTTGCCACCGGAACCCAGACCGCATTGACCAGATTCGTGCAGGCCTCCACCACGATGACCAGGTTGCTGGGCCCGGTGATGGTGAACCCAAATTGATTCGCCTGTACGCCGAGGTTCTGCGCCTGCGGATTCCACAGCACGGCCGCAATACCGCCAAATGGCGTACTCCAGCCCGTTGTCCACGGCAAGTAATAGACAGTCGCTTTGACGTCACAAGCGAACACAGTCGAATCAGCGCTGGGGGCGTTGCCTGTGAAATAGACGCTGGTCAGGCTGGTGCACCCATCGAACGCAAGGTCCCCGATGCTGGCGACATTGGTACCAATCGTGACACTGGTCAGGCCCGTGCACCAACCGAACGCCTCCTCCCCGATGCTGGTGACGCTGTTGGGGATCGTGACGCTGGTCAGGCTGGTGCATGCACCGAATGCATCGTTCCCGATGCTGGTGACGCTATTGCCCATCGAGACGCTGGTCAGGCCGGTGCAGTCAAAGAACGCCGAGTCCCCGATGCTGGTGACGCTGTTGCCCATCGAGACGCTGGTCAGGCCGGTGCACTCAAAGAACGCCCAGTCCCCGATGCTGGTGACGCTGTTGCCCATCGAGACGCTGGTCAGGCCGGTGCAGTCAAAGAACGCCCCCTCCCCGATGCTGGTGACGCTGTTGGGGATCGTGACGCTGGTCAGGCTGGTGCATGCACCGAACGCATCGTTCCCGATGCTGGTGACGCTGTTGGGGATCGTGTAGCTACCTGCTTCGCCCGCCGGGTATTGGATGAGCCTGCTCTGACTCTTGTCGAACAACACCCCAGCCACACTGCTATAGGCGGGATTGT
>JBEKZD010000028.1:0-41816 GCA_049510215.1 Verrucomicrobiia bacterium
CGCAGCCGAAAGACCGTCAACACACAACTTGCCGCGTAGAAAACCAGTGCCAGCCAGAGATAACCTCGGTCGCTCATCGCAACTCAGTTTGCCTTCTTCAGCCAGGTCTTCAGCGAGCGACGATAGATCGCCCGACGTTTTGCGGCTGATTTCACATCTTTTGAGACGGCTTTGCGGATGGCTGCCATTTTGACTGCGGCCTGAGCATATCCGTCATGGAGATATTGTTCAAGCTCACGCCGAATCCGCCTGGCAAGGGCCGGGCTCGCTCCGCCTGTCGAAATGGCGACGGTCAGGTTTCCGCATCGCACCAGGGCAGGCACGATAAAATTCCCGGCTTCCGGCGGGGCGACGCAATTGACAAGCAACCTGCGCCGCTTGGCATCGGTGCAAATGCGCTCGTTTAGTGTTCCATCGTTGGTCGCGGCTATAGCCAGTCGCGCTGTTCGCAAATCGCCGATGCGATAACGGCGGCGCAACCAACGGACTCGTTTGAGGCGAGCCAGTTTGCGAATGGGTGCGGTCGCCTGAGGACTGATGACAGTAATGTCGGCTTCGGCGGCAAGCAGCAGGCGAACCTTTCGCTCGGCGACTTGTCCCGCGCCGATGACGACCACTTTCTGACCAACAAGATCGAGGAATAGCGGATAACGCATGACGAAAATATTTGGAAGGGCCGTAAGCCAGATTTTGTTTTAGATAGCCATTTGTCTATGCGACCCATACCCGCTGCTTTCACCCCGTCCCGCGCTAGCGGGATCGGGGCAGCGACGCGGGCCGCGTCTCGCAGCCTATTTGGTCTTGCTCCAGACGGGGTTTTCCGTGCCTCCGAAATCACTTTCGGAGCGGTGAGCTCTTACCTCGCCTTTTCACCCTTACCGGAGAGCTGTCAGCTCCCTTGGCGGTATGTTTTCTGTGGCACTGTCCGTCTCCCGACAATTACGTCGGGATCCCCCGCTTGCGCGGGGCATCTTACCCTGTGGAGTCTGGACTTTCCTCCCCCCGAAACGAGTTCAGGGAGCGGCTATCCGCCCTTCCAAAAGTAAATTCAAACAACTCAGGAGCCTACTCTGGTTGCCAATATAGGATGCGCCCGCAGTAGTCGCAACTGGCCAATCCCGGACCGTGCTTCGCATCATGGACGAGCTGCGACGCAAGCTGCAGGTGGCAACCGCCACAATTGCCATGCTGCACCGGCGCGATGGCGACGTCACCTTTGCTGTGCATCAGCCGCTCGTAGCGAGCCAGGGCATCGGGATCAATCTGCTCGGCCAGCTTCGCGCGTTCTTCGCGCAACTGCGTCAGCTCTTGGGCAATCAACGACGCCCGCTTTTGCAGATCATCTTTCTCCGCCTCGGCTTTGGCCGTCATTTCCTTCAGCCCCCCCTGCGCCTGTTTCAACGCAGGCTGAAGCTGCTCGGATCTCTCCATCAATTCCAGCTCGGCATCCTCGACCTGCGCGATCTCCTCTTCGGTCCTCGTGATTTCCTTCAGCAGCGCTTGATATTCAGTGTTGGACTTGATCTGCGTAAGCTGCGTCTTGTACCTGGCAATTTGTGCGCGCCTCGACTCGGCGTCGATCTCCAATTTCTTGCGCTCGGTCTCGATGTGCTTGAGTTCCTGGCGATCCGATTCCAAGCGCGCGGACTCTTCCTGGACGCGTTTGTCCACCGCCGCGATTTCGGACGGAATCCGTGCCTGCTCTGCCTTCAACTGCGTGATGCGGCGGTCCCGGTCCTGAATCACCAGGAGTTGTTCGAGAATTGGCAGCATCTGACCGGTCACCATCGCAGTGTAACGGCCATCTCCAAGCATGTCAATCGCGCCGCCTTCCGACGGATTTCTCGACGTACTTCGCAAGGATGTCCGCCTCCAGGTTCACCTGGTCGCCGGCCCGGCAAGCCGCGAGATTCGTGATCTCATGCGTGTGCGGAATGATCCAGACGCGAAACCAATCGCGCCCGACGGCCGCAACTGTGAGGCTGATGCCATCGACTGCGATCGATCCCTTCTCGACGACGTATTTCATCAGCGCGCAAGGCGCCTTGACTTCCAGTACGTAATCCGTGCCCGCCCGTTCATAACGTCGCATGATACCGGTGCCGTCCACGTGCCCTTGTACTATGTGCCCGTCGAATCTTCCGTCCGCCTGCAACGGTCGCTCGAGGTTCACCAGCGTGCCGAGCTGTACTTTGCCGAGATTGGTCCGACGCAGCGTCTCGTCGAGCACGTCAAATTTCAGCAGCCCGTTGCGCTTGCCCACCACCGTCAGGCAGGCGCCGTTGACAGCGACGCTGTTGCCGATGCGCAATCCGCGTCCGACCTTCCGCGGCCGAATAAACAATTCCGTGGACTTCGAACCTTTGCGAATCCGTTCGGCTCGTCCCGCTTCCTCGACGATTCCCGTAAACATGCCTGCACGATACAGGTGGCGCAATGCGATGTCCAGCATCGCCTCGCTGGTGGGTCTGGCTGGAAGTTTTGGGCAACAACCGAAACTCCCCTAACCTTAATCCTTTCCCCTCAAGCCGGGAGAGGAGAATCCCCTCTCCCTTTTCCAAGGGAGAGGGCCTGCCTGCCGAAGCCTCGGCGCAGACGGGTCAGGGTGAGGGTTATGCCCAAAGGTTTCAATTACACCCCTCGCTGGTCTCAGGTCTCAGATTCTTTTCAGCAGCGCCGCCACATCGGTTTGTCTGACGAACCCCGGCACCGCGGTCATTGCGTTCGCCGCTCCGCAGGCGATTCCCAACCGCAGCGCCTCCAGCATAGTCTTTCCCTGCCCCAACCCACAGGCGATTCCCGCCAGCATCGCGTCGCCTGACCCAATCGGATTTCGAGCGTCAACGCGAGGCGGTTTGAATGCCCAGCCCTTCGCGCCGGGGCCTGCGAAGACGTGCACCTCATCCGAGCCGTGTGTCACGACAATCCACTGGGCGCCTTTCGCGGCCAGACGCCGCACGGCAGCCCGAAGCCATGCGATTCCACCGCATCGCATGTTTGTCGCCGCCGCCAGTTCGTCGCGATTGATTTTTACGAGACAAGGTTTCAGCCGCATCGCGTTCAATAGTTGCTGCCGCTGCGTATCCACGAGAACCGGAACGCCACGCCGGTTCGCCTCGCGGATCAATCGCGCGTAAAAATCATCCCCGCACCCGGGTGGAACCGTGCCGCTCAGCACGACCAACTTCGCCGTGCGAATGTCACGGGTGAACCACGCAAGGATTCTTCCAACCTCTTTCTTCGCCAGCGCGCCCGCTTCTTCGACGAGTTCGGTCGTTGGAAATCCTTTCGCAAGCAACGTCTGGCAAATCCGTGTCTCAGCCGCGACTCGGACGATGCGCGCGTGGATGCCTTGTGCGCTCAGCGATTTCTCCAGCAGTTGACCGCGATGGCCGCCTGCCACCGTCAACAACCGAACCTTCGCGCCCAACTGCTGCGCCACACGCGCGACGTTGACGCCTTTGCCCGACGCCGTTTCGCTGACCCGCTTGGCGCGATTGACTTTGCCAACAACGAATCGTTCGTACTCCAAGGTCCGTTGCCATGCCGGAGACAAGCCAACAACCAGAATCATCGCGCCACCGCCGCTTCCAGCAACATTTCGTTCCTCCCAATAGATCGCCAACGGCAATCACGCAGTCGCACCGCACGTTTCACTTTCGCGGCGCCTTTGCCACCAACCGCCGACACCGCTTCGCGCCCGCCGATGACGATGGGCGCCAAGAACAACGCCACACGGTCCACCAGACGCGCGTCGAACATCGAGCCAAGCAGTTCACCCCCGCCCTCCACCAGCATGCTCGTCACATCGCGTTTTCCCAGCGTTTTCAGCGCCGCCCGCAACTCCACATGCCGGCCTTTTTTCGGGACGACCGCTACGTCGATACCTCGCACTACTAGGTATCTGCGCCAGCGCGCAGAAGACAGTGTTGTTGTCAGAACCAAGGTGTGTCCACGATGTTTGTCCCAAAACAGCCTTGCGCTCTTGGGCGTGCGACCGCGCGCGTCCACGACGACGCGCAACGGCTGCCTGCCCTGCACGCCGTGCCGCAACGTCAGTTGCGGATTGTCTCGAATCACTGTGTTCGCGCCGACCATGATTGCATCGATGTTCCCCCGCAATTGATGGGCAACGCGCCGCGCCGTCGCACTCGTGATCCACTTCGAGTCGCCGGTGCGCGTGGCGATCTTGCCGTCGAGACTCATCGCGGCTTTGGCAATCACAAACGGCAATCCCGTCGCGATCCATTTGTTGAACGATTCATTCAGCCGTGCCGCTTCCTCTGCCAGCAAGTCTGCTTCGACGCGAATGCCCGCCCGCCGGAGCATCCGCAGCCCGCGTCCGTTGTGCTTCGGATTCGGGTCGCGCGCCGCGACGACGACACGTTTCACACCCGCTGCAATGATCACGTCCGTGCACGGCGGCGTCCTTCCCCAAGTGGAGCAAGGTTCCAGCGTGATGTACAAAGTGGTGACTCGTGATCCGTGATTCGTGATTGGTGTGCGGCTATGCTGTCTTCTGACTTCTGACTCCTGACTTCTGACTCCTGCCTTGCCAAGTGCAACCACCTCCGCATGCGGTCCGCCCGCTCGCTTGTGCCAGCCTTCACCGATAATCTTGCCGCCGCGCCCCGCTCCGAGCGGGGCAAGTACCAGCACCGCGCCGACCGCCGGATTCGGACTGGTCTTCCCCACTCCGCGCCGTGCCAGCGCCAACGCCCTCCGCATGTACCGTTCGTCCTCAGCAGTGAAACTCATGCCGCAGACTTTACCATGTTGTCATTCTGAGCGCAGCGAAGAATCTCTCGCCGTCCAAAAGCATCCGCAAATGCAATTGACGGGTCGCGGTCCGCGTCTTACCATCGCCTCCGGAGTAAAACATGGCGGCTGATCATACGGATTATGTTGTCGTGTTTCGAACCGGACAACTGTTCCAGGTCGATTGGGTGTCCAACTCGCTGAAAGAGGCGGGCATTCCTTATTTCACCCGAGAGGAGACGGTGTCCGGACTTCGACTTGCCATGCCAGCAGCGCCCGCCACTGGTCCGGGCGTTTGGTGGTCTGTACTCGTCCCGGTGCAACTGGCAGATAAGGCGAAAGAAGTTCTCTCTGCGCTGCCGTTCAAGATAGGCACCGAGCCGGACATCTGGGACTTTAAGCCGACGAATAGAGTCAAGATTGGCTGGAAGGTTTACGCTACTGGCATACTGTGTCTTACTGTGATCCCGTTGATCGTAAGGATAATCCGAGAGATGATGCAGTCCAGGTGACGAAGCCCGAACTTCCAGTTTGTCTTTTCACAGCTATAGTGGTGATATGACAAAGTCAGTTTGTGCTAACAACACCGTTAGGCGGTAGCAGTCGCGCCGTGATGATCCAAGAAGTGATACTCGTAGTCTTGGCGATTGCGGCTATGGCCGTTGTCCCCTGTGCGTTCGATTACACGCGACGGCAAGGCGCTGGCCACCGCGTTCTTTCCCGGCTCAGTTTTCTTTGCCCTTCGTGTGGTCACATTTTTGGAGCGGGTATTTGCGTCGTCTTGCTGATGGTGGGGAATGTCGCCAGTGCCAGGAACATGGTTCTTGAAGGATTGAACGGCGATGTGACCACCAACGAATATGCGTCATTCATTGACAAGATCAACAACCTGCCACCACCGCCGAGCAACAACATTGGCAACCTCATGGTGTATGAAAAGGACGGCACGCGGCTCCACGGGATGCAGACGTTTTATTCGTTCACGAAGGACCGGCGGGTCTTGGACATGGCCATCGTTTGGTCCGATGCGTTCCTCCATGCCCGAAACGATCCGGTCAACGGGCGCATCGTGTGGACCGGAAAACGCGAACTCTGCTGGCCCAACAAGGCGACCAACGATGTCCTCGCTTTGTATAGCGGCGCCGAGAACGGTGACGTGATTGAACACATCGTCAACACGGCGAAGTTGATTCTGGAGGAGCCTTCGATCTGGGCGCAGACAGCCCCGACCGACCGATATGGCTTCGGCGCCACCTATCTCGATCGAGCTAAGACATACGTTCGAGAATGTCAGCACAGCGCCGAAACGACCATCGTTCCATGGTATGTCAGGAACACCAAGGCTGGCTATCGTCTCTATCGTCCTGAGTCGCCGGCCTACGTGAAGTTCTACAAGGAAACCGGTCCGCTGCCTTGGAACCAGCAACAGTGCGTCGTGGGCGGTTTGCTTCGCCTGGCCCAATGCCATCGTCTCCTCAACGACGGCAACACCAATGTTGCCTATTACGAAAAAATCACCGGCGATGCCGCTGACTGGTTCTTTTCGACCTCCCGGCTAGTGAGCGTTAACGGGAACAACACTTACGACTGGGGATACACCCTCGGAGAAGAGATTGACCGGCACCAGGAAGATTGCGGCCATTCCGGTTACGACATGTTTGTCATGCGCGCTTACCAAGCGAATCTCGGAGCGAACCGGGTGCAGATGCAACGGCTCATCAACACAGCGCTGTTTGTGATCAACCTGGGGTCCGACCGGTTCAGCGGATACGTGAATGGAGCCATCGACGAATCCCGGCCCGAACGAAAGTATCTCAACTTCGAGTGGATCGAGATGTCGGTGCTGGACCGGCGCCTATACCAGGTGCTGGGCCATGCCGTTCTGGTGAGCCACGAATATTTCGATAACGTCCCTGTCGAGGCAGCGGTGCTCTACGCAAAACACTATTGGGCGACGGCACAACCCGGAGCAGAGACCGAAGTGGTGGACAACGCAAAAGGAGTTCCACCGCTGCGGCCCACTTCGCGATTTTCTCCGAAGCGATGGCCGCAGCAGTCAATCGCCTTGTTACTTTGGGTTTTCTCCGAGTTATTGCTGACGCTCTTGAAGCGTGCGAAATCCAATGCTATCTCCAGGGACCGGCATTCCTTGGGACTGCTCTGGCTGGTGAAGTCCGCGGCGGTCACAGTGGGCATTATTGCCGCCTACCGGCTTCGCTCGTGCCGCTTACCGTGGCCGACAACCGCTCGTGAGATTGGATACTGCCTGTTTGTGCTCGGTCTGGCGCTGCGATGGTACGCGGTTATCTATCTCGGTCGCTTCTTTACGACGAATGTCGCCATCGCCACCGATCATCGCGTCATTGATACTGGCCCGTACCGCCTGATCCGGCATCCGAGCTACGCTGGCAGCTTGCTGCTCGTGTTCGGCTTTAGTCTGAGCATTGGTAACTGGGCGTCCCTCCTGATCATTTTTGCGCCCTGCTGCGCGGTCACCCTGTGGCGCATTCACGTTGAAGAACAAGCCCTGACGGGTGCTTTGGGCCAGGCTTACCGGGACTACATGTGCCGGACCAAACGGCTCATCCCATTGATTTATTAGATGCCGCCTGACCAGAGCACTGCAGCGAGCCGCCACCCGCCTTTGCATTCGGACGGCTGCGTGAAATTCGCCAGTCATAGTTGTATTTCGGCGTCCCGCTCGGCGGCGGGCGCTGAGCTTTTATGTTAAGCCTCCACCTCCCCAAACAGCGCCTCGGCGAACTGTTTCGGGTCGAACGGCTGTAGATCATCCACTTGTTCGCCGAGGCCGATGAATTTGACGGGGATCTTCAGTTCGCGGGCGATGGCGACGACGATACCGCCCTTGGCAGTGCCATCGAGTTTGGCGACGATAAGCCCGGTGACGCCGAGCGCATCGTGAAACTCGCGCGCTTGGGCCAACGCGTTTGAACCCGTCGTCGCATCCAGCACCAGCAAGACTTCATGCGGAGCGGTCGGCAACCGCTTCTGGAGCGAGCGGCGCATCTTCTTCATCTCTTCCATCAGGTTTTTCTTCGTGTGCAATCGGCCCGCCGTGTCGATGAGCAAATAATCAACGCCGCGTTTCATCGCTGCTTCGAGCGCGTCGTACGCGATGGCCGCGGAATCAGCGCCGTACTGACCGGCAATCACGTCACAGCCGACGCGTTGTCCCCAGATTTTGAGTTGTTCGATGGCTGCGGCGCGAAACGTGTCGCACGCGGCGAGCAGCACGGTGTTCCCCTGCCCTTTCAGCCAATGCGCGAGCTTGGCGGCCGAAGTGGTCTTGCCGGTGCCGTTGACTCCGGCGAGAAGGACGACCGTGGGTGGTTGAAGAGCTTTGGATAATCCGCAGGCAGGGACGCCTGCGCCACCAAAGGGGATTGAGAGTTCACGTTCGATCTCGGCGCGGGCGATGGCAAAAACGTCCGCCGTGCCCGGTTCCCGGCTGGCTTCCTTGACCTGCTCGATGATGCGCGTGGCTGTGCCGACGCCGATGTCGCAGGCGATGAGCGCGGCTTCAAGTTCTTCCAACGCTTCCTCATCGAGCTTGGGCGCCCGAGTGACAATGCATTTGATCTCGGTGGCCAGTTTCGATGAGGTCTTGCGCAGACCGTCGCGTAGTTTTTGAAAGACGTTCATGCAACCACTTTGTCATGCTGAACGAAGTGAAGCATCTCCCGCCTTGCTGCGAGGTTCTTCGCCCGCCCCGAACGCCTTCGGGGCAAGCTCAGAATGACAACTTGAGGATCGTTGGGCGGCGCGTTGCTTCAACGCCTCGACCCGTTCGTACGGCAGCTTCACGCTACCGAGCAACATCTTGCCACCGACAATGCCGTGGCAGTCGCTGCCGCCGGTGGCAAGCAGACCGAATCGTCCAGCCATCTCCAAATAATGCTCGGATTGCGACGTTGTGTGACGCGAATGCCACACTTCCAGGCCGTCCAGGCCCTGGTCAACCATGTTGGGAATGCGCTGATCCACCTTGTTGAGGCCCGGATGGGCCAAGACAGCAAGCCCGCCGGCGCGTTTGATGTGGCCGATGGTCTCGGCAACGGTCATGCGATGGCGTTCGACGTAGGCTGGTTTGCCACGTCGGAGAAACCGGTCGAACGCTTCATCGACACTGCTGACGAACCCGTGTTTCACCAGAGCCATCGCCACGTGCGGGCGGCCGATCGTGCCACAATCGGAGCAAGCCAGTACATCTTCCGTCTTCAATGCGATACCCAACTCGTTCAGCTTGACGACGAATTCGCCAATGCGGCGTTCCCGTATGCGCTTGGAATGTTCCAGGACCGCGTGCAGTTGTGGATTCTTCCAATCGTCGCCAAAAAAATAGCCGAGCATGTGAATCTCTTTGGCCTCGACGCGGCAGGTGATTTCGACGCCGGGAATGATTTCAATGCCGGACTCGCGGCCGGCCGCCAGCGATTCAGGAATCGCGTCGAGCGTATCGTGATCGGTCACCGCAATGGCAGCGAATCCTTCGCGGACCGCGGCGCGGACAAGCTCCACCGGTGTGTACGCCCCATCGGAGTACTGCGTGTGCAAATGTAAGTCGGCGAAGGGAGCGGCAGTGGGATTGGAGCGGTGGAGCGATGGAGTATTGTTGTTCGACGCTCCCATCATCCCAATACTCCAGTTCTCCACTACTCCGCTTTCCCTGCGGTTGTCCGCGCGGGTCGGGTCAGGTCAGCCTTCAAGCGGTCGAGGATGCCGTTGACGAACGCGCCGGACTCCTGCGTGGAATATTTCTTGGCGATATCGACGGCCTCGTTGATGCTCACCACGGGCGGGATATCGTCGCGAAACAGCATCTCGTAAATGGCGAGACGGAGAATGTTGCGGTCCACGGCGGCGATGCGCGACAATTCCCAGTGCTCCGTGTACTTTTGAATCTTCTCGTCGACGACTGTGCGATGTTCCACGCAACCATGGATCAATTCCTCGGCGAACTTCCGCGCGGCACCGCCCGCCTCCGGCTGCGTTTGCCAGAAAAAAGGCAGCTCCTCCTCGATCCCGCCGCCGCCGAGGTCGTGCTGGTATAGGAATTGCGCCGCCAATTCGCGAGCGTGGCGGCGCGTGCCGCCCGGTTTCACAGGTTTTTCCATAACCTCGCCATTCCAATTGCGGTTTGCGCCGCCTCGCGTCCGCGGTTGTGCTGTTTGCCAAGGCATCGTACGCGAGCCTGTTTCCGATTGTTTGCCGTGACAATGCCGAACACGGCCGGCACATCCGTTTGAATCGCAATAGCGGTCAACCCGTTCGCCACCGCATCCGCGATGTGATGCGCATGGCTGGTCTCACCTTGCAGAATGACTCCCAAACCGATCACGCAGTCGTACTTCCCGGACTTCGCCAGTTTGGCTGCTACCGCGCTGACCTCGAAGCTTCCGGGCACAAGCACGACCTTGATGTCGCGCGCAGCAGCGCCCGCCTCGGTCAACGCGTGGAGGCAATGCGCCAATAGCGGACCGGCAAGCTCTTCGTTGTAACACGCCGCTGCGATGCCGAAGCGAAGGCCGGAAGCGGTGCATTGCAGTTTGCTTTTTTGTGCGCGCAACATGGCTAAGCAGCTTGTAGGAGGGGCATCCCTGCCCCGACCGGTCGCGCCAGGAATGGCACTCCTACGGGACAAATGTTCATAAGGCGTGGCCCAGCTTGGTCTTCTTCGTTTCGAGATACTTCCTATTGTGCGCCGTTGGCTCGGCGCGGATGGGAAGCTGTTCGACAATCTCCAGACCAAAACCTTCAAGACCCACGACTTTCTTCGGATTGTTGGTCAGCAACCGAATCCTGCGCAATCCGAGGTCGACCAAAATTTGTGCGCCCAAACCATATTCACGCAGGTCCGGCTTGAACCCGAGCTTTTCGTTCGCCTCCACCGTGTCGAGCCCCTTTTCCTGCAACGAGTACGCATGGATTTTGTTCGCGAAGCCGATGCCACGGCCTTCCTGTCGCATGTACACCAGCACTCCCTCGCCCTCTTCGGCGATTCGTTTGAGAGCATCATGCAATTGCTGTCCGCAGTCGCAACGCAACGACCCGAACACATCGCCGGTCAGACACTCGCTATGCACGCGCACCAGCATGCCCTCCCTGCCGCGCACATCCCCCATCGTCAGGGCTGCATGGTGCTGTCCATCCACCAACGATCGATACAGATGCAGCTTGAACTCGCCAAACTGCGTGGGCATGGCGACCTCCTGCTCCTTGGCAACCAGCTTCTCGCGCATGCGGCGGTATTCGATGAGGTCGCGAATCATGCAAATCTTCAGTCCGAACTTGTCCTTGAATTTGAACAACTCGGGCAGCCGCGCCATCGTGCCGTCCTCGTGCAGGATTTCGCAAATGACCGCGACCGGAGGCAATCCCGCCATCTTCACCAGATCAATGGACGCTTCGGTGTGTCCGGCGCGATGCAGCACGCCGCCCTCGCGCGCCTGGAGCGGAAAAATGTGGCCCGGCGAGACCAAATCTTCGGCGCTGGCATACGGATCGGCCAACACCCGGATCGAGCGCGCGCGGTCGAAGGCGCTGATGCCGGTCGTGATGCCGACTCGTGCGTCAACACTGACCATGAAATCGGTTTTGAAGTTCTCGCGGTTCTCGCTCACCATCCGTCCGATCCCGAGCGTCTTCAATCGCGCTTCAGTCGTCGGCACGCAAATCAGTCCGCGCCCGTGTTTGGCCATGAAGTTGACGGCGTCCGGTGTCACTTTCTCGGCCGCCATGACAAGGTCGCCTTCATTCTCGCGGTCGGCGTCGTCGGTGACGACGATCATCCGCCCTTGTCGAATATCTTCGAGGCAATCCTCGATGGAATCGAACTGTGCGCGCTGCGTTGGTAGCGTTTCCTTCATGGAGTTCACGACAAGACTAACAGCAACGTCAACGGAAGGCAATCGCCGCGCAGCGATCAACGCGACGACGCGCTGAAGCGCACGCCCTTCAGATGCAGCAGCATCACCCAAAACCGGTACAAATCCAGCCGCTTGCCGAGCCGCGCGCAGGTTTTGGTGACCAAGAACGCATTATCTTGTGTTGCAGCGTAAAGGCAAAACGTTGGTCTAATTGGCGGCGCGGCCGCGCGGCGATGAGGTACCGTTCTGAATTTGACACGCGCCGCCACGCTCGTTAACGTAGCGCCCGCGTTCATGTCTAGCACGGAAAAAATCAAACGCACGCCGCTTTACGCTGCGCATCTTGAATGGGGCGCGAAGATGGTCGCGTTTGGCGGTTGGGAGATGCCGGTGGTGTACAGCAGCATCCTGGAGGAACATGCCGCGGTCCGCGAGCGCGTGGGACTGTTCGACATCAGCCACATGGGCGAGGTGCTCGTGGCGGGACCGAATGCCGAGGCGGTGCTGAATCATCTGCTGACCAATGACGTTCGCAAGATCGCGGTCGGTCAGGCGCAGTACACGTTGCTGTGTAACGAGCAGGGCGGCGTGATTGACGATCTGATCGTGTATCGGATCGAGGCGACCGTGTATTTGCTGGTCATTAACGCCGCGAATATCGAGAAGGATTTTTCATGGATGAACGCGCAGGCCAGTGCTGCGGTCGTGCTGGAGAATGAAAGCGACAAGACCGCCGGCCTCGCGTTGCAGGGGCCGAATGCCGCAAAGCTGTTGGGGCACGAGGGAGGCATCGTGCATTTTCATATTGAACGGCAAAGCGTGTTTGGCAAGGAATGCTGGGTGGCGCGCACGGGCTACACCGGCGAGGACGGCTTTGAGATTTTGTGCGGCGCGGGCGATGTGACCGAGTTGTGGTCGGAATTGCTGAGGCGCGGCGCGGAGTTCGGCATCAAGCCGTGCGGCTTGGGCGCGCGCGATACGCTGCGCTTGGAAATGTGTTACCCGCTTCACGGAAATGAGATGAACGAGGAGACGACGCCGTTGGAGGCGGACCTGGGAAAGTTCGTGGCGTTTGGCAAGGGCGATTTCATCGGCCGCGCGGCGTTAGCGGAGCAAAAGGAGAAAGGCGTGACGCGCAAGTTGATCGCGTTCACAATGACGGAGAAATCGCCGCCACCGCGAACGCATTATCCGATAATGACCGCAGGCAGGGACGCCTGCGCCACTAAGAGGATCGGGGAAGTCACGAGCGGAACGCAATCGCCCACGCTGGGGATCGGGATCGGCATGGGCTACGTTGAAACCAAATCGGCGGCAATCGGTTCGAAGATCGGGATTGAGATTCGCGGAAAAACGTACGCCGCAACCATTGAAAAGAAACCACTGCTGGAGAGGGGCAAATGAGCATTCCTAAAAACTTGAAGTATGCGAAGACGCACGAATGGGTGCGCGTGGATGGAAACGTTGCTGTTGTGGGCATCACAGATCACGCGCAGCAGGAGTTGACGGACATTGTGTACGTGGAACTGCCGAGCGTTGGCGCGCAAGTTGAAGCGACCAAAGAGTCCGCAGTGGTCGAGAGCGTGAAAGCGGCGAGCGACATTTACGCCCCGGTTTCAGGCGAGATCGTGGCGGCCAATGAAGAACTCAGCAGCGCGCCCGAACTGGTCAACGAGGACCCGTACGGCAAAGGCTGGCTGTTTAAGGTCAAGATGAGTGACCACGCCGAACTCGACGAATTGCTCAGCCCCGACGATTATTCCCATCACATCGGCGCGTAAATGCAAGAGCCACACGACCCGTTTTCCCCGCTGGACACGTTTGCCAGGCGGCACATAGGCCCGAGTCCCGAAGAGATTGAGCAGATGCTGGCGCTGCTTGGCTTCCCTTCGTTGGATGCGCTGGTGGACGACGCCATTCCCGCGGAGATTCGACTTCGCGAACCGCTCAAGCTTCCAAGGCCTCGCGGTGAACACGAGCTTCTTGCCGAATTGAAAGCAATCATGTCGAAGAACAAGGTCTATCGCTCGTACATCGGGATGGGCTATCACGATTGCATCATGCCGCCCGTCATTCAGCGCAATATCCTGGAGAACCCCGGCTGGTACACCGCCTACACGCCGTATCAAGCCGAGATTTCGCAAGGTCGCCTCGAAGCGCTGCTCAATTTTCAAACTATGGTCATGGATTTGACAGGGATGGAAATCGCCAACGCTTCCCTGCTGGACGAAGCGACCGCGGCAGCGGAAGCGATGACAATGTGCCACGGCCTTCAGCACGGCGAAGGTCGCAATGTGTTTTTCGTTTCCGAGGATTGCCATCCGCAGACAATCGATGTGGTGAAGACTCGCGCGACGTCTCAGGGAATTCGCATTGTCGTTGGCGACCATCGCAAGTTCCAGTTCGACGCGAGTGTCTTCGGCTGCTTGCTGCAGTATCCCGCGACTGACGGCGCGATTCTCGATTACGGACCATTTATTCAGCAAGCGCACGAACGCAAGGCGCTGGTGGTCGTCGCGGCTGATATCCTCAGCCTGACGTTGCTCAAACCGCCCGGCGAATTTGGAGCGGATGTTGTCGTCGGCAACACGCAACGCTTCGGCGTGCCCTTGGGCTACGGCGGGCCGCATGCCGCTTACTTTGCTACGCGCGATGCATTCAAGCGTCACATGCCGGGACGATTGGTAGGCGTTTCAAAAGATGCGCAGGACCGCCCTGCCCTGCGGATGGCGCTACAGACGCGCGAACAACACATTCGCCGCGAGAAAGCCACGAGCAACATCTGCACAGCACAGGTGCTCCTCGCCGTCATGGCGTCGATGTACGCCGTCTATCACGGTCCCAAAGGGCTGCGGAACATCGCCCGCCGCGTCCACTCGTTCACTTCCGCGCTCGCGGCGGGGCTCAGACGACACGGCTTGAAGCTGCGCACCGAAATATTTTTCGACACGCTACGGGTGAACTGCGATGGCAAGGCCATCGTTGCGGCAGCGGCGCGAGAGCAGATCAACTTGAGGTTGTATCCTGACAATTCTGTCGGTGTCTCGTTGGACGAGACGACCACGGAACGGGACGTGCAGGACTTGCTCCGTCTGTTCGGCTCACAGGCGGATACATCAGATACTGACGTATCATCGAGCATCCCGGCCTTGTTACATCGTGGCAGCGGATTCTTGAAGGCATCGGTCTTCAACAGCTACCACACCGAGCACGAGATGTTGCGCTACATCAAGCGTCTGGAAGCGCGCGACCTCTCGTTGACGACGTCGATGATTCCGCTTGGTTCGTGCACAATGAAACTGAACGCCACCTCCGAGATGATGCCGCTGACCTGGCCCGAGGTGTGCCGAATTCATCCGTTCGTGCCGATCGAACAAGCCGAGGGTTATCAAACTCTGTTCCGACAACTCGAAGCGTGGCTGGCAGAGATCACGGGGTTCGCGGCGGTGTCGCTGCAACCCAACGCCGGCTCACAGGGCGAATACGCGGGGTTGCTCGTTATTCGCGAGTACCATCAGCGACGCGGCGAACCGCATCGCAACATTTGCCTGATCCCCGTCTCCGCTCACGGCACGAACCCCGCCAGCGCCGTGATGGCGGGAATGAAGGTCGTTGCCGTCGCTTGTGATTCCGACGGCAACATCGACATTGACGATTTGCGGGCGAAAGCCGAAACGCACGCGCGGGAACTCGCGGCGCTCATGGTCACGTATCCATCCACGCATGGTGTCTTTGAGGAGAACATCAAGGAAGTCTGCGACATCATCCATCGCCACGGCGGACAGGTTCACATGGACGGCGCCAACATGAACGCGCTGGTCGGTCTGTGTCGCCCCGGCGACATGGGCGCGGACGTTTGCCACTTGAACCTGCACAAGACATTCTGCATCCCGCACGGCGGCGGCGGCCCCGGAATGGGACCGATCGGCGTTGCGAAGTACCTCGCGTCGTTCTTGCCGGGGCATTCGGTAGTGACCGTAGCGCGGGCGTCTCGCCCGTTGATTTCTTCGGTTGGCTCAAGCGGGCAAGACGTCAGTCTCACTTTGGCGGTTTCGGCGGCGCCGTGGGGCAGTGCAAGCATTCTGACGATCTCCTGGATGTACATTGCGCTGATGGGAGCGGAGGGTCTCACGCAGGCGACAAAGGTCGCGATTCTGAATGCCAACTACATCGCGCGCCAGCTCGAACCTTATTTCCCCGTGCTCTACAAGGGTCACGGGAACCTTGTCGCGCACGAATGCATTCTCGATCTGCGCGACTGGAAGAATCGCGCGGGCATCGACGTCGAAGACGTGGCGAAACGGCTGATGGATTATGGGTTTCACGCGCCGACGATGTCGTGGCCGGTGCCGGGCACGCTGATGGTCGAACCGACCGAGAGCGAATCGAAAGCCGAACTCGACCGCTTCTGCGACGCCATGGTTTCAATTCATGCCGAGATGAAGGCAATCGAATCAGGCCAGATGGATCGGGTGAACAATCCTCTGAGGAACGCGCCGCACACCGCTCACGCGCTGATTTCGGGAAAATGGGATCGTCCGTACACCCGCGACCAGGCCGCGTTCCCCGCGTCGTGGACGCGGGAGCATAAATTCTGGCCCGCCGTCGGCCGCGTGGACAACGTCTATGGCGACCGTCATCTCGTCTGCTCCTGTCTGCCGCTGGAAACGTACGCTTAGCTCCCACGAATTGTTAGGCTCTCATCATTTGTGTAATCTCCGGTGGCAGAATGTCCCATGAATTTCTACCTGGTGCAGAGTGGTCTGTCTTCATCATATTGATGACGGGCCGACCGTCAGGATCAAAGTCTAAGGTAAAGCCAAGGCCAAGGCCACCGCCCATGTCGAGGCACCAGCGACAGAAACCGGTCTGCTGGGGGTTTGGATGACCGTAAAGGCACGTTGTAAGTCTTCCGCACTGGGGACACTCAAACAGCGACATATCTTTGCCTGCACGCCGAATATCCGCTCGGAGATCGTTCAGTCGCTCCAGAAAACTACCTGGTGCCCACGTTGGCAAGCCAAGAAGAACGGCCCATAGAATGAGGCCGGTCTCGTAAAGCAGATTACCGGTCTGAACCTTGCAGGCGTGCCTCCAATCTGTGAAATACTTCTCCTGCTGGCGTGCGCCTTGCGGAGTCTTGCATACTGGACACGGTGCATCGAATCGAAGAGAACCAGTTCCGGTGCGATGGAGTGAGGAATCTAATGTTAACGCCGGCTCGAACTGAAGCTTTTCTAGCGTGTCCTGCACTCGACCAGCAGCCACGGCAAACTTCTTTGTCAGCCAACGCGATTCACCAGTCCGTACCTCGCCCAGCGAACCTCCGAAAATTCCTAGCAGCGAATACAACCGTTCCGGTGAGGTCTCACTCCAACCGCGTAGGTAGTCTCTCAGTAAAACTCTGCCAGGGGATGCGGCGCAGATTGGACATCGAAAATGAAACATGTAGATTTGGAACTGATCCGTGCTCATTGCGCACAGTGTTGATATGGGTGCTTCTGTTTACGCATGCTCGCTTTCCTAATCGGAGTATGAGGCGCTTACCGCTCCGATGCAAGCCTCAGTCCAGCGTTGTCGTAATTTGAAATCAGTTGCTCGACCCGCCAATGCAAAACATGTTCCCGCCTAAAATTGTTGCCTGCGTCACTCCAGTCAACTTCTCAATGAATGCGATAAACTCCTTCTGGGAGACGCGGCTTTTGGGCAGGCAATGGACAAGATACCCATTGCCGCGTTGTTCTTCGCATCCCAGGTACAACAGTGCGAGTATGTGGTGGGTGGGGTTTTCGTTGTATGCAACAAACTGAGTCGTTGGCTTGTCCGAAGGCGGATTCTTGTTGAATCTGCTAATGATGCCTAATTCTAACAACAATCGCTTCGCTTTTTCATCATCATTGATCTCAAAGAATTCGTCGGGCTTCCCTGCCAACGTTGAAAGTGTGATTTGACTCATTCCGAGGAATCCCTAGCTCCACCGAATTAAGCATCTCGTCATTGCGCTCGGTACTTCCCTCTCAGGGACTGCAGCAGAAAAGCCGCATCAAATGTATAGATGTCTTCAGGCTTCGTGGCGAAACACTTGATCAGCAACCCAGTTCTTGGCTTATACATCAGGTGCGCATGGCCTTGATAGTATGTCGTCTGATCCGAAAATGTCGCTGAATCCCCGTTGGCGGACGCAGATCCCGATGTGACTGCATGGCCGGCTGGCGGCGAGAAACTGGAAACAGATGTGGAAGAGCTTTCGTCAATTACGGCGAAGTAACCGAACCCATGCTGGGTCGTGAGTTCGGCGGCCCGCAGTAGGGCGAAATCTTGAGCGCACTCCATGGAGGTGTACGCATTGCCACGGAAATAAACTCGAAATACGTCTGGTGCCAAGTGCGTTTCCGAGTACCCGCCCCGGAACGAGCTGGCCTGATATGGGGTGGCACACCCAACAACCAATGAGCACATCGCAACCGCCGCCAGACCTATCCTTCGTTTCATCGTGAGTCTCCTCTTCCAGCCAACGCCGCAATTGAGCTACGGGTGGCCGCGCCAGCGGACACCCGTTAGCTCCAGTGACCTTGTTATACGTTTCCAAGCCTCTCGATGCCAGTGACAAACTTTTCCAGCGAATAAAGCGGCGCATTCCTTCCTAGATAACTCCCGGTGGCTGGCTTGTAATCGCCGTCGCCTGCAAGCGGCCAGATGGTTTGGATGTAGTACGTGACATCAGATGCAGGAAGAAGATACCCACTCTCATGGCAGTCGAACAGCAGCACGACGGCCCAAGGCTGCGCTTGGCGCTTCAGTCGCTCAACGACATTGGCTGTGATGCCCCAGCGATAAGGCGCTTCGGCTCTGCCTTTGATATACATCAAACACTTGCCCTTGCCGCGGAACTCGAAAACATTTTGGGAGATGGACGTGCGTGCCACACGCACTCCCGACCTCTCATTAAGTGCTCGTACAAACTCATCAACAAGGATCGCACCTTTCGCAAGTGGCATCACTAATCCTCAACTACGTATAACAGTGTTGATATGCGCGCTTCTGTTTACGCATGGTCGCTTTCCTGATCGGAGTATGAGGCGCTTACCGCTCCGATGCAAGGCTCCGTGCGGCCCGTCATGCGAATCGGGGAATGCGGCCACGACGGAGCGTGGCCCTCCAAATTGGGACGCCACCGGCACGGCGGATTCCTTGACGCTCAGCGGGCGATCTAGTAGTCTGCGCGGCGAGATTTCATGAGGCCAATTCAGAGAATCACACTGCTTGCCTGTTTGATTGGGTTGTTCTGCACGGCGCTGCCGACCAATTGCCCTGCACCGCTGATCTGGCGGAAGGGCGAAGGTTGGACGTACGAACGAGCCGGCGTCACCAACGCAAACAATCCGCAGGAGCAACTTGAGTTGGGCAAGAAGCTGCAGGCGAAGAAGGATTACGGTAACGCCCTCTCGTCCTACCGAAGGCTGATCCGACGCTGGCCCACTTCGTCCGCCGCGCAAGAGGCACGCCTCGGACTCGCAGAATCCCTCAGTGCTCTCGGTTATTACTACAAGGCGTACAAGACGTATCAGGAACTGATCGAGAAAAACCCCAACAGCCCGTACTTCGACACGGCGCTCCAGCGCGAGTTTGAGATCGCAAATCTGTTCCTGGCAGGTGAAAAGCACAAGGTGTGGGTGTTCAAGATTTTCCCCGCGCTCGACAAATCCATTGAGATTTACGAGAAGATTGTCAAGAACGGCCCGTACAGCAAGGTCGGGCCGGAAGCGCAGTACCACATCGGCCTCGCTTACGAGAAACAGAAGGAATACATCAGCGCGGTGCATGCGTACGAGAAACTGCTGGAGCATTACCCGCAACATCCATTGGCCGAGAATGCGCAGTTCCAGATCGGTTGGGCGTACAAACAAGAGGCGAAACGTGCCGAATACGATCAGAACGCGGCGAACCAGTCGATTGCCGCCGTCAACGACTTCCTGATCCGCTACCCGAACAGCGACAAGGCCGCTACGGCTGAGAAGCTGCTCGCCGGTCTGAAGCAGGAACAATCCAAGGGGTTGTTCAGCATCGGCCAGTTTTACGAGAAGAAGAAAGATTACAGGGCGGCGATCATCTACTACAACGCAGTGATCGAGCAAGACCCGAAGTCAGACTGGGCGAATCTGGCCGAAAAGAAAGTCGCGGTGCTTACGCCTCAAGCCAGCGGGTCAACCAACACGCCATGAGCCGCTGTGCCCTGAGTATTCTCTGCTGTCTCCTATGCCTCGGCTGCATGGGCTATCACCTTGGCCCGGTGTTGAAGGCCGATTACAAATCGGTCGCCATCCCGATGTTCAAGAACAAGACGTTGAAGCCCCAACTCGAAGCCCAGGTCACCAACGGGATCATCAAGCGGTTGCAATCCGATGGCACGCTCCGCGTGGAGTCCAAGGAGAGCGCTGATATCATCGTAACCGGCCAGATTCTGCGTTATCGGCGCTCCGCTTTGCGGGCCCTGCGCACCGAGGCGGCCACGCCCCGTGAGTTTCGCATCAGCATCGACGCACAAGTCGAAGCTCGTGACCGCATGACGGGCAAAGTGGTGCTCCAACCCACCGTCGTCACTGGCAGTGCGGACACGTTTATCGGGGATGACTTGCAGAGCGCGGAGGAACAAGCCCTGCCTTTGATCGCCGACGATCTGGCACGTCAGGTGGTCAGTCTGCTGGTGGAAAGCTGGTAGGGGTTTTTTGTAGCGGCGCTCTACGAGCGCCGAACATGCAGGAACGGCGGTCGCAGACCGCCGCTACAAACCGCGGATTACTTCACCACTCCACCACTCCCTTGCTCGGTTTTTCCCGGTGCCAACGCTTTGATGCGTGCCGCCAACCGCGATTTCTTACGGGCAGCCAGATTGCGATGAACAACCTTCGATTTGGCCGCCTTGTCCAGCGCAGAAGTCAGATCGCGCAGAGCCGCTGTCGCTTCCGCCGCTTTCTTGGCATCGATCAGGGCGAGGAATTTCCGTTCCAGCGTGTGAATCTCCGACTTGATGGATTTGTTGTGCGACTGGCGGCGCTTGCTGGCGCGCGCCTGTTTGGCGGCAGAACGTGTTCGTGGCATTGTTTGATTTCTTTCCTGTTCGTTGAACGGCGCGACATCTTACCGGCCAACCCCCAAAAGTCAACCGTGAAAAACACTTTCCTCGTCTGCTCCGGGAATTACTTGCCGGGACGAAAACGCTGCTATTCTCAGTGTATAACAGGGTGTCGAAAAATGGTGTAGCGGCGCTTCTGCGAAGCGCCGAAGGTCTTTGGAAAACCAACTGGCTGCGCTTCGCAGAAGCGCATCTACAACGGGTGCCAGCAAGGGCTTTTTGCGCTTCTCAACGGACGCAACTTCGGGCAGGGTCTGGCTGGATGAAATGGTTTAAGCTCTTGGTTGCCACACTTCTGTTGCCGGCGTGTGCCGCGCTGACGATGAGCACGTGGCAACTCGGACACCAGTTCGCATTCGGACCACAAGCGGCGGCTTCACATCTTTTCGCCGTGGCTTTCGGCGCGGGCTACGCCGTCTGGCTGGCCATCTTCGCCCTGCTGCCGAAACCCATGCGCACATATGTCCTCGGCCACGAACTGACCCACGCACTCTGGGCACTGATGATGGGGGCGCGGGTCAGCGGACTTAAGGTAAAGAAGACAGGCGGTCAGGTCAAAACCAGCAAGACCAATTGGTTCATCACGCTCGCCCCGTATTTTTTCCCGTTCTACGCGATGTTGTTCATCATTCTCTTCTTCATCGCGCACGCCCTTTGGAATCTGACGGAATACCTGTGGGTGCTGTTCTTTCTGATCGGCCTCGGCTGGAGCTTTCACGTGACGTTCACGCTGATGATGCTGTTGAGCGTGCGCCAGCCCGATGTCCGGTCACAGGGCGTGTTGTTCTCTGCCGTCGTGATCTACTTAATGAACCTGCTGACGATTATCCTGACCGCCACATTGCTTTCGCGCAGTATCACCACCGCCGCGCTGGCGGGCAGCTTCGGGCACAATTGTCTCCTCGCCTACGGTTGGACTCTCGACAAGCTGGTGACGCTGTGGCAGTATGTAGCAGCTTTCGTCAGCCACAAAGGATGAACCTCACGGAAATCTTAAGTTTGGACCAGGTTGTCCCGCAGATCTCTGCCGGGGACCGTTGGGGAGTGATTGAATCGCTGATTGATCTCCTGGTCCGCAAGGGGAAGATTCGACCTGAAGATCGCGCTGCTGTCTGCAAAGCGGTGAAAGACCGCGAATCCAACAACGGCACCGGCATCGGCTACGGTGTCGCCCTCCCCCACGCCAGCGTCAATTGCATCCAGGACGTCGTCGCCATTGTCGCGCGGCTGAATCCGACGATTGATTTCCAGGCGCTGGACAACCAGCCCGTTCAACTCTGCGTGCTCTTCCTCACGCCGCAAGGCCAATTCCAACGCCACCTCCAGACGCTTTCCGCATTCGCCCGTTTCCTCAGCGACAAGGAACGCCGCCAGCAATTGGAGAACGCCCGGACCGCCGAGGAAATGTTCGCCGTCTTCCGCGCTGCCGCCTGATCACACATGCCGACCGCGCCAGAAATCCTTTCCGACGCCATCGAGCGTGTTCTCGGCGCGCCTGCGCTGATTCGACCGTGCGCCGACCCGAAGTTCGGCGACTATCAGGCCAACGGCGTCATGGCCGTAGCCAAACAGCGCAAGGAAAACCCGCGCGCGCTCGCCGAGAGAATCATCGCGCAATTAAAAGTAGATGCCGTCTCTGAGAAGCCGACCGTCGCCGGCGCGGGTTTCATCAACTTTCGCCTGAAGCCGTCTTTCGTCGCCGAACGGGTCGCCGCTGCCGCGCGAGACGAACGCCTCGGCGTCCCGTCCGGCACCAACCCCAAGACCGTCGTAATCGATTTCAGTTCGCCGAATGTCGCCAAGCCGATGCACGTCGGCCACATCCGCTCGACGATCATCGGCGATTCGCTCGCGCGCGTGATGCGGTTTCTCGGCCGTCGCGTCGTCACCGACAATCACATCGGCGACTGGGGGACACAATTCGGGATGCTCATCGTCGGCTGGAAGAAGTTCCGTGACGACAAGGCGCTCGCCGCCGATCCGATCGCCGAACTCGAGCGGCTCTACAAGTTTGTTAACGACCGCACAGATTTGCGCGACGAAGCGAAAGCCGAGTTGGTCAAATTGCAGCAGGGTGACAAGGAGAACCGAGCGATCTGGCAGAAGATCATTGATCTTTCGATGCAGGAGTTCGAGAAAACGTACCGACGGCTCGGCGTGACGTTCGACCACACGCTCGGCGAAAGCTTTTACAATCCGATGCTGGCAGGCGTTGTCGAGGAATTGACGCGCCTAGGCATCGCGCGCGAAAGCGAAGGCGCGATGTGCGCGTTCTTCGAGGACGATCCAGAACTGAAGAAGACCGCGCCGTTCCTCATTCGGAAAGCCGACGGCGCGTTCCTGTACGGCACAACCGATCTGGCGACGATCAAGTATCGCATCGAACAGTGGCATCCTGATGAAATCGTCTATGTGACTGATGCCCGCCAGAAACTTCACTTCCAGCAGTTGTTCGCCACGGCGCGGAAATGGTGGAAGGATGTCCCCGACCTGCGGCACGTGTATTTCGGTTCGATTCTCGGCGAAGACGGCAAACCGCTCAAGACGCGCGAGGGTGCTCCCGTGAAACTGACTGATTTGCTGGATGAGGCCGAAGAACGCGCACTGGCGGTTGTGACGGAGAAAAATCCCGATCTCCCCATGGAAACACGGAAGCAAATCGCACGCGCCGTCGGCATCGGCGCGGTAAAGTACGCCGATCTCTCGCAGAATCGGACGACCGATTACGTATTCAGTTGGCCGAAGATGCTGGCGATGACAGGCAACACCGCGCCGTACATGCAATACGCCTACGTGCGCGTCCAAAGCATCTTCCGGAAGGCAGGAGTGTGGGAGGGGCCTCAGCGCCCCGAAGATCGCGGCACAAAGGCCGCTCCCACATTCACCTTGGATCACCCCGCCGAACTCGACCTGGCGAAACATCTTCTCCGGTTCGCCGAGACGCTTCAGTCCGTGATGGACGACGACAAACCGAATTGGCTGACCGCGTATCTCTACGATCTCGCGGGCAAATTCAGCGTGTTTTACGACAATTGTTCGGTCATCCAATCCGCCGAGCCGACTCGTTCCTCGCGTCTCCAACTCTGTCGACTCACCGCCGACGTGATGAAGCGCGGCCTGAACCTTCTCGGCATCGACGTGATCGAGCAGATGTGACCCGGCTGAGATTGTAGCCGCGAATCTTATTCGCGGCCATCCCCGCCGCGAAAGGGTTTCGCGGCTACAACATTCCACGCAGCCGAAAGCCAACTGTTAATGATCACCGAAAACCTACTCGACACGACACGCGACCGCGTCTAGAGTTGTTGTGTCAACCGGGTCCATTTCAGAAGGAGCACCGCGATGAATACTGTCGAAAGTCTTCGGCAATCCGATGTTGTCACGTTTGCCCGCGATTGCGAGGCGACGCAGATTCCCTACGGCAACAAGATCACCGTGCCCAAGGGCACGCAGGCGCACGTCGGCCAGACGCTCGGCGGCAACGTCACGTTCCAGGTCCCTTCGTTCGGTCTCGTGCAGGTGATGAACAAGGACGTGGGCGCGCTTCTCAAGGACGGCGTGCCGCTGGCGCCCGGCGGTTCTGCCGCTGCGGCTGCGGAGCACAAAGGCCCCGCCGATGAGAAAGAAATCTGGGAGATGCTGAAAACGTGCTACGACCCGGAAATCCCCGTCAACATCGTTGACCTTGGCCTCGTCTATGACGTGAAGTTGTCTCCCGTTTCTACGGGCCGCAGCCGCGTGGACGTGAAGATGACGTTGACCGCGATGGGCTGCGGCATGGGACCCGCAATCGCCGCTCAGGCGCGCGACCGGCTTCTCGCCGTTCCCGGCGTTGAAGAAGCCGACGTGCAGATCGTTTGGGATCCGCCGTGGAACCAGAGCATGATCACCGAAGCCGGCAAGAAACTACTGGGCATTTGGTAAGCGAAACGGCAAGGCGCCATCGAGTTGGCGCACTCCAAAAAGCTGCCGGCTACCTCACTCTTTTCGCGTCGCCCCAGAGTTGTTCGAGGCCGTAGTGCTCGCGCAAAGCGGGATGGAAAATGTGCAGCATCACGTCGTTGTAATCCATCACGATCCAGCGGCTGGGCGGATAACCGTCGCGGTGATGCGGGCGCACGCCCGCGTCGCGCAGCCGCCGCGCGATCTCGTCGGAAATGGCTTTCAAGTGCGGCTCGGAGTTGCCCGAGCAGATGAAAAGATAGTCGGCCACTGAGGAAATCTTCCGCACGTCGAGAATCACGACGTCTTCAGCCTTCTTGTCGAGGGCGATCTCGCGGCAGAGTTTGGCCAGTTTGCGAGCGTCGATGTGAGTTAGCCTCCTTTAGCGATATAGTTTGTGGCGGTTAATGTACTGAAGCACGGCATCAGGCACAAGATAACGTATCGACTCGCCCCGCGCAACCCGCGCGCGAATGTCGCGCGACGCGATGTCGCACGCGTGCCCCCTCAACACGTGCTGGCGCAGTCGCCGACGCGTCGCCGCGTCCAGCTTCGGGTCAACCACGCGCCGCGGCTCGAATCCAGGCCGCACCACGATCACAAACGTGCACAGCCGAACCAGCCGCCCAACCTCGCGCCAGCGGTGCAGTTCCTGGAGCGAATCGGCGCCGATGATGAAGTAAAATTGCGCCTGCGGATCGCGCCGGCGCAATGAGGTGAGCGTGTCCACACTGTACGACGTGCCGCCGCGGCGAATCTCTATATCGTCCGCCTCGAACCGCGCGTTGCCGCGGATCGCCAGCCGCACCATCGCCAGTCGCTGTGCCGCCGTCGCGTTGCCCTCGTACTTCTTGTGCGGCGGCGTGGCCGATGGGATGAACTTCACGCAATCGAGCCCGAACTGCTCCATTGCATCCTGCGCGATGATAAGATGGCCGATGTGGATCGGGTTGAACGTGCCGCCGAGGATGCCGATCTTGCGTGTGCATTTTGTGCGTGTCACGGCACCATGATACAAGAGCCACGAAGGTTATCCACGCCAAAAATCAGAGGACAAACGCCTTTTGTAGCCGCGAAACGTTTTTGCGGCAGAGGAATGCCGCGAATGAGATTCGCGGCTACAATCCGGTGGCGGCAGTTTCCCGAGCCTTGATTTGCAGGCCGGTGTTGAGTAGAGGTGAGCGGTCACTGTGAAGCCGATCAATCGCACGCAATCCACTTGGGGCGCAAACATCGAGGCGCTGGCGTATCTGTACGCGTTCAACGTGCTGCTGCTGATGGTCGTCGGGCGCAGCTATCTGGCGAGCCTCCCGAGCGGGACCTCCCCGACGGGTTGGGCGGCGGCCGTGTTGGCGTACACGGCGAACTTCGCGATGCTCGCGCTTGCCCCGGCGATTCTGTCGTTGCCGGTGTTGCTGGTACGGCGGCGCTGGTTGACGCTGACAATCGCGCCGCTGCTGTTCGGGCTTCTCAACGTGTTCATCTACGCGGACTCGATCATTTACGCGCTGTGGCATTTTCATTTCAACGGCATGGTCTGGAACCTGTTGACGACGCCCGGGTCGGGCGACACCGTCACTGCCGGCAAAGGCACGGTCGCCTCCGCCGCCACCGCCATTGGCGTGATCTTCGCGTTGGAGTTCGGTTTCGCGTGGGGCGCGCTTCCGCGATTGCGAACGCGCTCCTTCGCCGGGCGCTTCCGCAGCAAGCGGGCGTTCGCGTTCTCGTGCGGCGCGGTTGTGCTCCTCGTCTTCGCCGACAAGGCGGTGTACGACGTCGGCGATCTGCGCGATGACATGGAAGTCGTGAGACTGCGAAGTCTGCTGCCGCTTTACCAGACGGTTACGATGAAGCGATTCGCCCACCGCGTCCTCGGCATGGACGTGACGCCAAAACCTCGGCTGCAAATGAGCGCGGGCGACTCGCTGGATTATCCGAAATCTCCCATCCGTTTCCGCGCAGGCGGCCCGCGGCCAAACGTCGTCGTCGTCGCGATCGAAGGCGCGCGCTTCGACATGCTGACGCCGGACGTCATGCCACAGTTGGCCCGCTGGGGCGAGAATCATCTCGTCGGCGACGAGAATTACAGCAGCGGCAACACGACGCGCTATGGCCTTTTCGGCCTGATCTACGGCCTCCACGGATCGTACTGGCAAAGCGCCTGGGCCGGGCACGACAGCCCGGTGTTGATCCGCGCGCTCAAGCAACTGGGCTACAAATTCCGCATCCTTTCCTGCACCGACCTGAACTTCCCCGAGTTTCGCGGCACTGCGTTTGTTGACGTGCTCGATACCGTCACGGACAAATGGGATTGTCCGCGCGTGGATCGTGATCGCCTGATGACCGATGAATTCATCAAGTTCGTCGGCGAAAAGCGCACGCCATTCTTCGCGTTCCTGTTTTACGATGCCTCCCACCAGCCGTACCGGTATCCCCCCGAGCACGGCGTGTTCAACACGGGCACGGTGAGCGAGGAGATCAACTATGTCACACTCGCCCGTCAAGGCGGCGACTTCGGCCTCGTGGAGAATCGCTACCGCAACAGCCTGCATTACGTTGACGCGGAACTGGGGCGCGCGCTCCACGCGCTGGAAGAACGAAGTTTGCTGGACAACACGCTTGTCTTTATCGTGGGCGATCACGGAGAGGCGTTCGGCGAACTGGGTTTGTTCGGCCACGACAGCACGTTTGATCGTTACCAGACCCGGACACTTTTGGTTGCGCACGTCCCGGGCGAGGCGCCGCGGCACATCCAACGGGTGACGAGCCACGAGGATGTCCCCGCGACGGTGCTGACGTACATGGGAGCGGAGAATCCTCTTGCCGATTACACGCAGGGGCTGCCGCTGACGACCAACGCGCCGCGTCCGTCCGTTTTCATCTCCAGTTGGGGCACGGCAGCGATCGTAAGTACGAACACGATCATCTCATTCGGGCTGGAAGCGTATAACGCCGACATCACGATTCTCGACACCAACGACGTGCCTCTGCCCAACCAGCGCGCGGCATTGGCGGCGCATCGGAGCGAACTGGTCGCCGCGATGGAAGCAATGCGCCAGTTCAAGAAGTGACGTGGGCATCGCAGCCGGTCGCCATTGCCGCACGGACTTTTAGGTGGACAAATCCAGGCCGGCTCCAGAAACTCAGCAGTCGCTATGCTCGCTCGAAACAAAGTCGTTATCGCTCCGGAATGGCGCGCGCTGCTTCGCGCCAACCGCTTGGACAGCGTGGAAAAAGTTTATGCTTTTTCTGGCGGGACCGTCCTCAAGGGCGGGGGCGCCACCGAACTGCGTCGGGTCGAACTGCCCGAAGCGGGGCGGAGCCGTGTGCTCTTCGTCAAAAAGTACTGCTACCTGACTTCCCGTCTGCGATGGAGCGGTTTTTATCGCGGCACGTTCCTCGGAATCTCGAAAGTGCGGTGCGAGTTCGAGAACCTGGCGCGGTTCCGGCAATGGGGCTTGGATGCACCGGCGGCCGTCGCCTATGGCGAAGAGCGGCGCGGACGCTGGTTGCATCGGTCATTCTTGATCAGTGAAGGCGTGCCGGAACCGTTGCCACTCGATTTGTTCATCCGCGATTATCTGCCTAGCCTGGGGCGCGACGAGCGACGGAGATTGCGGAGAGAAATGATCGAACGGCTGGCGGATTACACGCGGAGAATGCACGAACATAGGTTTGTTCACCACGATTACTTTTGGCGGAATATTCTGCTCAGCGACGGCTCGTTGGCGTATTTTTTTCTAATCGACTCGCATAAGGGCCGATGCTGGAAGCCGTGGATGGAGAACCGGAGCCGCGCGAAGGACCTGGCCATGCTGGACGCGCCCGCGCCAGGATTCTTTCGTCGGACGGAACGGCTGCGCTTCTTCCTGCGCTATCGCGGCCACGCCACGCTGGCAAACGAAGACAAAGAACTCATTGATCTCGTCCTGCGGGTGGCTGAACCGATGCGCGCGACGCAATTGCGCCGTGTCGCTAACGCTCGTCCGCAACGGGAGCCGGCGCAAGCCTGACGCGAAGATGCAACGGAAACCTCCCTCGTTTTGGAAACGCTGCCGTTACCGCCTCGAAGCGGCAGCCTTGGAATCGCTGGCCGTCGTCCTTCCCCTGCTCTCGCGCAAGGCGATGGTCCGCGTTGCCAACGCGCTGGGCTGGCTGGCCTACCTCGTCCTGTCCAAGGAGCGGCGTGTGGCCCTTACCAATCTTGATATCGCTTTTGGCGAAGGCAAGTCCGCCCAGGAAAAGGAGCGTATCGCTTGCGCCTCGTTTCAGAATTTCGCCAGGGCCTTCCTCGGTTTGTTTTGGGGGCAGCGGCTGAATCGCGACACGCTGGACAAACTCGTAGTGCTTGACACGGGAATTCTTGAGCGCTACCGCGAAATCAACTCACGCGGGAAAAGCATCCTTTTCATCACCCTGCATTACGGTGACTGGGAATTGCTCGGGCTGGCCACGGCGTATTACGGAATCCCGATGATCGTCGTCGCGGAGCAAACGCGGAATCCGCACGTGGAGAGAGTTTTCGGCCGCTTGCGGGGGCACTCGGGAAACCGCTCAATTCAGCAGCGGTTCGCCGTGGTCAAACTGTTCAAGGCGCTCAAACGCGGCGGATGCGCCGCCATGCTGATTGATCTGAACGCGCCGCAGGGCCGTGGAGGAATCTGGTTGGATTTCTTTGGGATGCCTGTCTTTAACAACTCGGCTGCAGCCGCCCTTGCGTTGCACACCGGCGCAGTGATTGTGGGGAGCGTGGCCTATCCGTTGCCGGATGGACGCGTGCAGCTCGCGTACGGCCCCGAAATCCCTTTTACGCCAACAGGCAACCATATGAATGACCTGCGCTCCATCAGTCAGTCATGTCTCAGTTATTGCGAACAAGTGATTCGCGAGCGACCAGAATACTGGATGTGGTTTTACAAGCGTTGGAAGTTTCGGCCTTCGGAAGAACGCGGTGATTTTCCTTATTATTCGATCTACTTCAAAAAACTGCGGCTCCCACGCGCGCACAGCAGCAACCCTCCCCACAGCACCATCGTTCCCCAACAAATGGGGCCATAAACCTGCAGCGCGCGGCTTCCCGCCGAACTGAGCGCCAGAACGCCGAAGCCGACCAACGTGATCACTGCCACGCGCCGCGTGGACACATCCTGCTCCAGGATCGCCATCCATGTCGCCGCGGCCACAGGCAGCATCAGCAGCATGAAGTAATGCGACCACGACACCGGCGACATCAGCACCGCCCAAACGATGACCGTGGACGAGATCAGCAATTGGTTTTTCTCGCGAACCTGCAACGCAACCGCGATCATGGCCGCGGCCATCGCCAATCCGATGGCGGCAGCAAACCAGCGCGCACTGGAACTCTTCGTGATCCGCTTCAGCACCGCCTGCAGCGACTGATTGCGAACCAGATCGGGACTGCTCAATTCACCGAAGCGCGAATCCTCACTGCGCTCTTGCTCGAACATGGGCCGCTGCAAGATGCTGCCCCATTCTTGCAGATATTTCACGTTGGTGTTCCAACCCAACGCAGCCGCCGGCACCACCAGCGCGCCCAGCACGACCGCGAGCAGTGTGGCCAGCACAAAGCGCCACCGCTTTCGCCAGACAAAGTAGGGAAGCAGAAGCACGGGAAAAATCTTCATCAAGATTGCCCCCGCCAAAACGCTGCCGCCCAGCCACTCCCGCCCGCGCCACTGGCAGTACAAGCCCGCCATCACCAGCGCGAACATGAACGGCGTCATCTGCCCGCGCGCCAGCGCCGACATCAACGGCCAGATCAACAGAACGGGCGGGATCACGTACAGCCAAAACGGTTCGCCCATGGCGACACTGTCCTGTTGCACCATGCGGACGCAGAAAATGATGGCAGCAATCACCATCGTCGCGGAGAGCACATACCAGATCAGTGCGGCCCAGAACAGCGGCATCACCGCGAACGGCACGAACAGCAGGCCGAACACGGGCGCATTATTGTAATGCCAGCCGCGAATGTTCTCAGCCTCGTAGATGTCCGTCCCATCGATAATGGCACGGCCCACGGCGGTATAAATGGAGAAATCAGTGCGGTGGACATGCGACCCCCAGAACTTGCTGCCATTCTGATCCAGACTGAATCCAAGACGTTTTTCCAATCGACTCAACTCTTGCAGGCCGGATTTGTCGGCCCCAACCTGATACGGACCGGCGCGATACACGGTGCTGATGCCCAGCCCAACGATCCACACCACCGCCGCCAGCCACGTGACGCGCTTGGCCCAAAGTGGCACAAAACCGACGCTCGCAGACGAATCCATGCGCATAGACTACAAAGAAAGCAGCGTTGTTGTCCAACCGATAGCCTGCGCGCGATGGGAAACACATGAGCAGCCTTTGGGAACCTACAAAGCGAAATGAGTCGAACCGCTGCAGTGCGATCTGAAAAAATGCGGCGAAGTCGGACCGCGCAGCGAATCCGCTTGCCCGCGCCATTTCGAGCCGCTACCCTCTGTGGTGCTTTATCCATGAGACGAAACACTAGAATCCTCGTTACGTTCGGCGTGGGTCTGATCTTCGCAGGCGCACTGTATTTGCTGATCGACCGCCTGAACTACTGGTACCGTCAGCGGTGGCATTTCGTGGCGTCCATGCAAGACTTGCCGCCCGCCGACCGCTCGCATTGGCCCAAGCCACCGGTGCCGTGGACGAACGAGACGGTCGAGGTCGAAGCCGCCACGCCGGAGGGGCTGAAGCGGCTGCGCGTTGCGTATTTCGTCAACTCGATTGGGATGAAGTTGGTGCGGATCGAGCCGGGCACGTTTCGCATGGGTCTGCCTGATTCGCTCGCGCGGGAGGCCGAACCGGGGCTGCCCCCCACCCGGGATCAGTTCAATGCGCAGCAAATGCGGGTGACGGGCTCATACGGCTACGCTGAACCCGACGTCAAACACCACGAGGGGAAGTTCACCGAGCACGAGGTGCGATTGACGCGGAGTTATTATCTTGCCGTGTTCGAGACAACCGACAAGCAGTACGAGTTGTTTGATCCGAGCCACGTTCATCACCGCGCTTCCTACCAGCGTGGGGCCGAATACGACAACCATCCGGTCGAGCCGATCTCTTGGAGGAAGGCGCAGGAATTTTGCCGCTGGCTCTCCGAAAAGGAAGGACGGCTCTATCGGCTACCGACCGAGGCCGAGTGGGAGTACGCTTGCCGGGCCGGCACCACCACGCGCACCTACTGGGGCGACAATATTCTCGACCGTACCAAGGCCAACCTCGGCGGCCCCGGCTCACGAGAGCAACGAGACCGACACTTCAAGTGGAGCGACGACGGGTACGAATTCACTGCTCCCGTCGGCTCCTACCCGCCGAATCCGTGGGGGCTGTACGACATGATCGGCAATTCGCGGGAATGGGTTGTGGACTGGTTTTCGTGGTTCACGGACGAGCCGGCGGTCGATCCCCGAGGGCCGCCCACTGGGCACTGCCGCGTGGACATGGGCGGTGGCTGGAACACGGCCCTCACCCGACCGTGCTGCGCCTTCCGCGATGGCGAATCTCCGCACGATGTCAAAGACATCCGCGGGTTTCGTGTGGCGTGCGAGGTTGAATGAAATCTGCCAGCGCCACCAGCTATCGAGCGCGCACACAATACGACGACAAGCAGTCGCTGAAATATCAGCAACGCAAGCCCGGCAAACATCGCGCCGAGATGCGACTGATTGATAGTGCGTTTGCGCTGATTCCGAAGACGCATCGCGTGCTCGATGCGCCGTGCGGCGGCGGACGCGTGGCAATTCACCTGGCGCGGCAGGGCTACGCCGTGACGGCAGCGGATTTATCCGATTCGATGATCGAAATTGCACGCCAGAACCTCGCCCAGGAGGGCTTGGCCTGCCCGGTTGAGAAACAGGACCTCGAACGATCGATGTTGCCGGATCGCGCGTTCGACAGCGTCGTGTGCTTCCGCCTCTTCCATCATTTTCCAAGCATGGAGATTCGGCAGCGCGTCGTCTCCGAGTTGTGCCGCGTCGCCGCGCAGTTCGTGGTGTTGTCGTATTTCAGTCCGCGCTCGGTCACTTCGTTGAAGCGCAAAATCACGGGCCGCGAGTCGCACCGCTACGCGACGCCGCTGGCGGAAGTGGCTGGTTACTTTGAGGCATGCGGGTTCCGCTTGGTGAAGGATTTCGCCCAGTTGCCCGTCGTGCACACGCTGCATCTGGCGGTGTTCGAGCGGGTCAAGGATCGGGGTTAGCGCAGGCTACGGCATCTTGGCGATGAAGTAACCGCGCCAGACGATCCCGAGCACCCGCTTGTCGGCGGCCGCAACGGGCCGGGCGGTCCGTTGGCCGCAAAGTTCCCGGTGATACGCCTCCCGGTACGCGGCCTTCGCCGATCGAAAACGCATCCGATGCACAACGAAGCCATTGGCGGCACCATCGGGACTTGCCAACAACCGCCTCAATTGGTCGTCGAGAAACTCCAGCCGCACGTGCCACTTCAGTCCGCCCAAACGATGAACGCCGACGCGGTTGGTGTGTGCCAGGCAACGCCGCGCCCATTGGCGCAGCCGCGCTTGCCGGATCGCCTCTGCGTGCCGGGCGATCACGGAAGCGTGTGCCACAAAGCCGTGTCCGTATCCTTCAAAGAATGCCGCCGTCAACGGCATGAAGGATTGAAAGAAGGCCAGGTTCTCGCGCCGCCGTTCATCCGTCAGCGATGAATGAACGGAAACCTTGTCCACGTCGATCAGACAAAACGCCCGGTCATGCGCCGAGTACAACACGTTCTGGCGCGAAATGTCGAGGTACAGCACACCTGCGTCGTGCATCCGACGGACGAACTCACCCAGCGGATGCTGTATTTCCGCGGCGGTGACATCGGCAAGCGCCGTCAAGGATTCATAACCAGCGGGACCTTCAGAGACAAGCGCACTTTCCATCAGCCCGCGCCCGCTCCAGCGTTCGCCATGCGCCAGGTGCGGGACCACGGCGACACCGCGCTGTTGGAGCAACGGAGCATGCGTCCATTCCCGTAGGCATTTGTCCGCGCGGATGAAATAGGCCACGGGCGCCAGTCCACGCCGCTCGTGAAAATAGCGCTTCAGATAAAACTCGCGGCCCGCCAGCCGATGCCGCATGACGGTCGTCGCCGAAGAGATTTTGACAGGCTCACCGGATTGCTGCAGCAGTTGCGGCAGCAACGCTTCAAACTCTGGCGCGAGTTCCCATCGCATTTGCGCGTGCTTGATCCGGATCACGCGGCCATCATAGGGGCGCTGCACAAAACCGTCAACCGGCGGCTCGCAGCGTAGTGTCGTGTGCCCGTCGCTATTATACAGGTGGTACGCTGCTGCGTGCCCCGGACCAGTGGAGGCCGCACTCGTCACGACTGTCAAGGCAGCATCGGGACAGAACGCTAGCACGACCGCTGCGCCACGAACGTCAGATAATCGGCGAGGTTGCGACGCTCCAGCGTCTCGTGAAACCAACGGGACAACGGCGACGGGTTCAACGCGTATTTCAACTTCGACCAGGAGCGGCAGTACACGATCTCGAATCCGCATCTCTCCAGCATCCGCCGCAAGCTGCCTTCATCGAAACTGAAGACGTGATGCGGGATACCGAAATGTTTGAACTGCTTTCGCGAAAAGCCGTGGCGGTTCAGGAATGTCTTGTAGCGGTTGGTTAAACCGCGCCAGTTGGGTACCTGGCCAAAAAGGTAACCGCCGGGACGACTGACTCGCCCGATTTCTGTGAGAATCTCCAACGGATTATGCACATGCTCCAGCACGTCCCAGAAAATCACCCCTTCGTAAGCGCCGGTTTCCAGGTGCGCGTCCTCCAAGCGCCCTTGGCGGAGAGAGAGACCCAGTTTTTCTCGCGCCAGGTTCACAAAGCGCTGGGAAATATCGATCCCCTCGGCTCGATAGCCGCGCCTGCTCGCCTCGAGCACTGTCAGCCCAAAACCGCAACCGACATCCAGCACACGCGCTCCCGGCGGAACGTATTGCTCCACCAAGTCCAGGAGCATGCCTTTGACCTTATAACTGGACAGGGAGTTGACGACGAAACCAGTCTGCTGTTTCCATTGCTCGTAATCGAAATTCTCGAATACGGAGACATTGGAGCAATCATCACTTTCATAGATCGCAGCCAGTCTGTCGGGGGTGAAACGAGGCGACACAAACATCAGTCCGCAACCGTTGCATGACCGGATCCCATGACCATCGTCCCGCCGGAACAGGAGCTGGCTGCCGGCCTCAGGGCCGCAGGTTGGGCAGCACACCTCCTCCCAGTCAGAACGCCCAGAGGGTTTGTTGGTCTCCATCAAACCGGGTTGACGCACGCGCCGAAAATAGCTTCACGTTTGCCCGCAAGCAAACACAAATCCAAACCTGGACCTTCTGTATCGGATTGCTTTCCCGCTTGTCTGGGTTCCCCGTCGGCCCTACCATACGACCGATGTCAGAATCACGTTATGTCGAGAGGCAGAGCTACCTCTCCGAGTTGGCCCACGATACCGAACTGGCCTTTCGGGAAACCGAGGGGCATCTGGCCACCGAGTTCGGGAGTGAAACCGAGTGGCTGCGTTGCGTGCGCGAGGATTTCCCGAAGTTCCTGCCGTTCCTGACCCAGAGATGTGGATTGCAGTTTCGCGGCAGTCTGCTGGAGATCGGCGCCGGCACGTGTTGGTTCAGTGCCGAACTGTCGAAGCTGCCGGCGGTGGAGAAAATCGTGGCGATGGATTTTTCTCCCAAACTGCTGCAGGAATTGGCACCGAAGGTGTTTGACATGCTGGGGGCGAACGCGGGCAAAATCACGCGAATGCCGGGGGACTTCCACAAGCTCGACTTCCCCGACAACCGCTTTGATTTCGTGGTTTGTTCGGCTGTGTTGCATCACGCCGTGGACATGGTGGCGGTGCTCCGGGAGGTCAAGCGGGTCTTGCGTCACGCGGGCCAGTTCGTGGCGATTCGCGAGCCGGTGCAGCCGCTGATTCAATTCAGGAAACTCTCGAAAACCCAAAGCCGACTCGTCGAGGCCGGCGTGAACGAGCATATCTACAGTCTGGCCGAGTACCTCCACTTTTTTGACGAAGCAGGTCTGAAAGTCAAGGCGGAGCGCGTCAACCTTGCCCGCGGCCCAAAGTATCTCTTCAATAAAGTGGTCAATGGGCTGACGCATGCCCGCTACGCGTTCATTGCGACGAAACCCAACGCCTCGACCTGATTCGCCGTGGCTACGCAAAACCCACTGCCGCTCTCGGTAGCGATCATCACGCTCAACGAGGAAAACAAGCTGCCGCGTTGCCTGGAAAGCTTGCAGGGACTGGCGGCTGAAATCGTCGTGATTGATTCGGGCTCGACTGACAGCACCGGGGAAATCGCCAAACAGTACGGCGCATCTTTCAGCTTCAACCCATGGCGAGGGCATGTAGCGCAGAAAAATATCGCATTGCGCCAATGCTCCCAGCCGTGGGTGCTCTGCGTGGACGCCGACGAAGTGGTGTCCTCCGAACTGGCCAATTCCATTCGCAAACTCTTCGCAGACGGTGAACCTGAGCAGACGGGTTTTTACGTGAACAGGCGCACCTTCTACCTTGGCCGCTGGATTTGGCATGCCTGGTATCCCGAATGGCGGCTGCGGCTCGTGCGAAAGGACCAGGCAGAGTGGCGAGGACTCGATCCCCACGATCAACTCACGGTTGTCGGCCCGACAGCCCGGCTTGAAGGCGATTTGCTTCACTACGCGCTAGCCGATTTGCATGACCATTTCCAGAACGTCATCAGCAACTCCCGCACAATGGCAGACTCGTACGCGCGCAGCGGGAAACGATTCCGCTGGTACTATCTGGTCGTCTGGCCGTGGTGGGATTTCTTCAAGCACCTGGTATTGAGACAGGGCTGGCGTGACGGCTGGCGCGGCTGGATCATTTCGTTTATGAGCATGGTCGGCACGTTTGCCAAGTACGCATTCCTCTGGGAAAAGCAGCGCGCAGATTCGGATCATTGTCCGCCATAGCGGCGTCCGCCTGCTGAAAACGCTGCCGCCGCTTACGTCCGCGGGACATAGGGATTGCAGCTGCTGGTGGCCATCAACCCTTCTTCCGTGAACGTCAACCCCAACTCGTTCAGATAAGCATTGATCCAGCGGTCAGCGACGATCCGCTCCTGAGCCTCTTGCGGCAGCTCCGTCTTCCAGCGCAAATCGAAGTAGTGGGTCTTCTGTTCTTTAACCCAATCGTACTTTCGCTTCTGCGTGCCGATGTGTTCGCGATCCCAATACTCGAGCTGGACGGGTTCAAACGATAATCCGATCCACTCCATCAAACGCCGTACTTCGCCCGCGGTGTCTTTGGCCAGATCCCGGTAAGTCACCAGATTCGCATCGAGCCGATGTTGAGCAATAAACCGTGTGATCGTCCTGTTTTGCTGCAGCCAGCGGTACATCAGAATGGACTCCACATCTCCGAAAGCGGCCCGAGCGGGGACCTGCGGCCAGCAACGCAGCAACTTCCATCGTATCCGCCACGGGTTCGTTCGGCCCTGCGGTGCCATCCACCGGCGGACCAAGGCCCGAGGGTCGCGGATCAAGTGCAGGTACTTGTGTTCGTGGCGGTCGTCCCGGACGAACATCTCGGTCCAGCCACGGAGAACTTTGGAGGTGTCCACCAACACTTCGATGTGCGGATCGATGCGAGAGAGAATGATGTCGTAAACGTCGCGGATGTTGTGCGAGTCGATCCCTTCTAAAACCGGACTGGAGGTGAAGTAGACTTCCTTCAGCATCATACCCTTCTCGCGCTTCAACTGGAACAACTCGCCCGCGTGTAGCGTTTTCGAGTGACTGCCCAGCAACAGTGACAAATAATGGGAGCCGGCGTAGCTGGTGGACAGGACGTGGACGATCGTTTTTTTCATGCCGGCGGCCTGCAGCGTAACCAGCCACCCCGCCGCAAAGCAAGGCCTTTTCCAGTCAGAGCCCGAACGTTCTTGCGGAGCCGGCTAAGCTGGTTAGGATGCACGATACGCGCCCTTGCGCCCGCAAAGGAGAAAGACATGAGTCAAACCCGGATCGCCATCAGCCAGGAATGCATGAGCGAATATTTTCGTTTTGCGTTGAAAATCGAGGTCCATCGCCGTTTAACGGCGGAGGAGGCGAGAGACTTGCGAAAGCAAATCGCCGACGCCTGCCAGACCATGCAACGAGAACTCGATCAGAAACTGTCCGAGCAATGAAATTCCTTGTGATTCGGCCCTACTGGAGACGAAGTTCGTCAGCCCATGCTCCCGAGTAATAAATTGGTGCCAGGGGGGAGAGTTGAACTCCCGACCAACCCCGACACTCTGTGTCGGGGCTGCTCTACCGACCGAACCATGCGAACACCCGCTGGGGATTCTTCCACTTCTTGAACTGTCGCTCCAACGCACGCGCTTCTGTGAGTGAAACCAGTTCGCGACTGACCACCAGCGTCCACGGCGCATCGCGGCTCGTCGTGTAGGTGTGACACCGACGATGCTCCTCCAGACGGCGGGACAGATCAGTGGTCGATCCGTAATAGAACCGCCCGGACCGAGATCGCAGCACGTATACGTATGCTCCCATACAAAAAAATGGTGCCAGGGGGGAGAGTTGAACTCCCGACCAAGGGCTTATGAGTCCCCTGCTCTACCACTGAGCTACCCTGGCACCTATAATGTTCGTCCGTCTTTTCCAACCAACCTTGGCACGCACGAGCGTCGTAAGATTATCGAGGCGCTCAGAAATATCAACGGTTTTGTATACGTCAGGCTATACAAAGCTCCCTGCGAATCAGGGCGCGATTTTGCTCTCGAAGTCAGTCGTGAGCAAAGCTACGGGATTTTTCAGGAGGCGCTGGTGAATTACGGGCGATGGGTGAACCAGGCGCATGGCATCGAGATTTGGTTGCCCGCGACGCTGCCGGAATGCGCATTGGGGATCCCCTACTGAGGGTGTGGGCCGTCGAGGCCCACAAATGGAGGTGGGGGTGGGGTCGGGTATCGTCGAACACCGGCGTTTAATTGTCGTCCCCGTTAAGAGAAATCTTTAGCGGGGATGCAGATGATGGCTAAGGATTAGTAGCCGGGGTATTCTTAGCCTTGTTTATATGCGCGATCAGTTGGTCAAGCCGCTCATCAAGCGCCAATCGGCGTAAATCACTTGCGGTAAGATGCTTTAGAAATGCGGGCATTAGGTCAACTTTGTTGTCACCGTAATTCGACTTCCATTTGTCGCCTGTAGGAAGATCAGTAAAAGTTCGTTTGATCACAGCGTCTAACTTTTCGAATTGCGGGAGTTCTAGCGTCTTTTGATGGCTAGGCAAGAGTTCTTGGTACGCCCGAGTCAATACGAGGTCAGGAATGTAGTTCTCGATTTCACGGCCGTCGGTAATCCAGAAAAGTCCGCCGACGTTATTACACTCTTGTTGGAGTCTTTGTTTTGTCTCATCAATTTGGGCTGTTTCGCTTTCCTTGTCGCTATCGCACACAAACACGACGTGCCGTGAGAGCCGTAAGAGATTAATCAAATCGTTGCGCTCCTCGTCCATTGTGAAGTGGCTTCGCAACCGACCGCCGTAACACACAACTTGGTAGTGTATACCCTCTACAAGGTCTTGGTTTTTGAGGGCAAGACACTTGTGCAGAAACATCCGATCGGTAGGACCTTCAACCCAAATGACACAGTTGGCCTGCAATATGTCGCCTGCCCTGACATCTAGGTCGTCGAGAGTGCGGTATATATCGGCAGTTGCCGCACATTTGACAACACGGCTGGCGTCACCGTCGTAGTCGACCCGAAACACACATTCCGTCGCACCGGAATTGAGGAATACGGGCGAATGGGTAGTGACGATGAACTGATTCCTTCGGTCATCGTGTTTCATTACTTCGAGCAGCTGACGCTGTAACTCCGGATGAAGGTGGGTCTCCGGCTCCTCAATCAAGAAGACGTGATCCATCTGACGTGAAAAATCAAATGCTATCATCAGCAGGTGCTGGATTCCATCTCCGAAGGACTCGATTGGCAAGTAACGGCTACGCCACTCGACGTTCAGCTTCTGACCGTCTCTTTGTGGCGTCAGAGTTGCATCAGCGAGTCCCGTCAGTTTCCTGAACAACTGCTCGATACGGGAGGCGGCTAAACGATCGGCACGCTTTTCGTGCTCGGGGTTTTTCATTGCTAGTAGCGTCGTGACAATGTTTCCACCCCCGGGAATTGGGCGGTTAAGAAGTCGCCAGCCATCAAGGAAGGTTGTTTTTTGCTTCAAGAGCGAACTTAACATAATGCGAAGTCTTGGCAAATGCTGTTGCCGCCAGGGGCCTAGCGTGAGAGCCGGGTGTAAGGCGTTTAAGGGGAACTTCAAGTCGAAAAGCGGCCCTACGTTAGCGGCGCTTATTTGGAGGCGTTCCCTATCCTCGGGGGTGAGGTTCTGATCGAAACATAATGAAACAACTTCTGCGAGGCAATCGCTTACCCGGTTTCTGTCAGTTTGCGGAAATGAGTCTTTGAAGCCTTCAAGCACCGGCGCCATTTCGCTAGGGAGGAGTGTGAAACTCAAAGTGAGTGCTGGTTTCGCTTCTTGCTCTGGAACATACTCGTGAAGCTCTGTCCCCTTAGGCTTAAAGTCTTGTCGTGGACTGCCAAGCGCTTCTGGGTTTTGACCAAACCACTGAATCGCCTTGAGGACGTTGGATTTGCCGCAATTGTTTTTTCCGATGATGACGGTGACCTTGTGTAGGGAGTCGAACGTCTGGGTCTGGGCATCGAAACTCCACATGTCGCGGATTTGAACCTGAGTGATCTTCATTGGTGGTGCTTTCTAGGGACAGAATTCACACGGTGGTCGTGAAGCTAACAAGTGAATGTGGAAAGTGCAAGCGTCTTGAGTCTTAGGCGCAGTTGGTCGGAATGGTCGGAATGCGTGGGGCGGCTATCGGAAAAGGATGAAGGATGAGGGATGAGGGATGAAGACGGAGTCCCGGCGCGTGGAGACCAGGACGATCCATCTGCGCCAAGCGTCTCGGGTGGGGGAAAGGTGTCGAGAGGAAAACTGGGGCGGCTGCCGCCCGAGTGTTCCTTCGCCGCGTTGGGTCCGAAAAGTTGTCACTCTTACTTGAAGATTCGGTGTGCCGAGACGGAAACACAATTGGGGAACTCCTGCTGAGGGTGTGGGCCGTCGAGGCCCATGTGCGAAAGGTGGGGGTGGGATCAAGGCGGAGCCGGGTTGTAGTGGATTCGACGATAGACAAGAGGAGCGCGTTCCTGTATGGTGATACAACTGCGAGGTCGCCCCCGTTAGGGCGGTTTTCAGGATGGTGCCGAAGCGGGTGTGCGCGTGTCGCCCAAAACACGATTTGATGTCCAGCCATGAAAACCAAAATCTCCCTTGCAACAACCAGCTGGCCGAAGATGATGGCTGGGCGCTTTAGAACTTTCTGCGGCACGAGGCTGCTGCCGCTGCTGCTATTCCTGCTGCTGCCCGCCGTGGTGCAAGCGCAATACAATTATGCGACCAATTCCGACAACACGATTACCATCACCGGGTACACAGGTGTGCTTCCGTCGGTTTTGACCCTCCCGAGCACGATCACTGGCCTGCCGGTCATCAGCATCGGGGACAATGCGTTCAATGGGTGCACCAGCCTGACGAGCGTCACGATCCCCAACAACGTCACCAGCATCGGGGAGGAGGCGTTCGGTTGGTGCACGGGCCTGACCAGTGTCACGATTGGTACCAATGTCGCCAGCATCGGGGACCTTGCGTTCGATGGGTGCACCAGCCTGACGAGCGTCACGATCCCCAACAACGTCACCAGCATCGGGGAGGAGGCGTTCGATGCATGCACCAGCTTGACCAACGTCACGATGGGCACCAATGTCACCAGCATCGGGGAGGAGGCGTTCTATGGGTGCACCAGCCTGACCAGCGTCACGATCCCCAACAGCGTCATAAGCATCGGCGATGCGCCGTTCGCTGGCTGCACCAGCCTGAGAGCGATCACGGTGGATACGAACAATCCCGCCTATAGCAGTGTGGCTGGGGTGTTGTTCGACAAGAGTCAGAGCAGGCTCATCCAATACCCGGCGGGC
>JBEKZD010000029.1:0-41341 GCA_049510215.1 Verrucomicrobiia bacterium
GTTGCTCACACCGGAACGCATGGCGGAAATCTTCGAAATGGAGATCGGTTAGTGAGAACCAACTTGGTGAACTCAAACGCTGTCACCCTGAGTGGAGCGAAGGGTCCCGGTCGTTTGGGAAACCGGGGCAACACCAGAGATTTGCCATCGAACGACAGATGGCCCGCAGCGGTTTCGCTGCGCTCAGAATGACAAGTACCACTGATTGACATGGAAACACTACGACAGATTCTTTCGCCCGACTTTTTGTTGCGCAACTCGGTCTATACCAGCGTGCTGATCGGTTTGGCGTGTCCGCTGGTTGGCGTTTTCCTCGTGCTGCGCCGGTTGGTGTTCATGGGCGTGGCGCTGCCGCAAATTTCCTCCACGGGCGTGGCGCTCGCGTTGTCGCTGCCGTTGTGGCTTGGCGTGAGCGTCACGGCCCACGGTCCCCACAGCGAACATGTATTGGCATTTGTCGGTTCGCTCATTTTTTCACTGGCTGCAATCCTCGTGCTGGCGTTCTTGGAAAGACGCGGTCGCGGCATGCCCGAAGGCCGACTGGGCACGGCTTACGTCGTTGCCGCAGCGTTGAGCATTTTGCTGCTGTCGAGGAACCGCTATGCCGAGATCGGCTGGCTCGATTTATTGAAAGGCGAGATCATCACCATCTCGAATTTTGATCTTACGCTGACGGCGGCTGCACTGGCAGTCGTGCTCCTGGTGCTCGGTCTGTTTCACAAGGAGATACTGCTGGTCTCATTCGACCGCGACATGGCGACGACGCTCCGTAAGAGCGTTATTTTTTGGGACGTGCTGCTGTATCTGCTGATCGGGATGACCGTCTCGATGGCGGTGCTCAGCGTCGGACCGCTGATCGCGTTTGGGTTTCTCCTGATTCCCGCGCTCACCGCGCATTTGTTCGCACGCAACATGCGCCAGTTTACCGTGTTCGCCTCGATCATCGGCGGCGTGACTGCCTTTCTCGGTTTCTGGCTCGCCTATCAATGGGACCTGCCGGTGGGTCCGACTGATGTCGTACTGCTGGGACTGTTGTACGCCGTGGCGTGGATCGTTCACCGTTGCCTTTCTGCCTTCAGAAACGTTAGGATTGAAAACTACGGCCATGACTGATTGGACGAATCAATCCGTGCTGGAATTGCGCGATCTGCACAAGAGCTACCGCGACGCGGATGGAAACCCGCTAGACGTGATCCGCATCGGACGCTTCGATCTCGCCGCGGGCGAACAGGTCGCGCTCGTCGGCGCGAGCGGGTCCGGCAAAAGCACGCTGCTGAATCTGGTGGCGGGCATCCTGTTGCCGGACAGCGGCGAGATTTTGGTGAATGGCACGGACATCACGCGGCTCGATGAAGCCGAGCGCGACCGGTATCGCGCGGACAACATCGGCTACGTGTTTCAGTCGTTCAATTTGCTCCAGGGATTCACCGCGCTGGAAAACGTGATGCTCGGCCAGATGTTTGCCGATGGCGAACACGACGCCGACCGCGCCGTCGCGTTGCTGGAAACCGTCGGACTCGGCAAGCGATTGCATCACAAACCGCGTGCGCTCTCCGTTGGCGAACAGCAGCGCGTGGCAATCGCGCGCGCGCTGGTCAATGCGCCGCCGCTGGTGCTCGCCGACGAGCCGACCGGCAATCTCGATGCGAAGAACGGCGCCGTCGTTTTGGAGTTGCTCCGGCGCATCTGCGCGGAAAACAATCACACGCTGCTGCTCGTCACGCACGATCCGCAGGCGCAGGGACAGTTCAAGAAGGTGATCCGATTGGAGGAGCTGGCGTGAACCTGTTCAGGATCGTCATCAAGAACATGCGCCAGCGCGCGCTGGCCACGTGGTTGACAACCCTCTCGGTGACGCTGGGCGTGGCGTTGACCGTCGCCATTTTGCTCATTCGCGGCGGAATGCAGCAGCGCTTCGAGCAAAGCACGCTCGGCTATGAAATGGTCGTGGGCGCGAAGGGCAGTCCGTTGCAGCTCGTGCTCAACACCGTTTTCAATCTCGACATCTCGCCGGGCAACGTCTCCTGGAAATTGTTCGAGCAGTTGCGTGATGACAAGCGCGTGAAATTCGCCGCCCCGTTCGCCGTCGGCGACAACTACAAGGGCTTCCGCATCGTCGGCACCACCGACGCGTACCTCAAGGAGTTTGACTTCGCAGAAGGACGAAAATTCAGACTTGCGGAAGGCCGTGTGTTCAACTTCGATGAACGCGCATTGAAGGAGGCTTTCGAAGAAGCCGCAGCCCGCGCGCGGGAACGCGTCGCCCGCGAGCGCGGCGAAACGCCTCCTCCCGCGCCGCCGCGGCCCGAGCATGAGCACCCCGAAACGGCTGAAGCCCTGATCGGCGCGACCGTGGCGAAGGAGACGGGATTGAAGATCGGGCAAACCTTCATTGCCGCGCACGGCGTACAGGACACCGCTGCCACGGAACATCACGCGCATAATCCGTGGACGGTCGTGGGCATCCTCGCGCCGACGCAGACGGCCTGTGACAGAGCCATCTACATCAACCTCGACAGCTTCTACCACATCGAAGGCCACGAGATCCGGCAAAACAAGGAAAAGGAACAAGCGAAAGACAACGATCCCGAGGTCGGCCAGATTTCGGCGATTGTCCTGAAGCTGCGCAGCCCGCTCGACGCGCTGCCATTGTACCGAGAACTCAACGACCGCACGGACGCGATGGCCGCGTTCCCCGCGGCGGAAGTGCGCAAACTGTTCGACATCGTCGGCAACGTTGACCGCGTGTTGGTCGCGCAAGCCGTCCTCATCGTGATCGTAGCGGGCGTCGCCATCGCCGTTTCGATTTACAACTCGATGAGCGAACGCCGCCGGGAGATTGCCATTCTCCGCGCACTCGGCGCGCAACGGCAAACCATCTTCACCATCGTGGTGCTGGAGGCAATGATGATTTGCACGCTGGGCGCGATCGGGGGTATCTTGGTGGGACATGGAATCGTGGGCGCAGCCAATGCCGTGCTTGTGCACGCGTCCGGCTTTCAAGTGCCGGCGGGACAATTTCAGTGGATTGAACTGGCCGTATTGGCTGGGTGCGTTCTGCTCGGCACGCTCAGCGGACTCGGTCCCGCCGCGCGGGCCTACCGAACGCCCGTGGCGGAGAATCTGGCTCCGACGAGTTAGTTGCACGGTATTGGTGAAGGAGGCAGTCGCAGGATGAAACGAATGTTGCTGACATTGATGGGAGTCGTCACCGGAACGATGGCGCTATTGTTGTTGGCATCGCGAGCTGGTGGAATCCCGGAGCCGCCTTCCGACAGCCGTTACACGACGTTGCCGTTCGACGTGTTGCGCAGTTGGACCTACATCGAAGGCAAAACGCCGATCCCCGACCAGATCATGGTGTTTGACGGCAAGCGGATCCAAATGGTCGGCTTCATGATGCCGTTGACGCAGCCGAAGGCCGTCGCCGAGTTTTTGCTCGTGCCGTATCTCTGGGGCTGTTGTTTCGGTGGGCCTCCCGCGCCCAATCACATGGTGCTGGTGGACATGGCGCCCGGCAAAAGCGCGCCGTTTGTGAACGTGCCCGTCTGCGTGCGCGGCACGTTCCACGCCGGTGAGATGCGACATGAAGGCGCGCTCCTCAGCCTCTACCGGATCGAAGCCGACGAAGTGGGCGGGCGTTGAGACCATTTTCTGTTTGTTGAACTGCCGCCGCCCGCCTATCGTCTGAAACAAACCGCTTATGGATCTCGCGCGCTTTGACAATGTGACGCTCGGCTACAAGCGTCGCGCCGTGCTGTCCAATCTGAACTTCGCGATCCGCGAAGGCGAGTTCTTCGGAATCGTCGGCGGCAGCCGCTCGGGCAAGACGACGCTGCTGCGCGCGATGCTGGGGATTCTCAAGCCGACGCGCGGGGAGATCGTCGTTCACGTGCGCGCGGGCGAGGCTGGCGCGATGCTGCCCGATGGCGGCTACGTGAACCCGTCCGACACACCGGGCGCGGTGCGATTCGGCTACGTGCCGCAGCGCGACTCCATTGACGACGTGTTTCCGTTGGCCGTGCGCGAGATCGTGTTGATGGGCCGCCAGACCGCGCTGGGTCCGTTGCAGTGGCCGACCGCGCGCGACCGCGATCTCGCGGAGAAGAACCTTGCGCAAGTCGGCCTCTCTGAAGTGGCCGGCCAGCGTTACCGCACGTTGTCGAGCGACCAGAAACAGCGCGTGCTGATCGCGCGGGCGTTGACGGCGGAACCCCGCGTGATGGCGCTCGACGTACCGTTGGATGGCGTGAGCCAGGAGAATCGCCGCGCGATTGTGGAACTGCTGGCGCGGATGCACGCCGAAAACCGCACGACCGTGATCTACGCAACGCGGCGCTCAGAAGAATTATCCGGGAGCGCCGAGCGATTGATGCTCCTGCAGGCTGGCGCCGCGCGCGTCGGGCCGGCGGACGAGATTCTCGACGCGACAAGAGCTGCGGCGAAGTCATGAGCAAGTTCTTCGAAATGTTTCAGCATGGCTCGACGGCCAACATTCTCGCCGGGGTCGGAATCGTATCGCTAATCTGCGCGTATCTTGGAGTGTTCGTCGTGCTGCGACGCGACGCAATGGCGGGCGTGGTGCTGGTGCACGTCAGTCCGTTTGGGATGGCGTTGGCGTTGTTCTTGAGCGGTCTGATGACGACGGATGCGTTCATGCCCGTGCGGTTGTCGCCGCCATTCTTCGCGCTGGTGCTGACGATTATTGCGGCGACGTTGATTGCGTTGGTACATCGCGGCCGGCGCCCGCGATACAAAACGCCAGCAGCGGCGGCGTGGCTGGCGGTCGGCGCGCTAACCGTCATGCTGGCGGCCTCGTTGGCGCTTGTGGGCGCGGCCTCGATCGTACACGCCAAGGCGGAAATGCTCTACCTGCTGTTCGGCAACCGGTTGTCAATCAGTCCGGGGCAGATCGTCGGGTTGGCGGTGCTGGCCGTGATTGTCGCGCTCGTGCATGCGTTGTTTCACAAGGAGTTCGTGTTCGTGTCGTTCGACCCCGACATGGCGCAAGCATTGGGGGTGCGCCCCCGGCTCTGGAATATCGTGCTTTTTCTGACGCTGGGCGTGACCATTTCAATCGCCATCCGCGCGGCCGGCGCGCTCGCCGTGTTTGGTCTTCTCGTTCTGCCTGCTGCGACGGCATTGCTGGCCTGCAGAAATCTGCGTCTGACTTTCATTGTCGCCGTCGCGGTCGGCGCGGTGTGCAGCTTGGTCGGAATCGCCGTCTCTTCCATGGCGGACCTGCCGACCGGACCCACGATCGTCGCCGTGAGCGTTGTTCCCGTCGCAATCGCCTCGCTCGTTCGCCGTCAGCGTTGACTCTTCGTCGGCAGCAGCAGGTGATCGTACATCTGCCGAATCCTCTCCGTCGCCAAGCGATACGTGCCGAGAAAATCGTCGCGGGAGGCGAACCCGAGCCGCTTGGCCAGCCGCGCTTGCTCGCGTTCGTCGGTGGGCAGGCGCGAAACACTGACGTTCTCCATGCGGCGAAGAACGGATTCGATCCTGCGCAGAAAAAGATAGTGCGCCCGAAGCTGCGCGCTCTGGCTTTCGTCAACAACGCCGAGAGCCGTCAACCGGTTCAAAGCGGCCAGCGTATGCGCCGTGCGCAATTGCGGATGCGCGTGACCGTGGCGGAGTTGAAGCGTCTGGATGATGAACTCCACGTCTATCAATCCACCGAGGCCCGTCTTGAATTCCATTTCGGCGTGCGTCTGATCGCCGCGCTCGGTCTCGATGCGATGCCGCATCGCCCGAATCTCTGCAACCTCCTTGTCTGTCAGCCCGCGCGCATACACGGCTTCGTGCACCATCTGCATGAAGCACCTGCCGAGGTTCTCATCGCCGGCCACAAACCGCGCCTTGGTCAGCGCCTGTCGCTCCCAAAGCTGGGCGCGCTTCACGTAGTAATCCCGATGCGCCTCCAATGAACTCGCCAGCGGCCCTTTTCCCCCATCGGGCCTCAGCCGCGCATCCACGGCGAAGAGCGTCCCCTCTGCCGTCTGACGCGACATGAAGTCGATCACCTTCGTCGCCAGCTTGCTCGCCCTTGTCTGGCCTTGGTCGCCCTTGCCGCCCACGAACAACACGTCCAGGTCTGCGCCATAACCGAGTTCCTGTCCGCCGAACTTGCCCATGCCGATGATGACGAATGGAAACTTCATCAGCTTGAGTTCCCGGCGCGCCTGCTCCAGCAAGAACCGCAGACAAGCCCCCGCCAGCGAAGTGATTTCCAGTTGAACGCGCTCCAGGTCCGCCAACCCCATCACGTCTTCAATCCCAATCCGCAGCATCTCCGCGCGCTTCCATCTGCGCGCGATTTCCATCGGCGAGGCTTCATCGTCGGACCGGGTCTCGCTGCGGCTCATCGACAAAGCGACCAATTCCTCGTGCAGCCGGTGGATCGTTTTCGTCTCGGTCAGGGCGACGCCAAGGCAGACCTCATCGAACAATTCGGGCTGATGCGCCATCGTGTCGGAGAAGAATTTGCTCGCGTCGCCCAGCCGCATCAGCATTTCGACGAGCTTAGCGTTGCGAACCAACAGGTCGTAGAGCAACCCGCGCGAACCGTAGGCGCTGACGAACTGCTCGAACCGCAAGAGTGCCGCGTCGGGATCGGCTACCTTGCCCGCCCAGTCCATCAATAGCGGAAACAACCGCGCGAACAGCTCCTTTGTCCGTTGTGAGACGTGCACGAAACCGGAGCCGTGCAGCAGACCGTCGACGATCTTCACTGCGCCGGGCACATCTACGAAGCCGACGCGACGGAGCGTCTCGGGAAGTTTTTCGGGATCGAGTTGCCGTTCGGCGCTGACCGTGGCGCCCTGCCCCGCATCCGCAAGCACGCTCTGGTAGATTGACCGAACGGCGGTGGTGTGCGCTTGTTCCGTCGCGAGAAATCTTTCCACCGTTTTGAACCCGAGACTGCGGGCCAGGCGATACAACGCGTGTTTCTCGTCGGGGATCGTGTGCGTCTGCAGTTCCATTTCCATCTGGAGACGATGCTCGACGTTGCGCAGGAAACGGTACGCGCCGGCCAGCGTGGCGGCTTCTTCTTCGCTGAGCATTCTGGCTTTGACGAGCAACGGCAGCGCGCGCAGCGTGGTGCGTTCGCGCAGCATCGGCATACGCGCGCCGCGCAACACCTGAAACGATTGGACGATAAACTCGATCTCGCGAATTCCGCCGATGCCCAGTTTGACGTGCCGCGTCAGACGACCATCGGTCACGATCTCCTGCTCGATGCGCTGTTTGAGCACGGCCATCTGCTGGATGATGTTCTCGCCCGTGTGCCGCGCGTACACGAACGGCTGCACCATCTGGAGAAATTCTTCGCCGAGAGCAGGATCGCCGGCGACGGGTCGCGCCTTGACCATCGCCATCCGCTCCCACGTTTCGCCCCACTCGGCGTAATAGTTCTCGCAGCTTTCCAGCGACCGCACCAGTGGTCCCGTCGCGCCTTCGGGACGCAGCCGAAGATCGATGCGAAAGATTGTGCCTTCCTCGCCCGTTGTGCTCACGGCGTGGATGATCTCCTCCGCGAGCTTTGTGAAAAACAAATGATGCGAGATCGTCGGCGTCAGGCTGCCTTCCTCGCCGTACACGAAAATCACGTCCACGTCGCTGGAATAGTTCAGTTCCTGTCCGCCCAGTTTTCCCATGCCGATGATGGCGAAGCGTCTCGCCGCTGGCTCAGCCTGGACAGGCAACTTGAACTTGGCACGCAACGATTCGAGCGCGATCTCAAAGACGGCCTGCAAACACACATCGGCCAGATTCGAAAGTTCCAGCGTGGTTTCCTCAACCGTCGCCAGCCCGATCAAATCGCGCGCACCGATGCGCAGCGTTTCGCGTCGCCGGAACTGCCGCACGACGCCGTACTTCTGTTCGCGGACGCGAATCGACATGAGCAGCCGTTCTAGCTCGGCGCTCAGCCAGGATTTCTCCCGCGGAGCCTTTAGCGTCTCGGAAGCGATGAGAAAGTGGAGATATTCGGCGTTGCGCGTCAACGTGCCGGCTAATGCCTGCGAGTGGGCAAACACACGGACGATCAGGTCGAGACGGTCGGGCGCTTCCTGAAGATAGCGGTAAAACATGTTGGGGTTCGGCAGCGCCGAAACCAGCCGCCCGAAGTTGACCAGCGCACGGTCCGGGTCGGCGGACTTTTCGCAGGCGGCCATCAGATGCGAAAAAATCTTGGCCAGACTGCTGCGCTGCAGCTTGTCACTGCAAAGACGCGCGACGGCCGTGTGCGCACGGGCTGGCTCGCGGAATCCATGCTCCCGAAGAAGAGCCTGAGCTTTCGGTTTCGGCAACGGCCGGGAGGAAAGCAAAACGAACAGCTTCCCCCGGGCGGCGGTTGCTTTACGCGGTCGCGAGCGGGCCATGCGGGTTCACCGCTGCTGTTTCTGCATCAAATCCTTCGCGGACTCAAGAATCTTGCGTTCGCGGCGCGTCAGGCTGTGGATGCCTTCGCGGGCAATTTTGTCGAGGATGGGATCAACCTCCTGACGGACGAACTCTTCGGGAGATTCATAGCGCGCCCGCGGATCCGAGGGGCGCCGGGGCCGCAACAGCCTCGCAACCCGTTGCAGCCACAACAGCCAGCGCGGAGTCGCACCGTAGCCCAACTGCTTGATGTAAATGTAGCCCAGTGCCGCTCCACCCAGATGCGCAAGGTGCGCCACGTTTGTATCGGTACCGGAAAGCAGCGGCACGAGATCGAACGCGACTGCAATCAAGGCCATGTATCTGGCCTTCAACCTGACCGGCAAGACAAAGAAGACGAGCAGCGTGATCTCGCGATCGGGGAACAGCGTTGCAAATGCGATCACACAGGCAAGCACAGCCGCCGACGCGCCCAGAACCGGCACCGGCGAGTGAAAATTAAACGCGAGCCACACTCCCGCGCCTGCCAGTCCACCGAGAAAGTACAACCACGTGAAATACTTCGGCCCGATGAAGTATTCCACCTCGCGACCGAAAAACCACAAGATGAACATATTGATCAGGATGTGCCAGATGCCGCCGTGCAGAAACATGTAGGTCAGCGGTTGCCAGACAAAGCCGCGCCGCAGACCGTCGCCGCTCAACGCGAACAGCGCATCAACGTACGGAACGCGCCCGACCGTGCAGAGCAGTTGAAGGCAGAACACGATGACGTTGACCCAAATCAGCAACTGGACGACGGACCCGAAATGGTCCACCCATCCGCGCACCGAGCCGGAGAATCGTTCGCGCGCCCCGCGCACCCTCGATTGATACCACGAATCCAACATGTCGGCAGGAAGTTAGAACATTTCGCCCGCGCCCGCAAATGGGAAGTGGGACGGAGGGGAACTGGAGTAATGGAGCGATGGCGTACTGGAGTACTGGATGTTGGAAGATCGGATGTGTATCAGTAACGCACTACTCCATTCCCCCACCTCCAGTACTCCATTCCGCAGGATTGGTGAGCCGGCTGGGACTCGAACCCAGGAACTATGAACCGGGGTCACCCAATTCTTTGAGAATAACCTTTGCATTGTACCCACAAGCCATGCTCAGAGTTCAGTCTGCAATTCACTGACCTCGCCATTGAGAACAGCATTGGCTTGCTTCTCATCAAAAGCTTTTTCCCACCGGGCAACTGTGATCGTGGCAATGCCATTGCCGATCAGGTTTGTGACCGCACGCGCCTCATTGATAAAGCGATCAACTCCGAGCAGCAGTACCATGCCGGCAACGGGTATCTTGTCCATCGAAGCCAGTGTCGCTGCGAGTGTGACGAATCCGGCACCGGCAACTCCAGCCGACCCCTTTGACGTGAACAGCAAAACTCCCAGAACGATCAACTGATCCCAAAGCGTCAACGAAGTGTTGGTTGCTTGTGCGACGAAGATCGCCGCCATGGTCAGATAAATTGATGTCCCGTCTGCGTTAAATGTGTAGCCAGCCGGCAGTACCATGCCAACGACAGGCTTGGCGCAGCCAAGTTGCTCCAGCTTGACCATCATACGCGGCAGCACGGCTTCCGTCGAGCAGGTGGCGAACGCTACGAGTATCTCATCTTTGATGAATCTAAGGAATTTCCAGAGAGAGACGCGGCTCATCCTGGCGATGGTGCCAAGGACAATGAAGACAAAGGCGAAACTGGTAATATAGACGCCGCCCATAAGCTTGCCGTAGGAGCCTAATGTGCCGAGGCCGTACTTCCCGACGGTGAATGCCATGGCACCGAGCGCCGCGATCGGGGCCAGACGCATAATAAAACGCACGATGCCGAACAGGCCGCGCAGGATAGCGTCGATCACATCTACAATCACTTTTCCCCGGTCGGGAAGCTGCGCCAAAGCCAGACCGAACAGCACCGAAAACAGGATGATCTGCAGCATGCTTCCTTTGACGAAAGCATCTGCGACGCTGGATGGGATGATGTCCATGAAGAAACTGACGGCATCCTGCTGTCTGGCTGCCGAGGTGTACGTGGCGAGCGACCTGGTGTCGAGCGTGGCAGGGTCAACATTCATCCCGGCCCCCGGTTTCAACACGTTCACCACGACAAGCCCGATGATAAGCGCCAACGTCGAGACGATTTCAAAATAGATAAGCGCCTTGACGCCGACCCGGCCCACTTCTTTCAGGTTCCCCATCTTCGCAATGCCGACGACAATCGTGCCGAAGATGATTGGCGCGAGCAGCATCTTGATGAGTTTGATGAAAGCGTCCCCGAGCGGCTTGAGCGATTCTCCCCAGCCCGGATTCAAAACACCAATAAGAATGCCAAGCAGGACGCCCAGAATCACCTGAAAATACAGATGACTGAATAAAGTCGCTACTTTGCCTTTTGCTTTGCCCATTACCTCTTCCCGGAGTTGTTGGCTTGTCTTGTGCGCGTGACTAGGCGCTTAGCGATTTCATCAGTTTGAAGAGTTCTGCCCTGGTTTCAAAACCTATACCCGGAACATCCGGCAAACCCACATATCCGTTCTCGACCGCAATGCCGTCGGCGAAGCCGCCGAACGGTTGAAAGACGCCCGGATACGACTCGTTGCCGCCGAGATGCAAACCCGCGGCGATATTGAGCGACATCTGATGACCACCGTGCGGCACGACCCGGCGGGTTGACCAGCCATGCTCCTCCAGCATTTCCAGGGTGCGCATATATTCGACCAGGCCGTACGACAGCGCACAATCAAATTGCAGCCAATCGCGATCGGCGTGCATACCGCCGTACCGGATCAGGTTGCGGGCATCCTGATGCGAGAAAAGATTTTCACCCGTGGCCATCGGCAAATGGTAATGCTTCGAAAGCTCCGCTTGCAGGGCATAGTCGAGCGGATCACCAGCCTCTTCATACCAAAACAGTCCATAGGCTTTCATCGCCTCGCCGTAGGCAATTGCGGTGTCCAGATCAAAGCGGCCGTTGGCGTCGACAGCCAGGAATTTGCCGTCACCAACAACCTCAAGCACCGCCTCGATGCGACGGATGTCTTCATCGAGTGAAACGGCGCCGATTTTCATCTTCACCACCTGGTAACCTAGGTCGCGATAGCTTTTCATCTCGTTCCGCAGGGCTGTCATATCTTTGCCCGGATAATAATAGCCGCCGGCGGCGTAGAGCCAGACCTTCGAGTCGGCCTTGCCGCCGCGATAGCGGTCGGCGAGCAGTCGGTAGAGCGGCTTTCTCGCAATCTTGGCGACAGCATCCCACACCGCCATGTCGATGGTGCCCACCGCAACTGAACGCTCGCCGTGTCCGCCCGGTTTCTCGTTTGTCATCAGCGCGGCCCAGATGCGGAATGGATCCAGATTCTCGCCAGTCTCGTCAACAAGCGTCTTTGGATCGGCTGCCATCAGGCGCGGGAAGAAACGTTCGCGCATCAACGCTCCCTGGCCATACCGGCCGTTGGAGTTGAAACCATAACCAACCACCGGTTTGCCATCGCGGATTACATCGGTCATTAACGCGACGACAGAGCACGTCATCTTTGAAAAATCGATGTAAGCATTGGCAATGGCAGAGGCAATAGAGACAGTCTTTTCCCGGATTTCCATAATTCGCATTGTTAAATCTCCATAACCAAATAAATTTCAGGAAAAGAAAATGCGTGACATGTTGCGTTGGATCTTCAAATTCACGATCTCCCTCAATAAGATTTCGAGCCTGAACAGTTGGTGAGCCGGCTGGGACTCGAACCCAGGACCCACGGCTTAAAAGGCCGTTGCTCTACCGAGCTGAGCTACCGGCTCGCACGATGGGGCGTACAAGCGGAAGCGACTCTGCCACAGCCTCACAATGGTGTCAAAACAAACGAAGCCGCCGGGTGCGATTCGGGCGTATCTGAGCACCACCGTAACCCACCGAACACCGAACGTACTGGTGTTGTGCGAGGTAGGGCGCGCCGCGTTTTTCGGGGACGGGCGGCCCCAGCGGTCTGCCCCTACCTACAGCCCTGCAAAACGCCCGAGGCTGGCTATGCTGGTAGTGTCCAGATGCGCCCCTCGCTGGTGGGCGTGGCTGGAAGTTTTGGGCAACAACCGAAACTCCCCTCACCTTAATCCTCTCCCCTCAAGCGGGGAGAGGAGAATCCCCTCTCCCTTATCGCGCAAGGGAGAGGGCCAAGGTGAGGGTTGCAGAAGCCGAAGTCATCCTGACAGTCTCAACAATACCTATTCCACTTCCAAAACCACTACAGACTTGGCCGGCAACGTGGCGGTGAATCCGTCTCCAGTCAGCTTGAACGCATTGAACGCGCCTGGTTTGACGGCGTCGGTCTTCTCGAAAGTGTTGTGCGCTTGCATCGTTTCGGCTGTCAGAACACGGCCGGACATCGCCTTCGGCTGGGCGCCGCTCAGCGTGCAATTCACTTCCGCCGTCGCGTTCGGATTGAGGTTGCAGAGCGAGACGTGGATCTTGCCGGCTTTGTCACGCGAGGCGGAGACGCTCAGCGCCGGGATTTTGTCCCGGCCGGATTCGTAGTTGGCGCATTTCAACTCGGTCGGCAGCAGCGTCGCATCGTGATGGACGGTGTACATCTCGAAGACGTGATAGGTCGGCGTCAACAGCATCTTCTCCTTGTCGGTCAGGATCATCGCCTGCAGCACGTTGATCATCTGGGCGATGTTGGCCATCCGCACACGGTCGCAATGCTGGTTGAAGATGTTGAGCGTGACGCCCGCCACCAACGCGTCGCGCAGCGTGCTCTGCTGGTAAAGGAATCCCGGATTCATCCCCGGCTCGACGTCATACCACGCGCCCCACTCGTCCACGATGAGGCCAATGCGCTTTTGCGGGTCGTATTTGTCCATGATCGCGGCGTGACGGGTGACGACGTTGTCCATCTCCAGCGCGCGGCGCAGTGTGGCGTGCCATTCGGCTTCCTGGAAATCGGTGGCGGAACCTTTCTTGGACCAATTGCCGCTCGGCAGGGTGTAGTAATGGAGTGACAGGCCGTTCATACGCCGCCCGATGTTACGCATCAGCACTTCCGTCCAGTTGGTGTCTCCACCGTTGGAGCCGCAGGCGATCTTGAAGACGCGATTGCTGTCGAAGTTGCGAACGTAGGTGGCGTAACGCCGGAATTCATTGGCATAATACTCGGGTGTCATGTTGCCGCCGCAGCCCCAGTTCTCGTTGCCGACGCCGAAGTAGGTCAGCTTCCACGGTTGCTTGTGGCCGTTCTTCTTACGGAGATCGGTCATCGGGCTGACGCCGTCGGAGGTGATGTATTCCACCCATTGCTGCATCTCGCGCACGGTGCCGCTGCCGACGTTGCCGCAGATGTACGGTTCACAGCCGAGTTGTTGGCACAGGTCCATGAACTCGTGCGTGCCGAAGTGGTTGTCCTCGGTCACGCCGCCCCAGTGCGTGTTGATCATTGTCGGGCGGTTCGCGTACGGGCCGATGCCGTCCATCCAGTGATATTCGTCGGCGAAACAGCCGCCCGGCCAACGCAGCACGGGGATCTTGATCTTGTGCAACGCGGCGACAATGTCGTTGCGGATGCCGCGCGTGTTGGGAATCGGGCTGTGTTTGTCCACCCAGAGGCCGCCGTAGATGCAGCGGCCCAAGTGTTCGGAGAACTGGCCGTAAATGTTGCGGTTGATCGTTTGCCTGCCCTGGTCGGCATGGATGACGAGTTGGTTCACCGCCCCGACATCCGATGTCGGGGCTGCGCTCGCAGTTAGACTGCTCAAGGCAATCCCTACCAGGATTGAAACAAACAATCGGAATCGTTCAGTTGTCATCTTTGGCATCCTTTCCCTTCGTATTGGTTTGTCTTTGCTGCACGCGCACCGACAAGGCGGGCTTCAAGTCCCTTGCGGGTGCGCACCGGCGGCGGCACCATCGGCCTCCTTCTTCTTCCACTCCTGCGCAGAATACAAGTTCCAGTAAACGGAGTAACGCTGATAATGCATCCGGTAGAATGGGATCAACGTCACGTCCTGCGGTTTGCCGATGCCTCTTGTCTGAAACGTCAGCGGTTTGCCCGCCACCGGCTTGACATGGTTTAGCACGTCGTTCGCGTCTGACACGAACACTGGCACTGGAGGCGATGGCACCTTGTTCAAGTCGGTCTGGTTCCGGGCGTAGGGGCTGGGCATGTTCGTCGTGCCGAGTTCGCCCGCCAGCACAATCGGGCCGTAGAGGATGGCGACCGTCTTCGGATCGCCCGGCAGCGATTCCAAATGCAGCGCCATCGGCAGACGAATATCCACCGTGTCGCCGTTCCGCCATTCACGCTCAATCGTGACGTAGGAACCGGGCACGGACTTGATGCTCTGGCGCCTCCCGTTGACCGTGACGGTGATGCCGGATTGCGCCCAGGATGGGAACCGGACTTTCAGCTCCAATTTGACCGGCTTGCCGCACTTCATTGTCAGCCGGGTCCTGTCTTGCTCCGGGAATCTCGTATCCTGCCGCACCACCAGTCCCTTCTCCTTCCAGGTCAGTTCGGAAGCGATGAACAGGTTCACATAAAGCGAATTGCCGTCGTGGAAATAAATCGTGTCGCCATACTTGCCGTGGTTTTCCATGCCGGTGCCGACGCAGCACCAGAACGAATCCTCCGGCGTCGAATACGTCTTGAAGTGCCCGGGCTTCAGCGACATCAGGTAAACGAACATGCCCTGCTCCGGGTCCTGCGACGCAAGGATGTGGTTGTAGAGCGCGCCCTCGTAGAAGTCCATCGTCTCCGCCGACGGTTCCCACTCGAACAGGTGCCGAGTCAGTTTGAGCATGTTGTAGGTATTACAGGTCTCCGCCGTGTCAGGGCTGAGGTGCCTCGCGAACTGATCGATCGGGAAGAAATGTTCGCGGTCGCTGTCGCCGCCGATGACGTAGGAGCGTTTCAGCGCCACACGCTGCCAGAAGAACGTGGCGATGTCCCTGAACCGGGTTTCGCCCGTCAACTCGTATTCACGCGCCGCGCCGATCATCTTGGGGATCTGCGTGTTGGCGTGGAGGCCATCGAGACGGTCTTCGCCGCCGGCCAGCGGATCGAAGACGGCCTCGTGGTTGAACGCGCGGGCAAGCCGCAGATGCTCCGGGTTGCCGGTGACGGCGTAGAGGTTGGCCAACACCTCGTTCATTCCGCCATGTTCGTTGCGCAGCGCGCGCTGCATCTGCTCGTGCGAGAGACGGTCCACGCGGAACTTGAGCCAGTCAGCCATCTTCTCCAATACCTCCAGCGCCTGGCGGTTGCCGCAGTATACGTGCACGTCAAATAGTCCGGCCATGATCTTGTGCAACGTATAGTACGGCGCCCACACCTTCTGGGCGGCATCGACCCGGTCGAAGAACGATTCCGGATACGCCGAAAGAAACCCTTTGTTGTACCCCTGCTTCGGCAGCGCCTCCTGGCACTTGGCCAATTCGGCCACGATATAATCGGCCCGCGCCTTCAGCCGTTCGTCGCCCGTGCTGGCGTACATCAGCGCGCACGCCGACAGATAATGGCCGACGCTGTGGCCACGCAATTCGCCATCCGGCTTCTCCCATCCGCCCAATGGTTTCGCGGTCGAGGGCAACCCGGCGGTGACGCGGAAATTGTGCAGGAGCCGGTCCGCATCCAATGCGAGCAGGTACCTGTGGTCCCGCTCCATGGCGTCCTTGAACGGCCCGTCCAGCAACCGCACCTGGTTCAGGGGGAACGGCTCGGCTTTCATTTTGACTGTTCCTTCCGCCACCGCACTAATGGCCACCAACATGCTCAACAACATCGCTGCCACGATTTTGTCTCGACAGTCGTTTCTCATAGGCAAGCCCTCATTTACCGTGCTGTTTCCACGTTGATCACGTGCTTGACCACCACCGGCTTCCCTGTGTATCCCACGACCTGATCCGCGCGCTCCGTCTCCCCGCCGCCCACGCCGTGCCCCTCACCCACAAACACCACGCGGAACGTCCGCTCCTTCAGCATTCCCGGGAATTTTCCCTTACGCGCCCCAATCGTCAGCGTCCCCGCCGCCTCGTTCCACGTCAGCAGAACCGTCGCATGCGCTCCCTTTTCATAGTTGTAATTGTCCCCCTCATCCTCATACAGCGTGAACTCTCCGTCCGCCCCGCGATACACCCGCACTTCGATCGGGTCAGCCGGTTTCTCTGCCACATACTGCACCACAGGCCCCAACGGCACAATCGCCCCTGCCCGCACGTACAGCGGCATGGTCTGAATCGGCGCCGCCGCCTCCACGCGGCGCCCGCCCGCCTCCCGCTTCCCAGTCCAGAAGTCATACCACGCGTTTTGCCCCGGCAGATACACGCTCCGGCTCGTCGCCCCTTCGCGCGTCACCGGACTCACCATCACTCCCGGGCCAAACAAGTACTGGTCTCCCACATCCAGCGCGTTTGGATCGTTCGCGAAATCCATCATCACCGGCCGCATCATCGTCCCACCGGCGCTCGTCACCTGCCACGACACCGAATAAATGTAGGGCAGCAGCCGATATCGCAGCCGCACGTACGTCTCCCAAATTTTCTGCGTCGGTTCATCCCACCGCCACAACTCCTTGCCTACCCCCGACCCGTGCACGCGAAACATCGGATTAAATGCTCCGAATTGAAACCATCGCGTGAACAACTCTTGGTACCTCTTGTCCGTCGTTTTCCCGCCGAAAAACCCACCAATGTCCGTGTTCCAATACGGAATCCCGCTGATGCAGAAGTTCAGTCCCGCCGAAATCTGTTTCGCAAAAACGTCCCAGTTCCCTCTGATGTCTCCCGACCATGTGATCGCCGCGTTCCGCTGCTGCCCCGCGTACGCGGACCGCGTCAGGATGCACACCCGTTTCTCGTCGGTCTCCGCCCGCTGCCCTTCGTATACTCCCGTCGTCGTCATCAGCGGGTACGCATTAAACGCCGTCGCGCCGGGCCCGGCCGCTGTTCGGAACGTCCGAAATTCCCCCCACTTTCCGCTCAACTCCGGCTCCGTCGCATCGAGCCACCAGCCGTCGATGCCGAGTTTGAACAGCCGTTTTGAGATCTGCTTCCAATAAATGCGCCGCCCATTCCGGTTGAACGGGTCGTACCACTTCTGCTGCCCTTTCGGATAAACACTGGGCAGCATCGGAGAATAGAAAGCTCCGGCATGTTCCAATTCCTTGAAGTTTTGCGTCACCAAATCGAACTTTGGCCAGACCGAAATCAGCACATGCGCGTTCATCCCGTGCAATGTCTTGACCATTGCCGCCGGGTCCGGATAGCGTGTCGAGTCGAACTCGTGCGACCCCCAGGTGTCGAGCTTCCAGTACTGCCAGTCCTGAATGACGCCATCAATCGGCACGCCGCGCTTGCGATATTCCGTCACAACATCAATCAACTCCTTCTGGCTGGCGTACCGCTCCTTGCACTGCCAGAATCCCCACAGCCACCTGCCCATCATCGGCGCCGCGCCCGTCAGTTCGCGGTAATCCTGAATCACACCGTCCGCCGTGGGACCGAACATGAAATAATAATCCACCGCCTTCCCCACCTCCGACGTCCACCCCACGATCCTCTCCTTCTCCTTCACCCCCACATCCACATCCGTCACTGCCGGATTATCCCAAAACACTCCGTACCCTTTGCTCGACACCAGCACCGGCAGCCCGACCTCCATGTTCCGCTGCTGCAGATGCACCGTCGTCCCGCGATAATTCCAAACTCCGCTCTGGTGCTGCCCCAATCCGTAAACTCGCTCGTCGGGCGCCAGGACAAACGATTGCCGCACGCTTGTTCCGCCAACCTCCTTAACCGGTGATAGCGCGAACTCCCGGCCGCCTTCCGCCTCCTGAAGAATTGGCTTGTCGTTCAAATCATAGAAACTCACCGCGCCGGTCTTTAGATCCACCCGCGCCCGCAGAGCCGGGGTCTCCAGCGTCACAGCTTCCGGGTTTTCACGCAGCTTCCACTTTGATTTACCCGGCTTTCCAACCACGCTCAGGCTCTTGTTGACGGGCAATTCAGCCGTCGGCGCATACGTCACCCGAATCACCCGATCCGACCACACCTGCAATCGCATTGTCCCCGACTGCATCGTCAGCGCCACGCCATCGGATCGCTTCTGCACCTTGGTGACAGGCATGACCTCCGCCCAGGTGTAAAGGCCCGTCAGGCCGAAAACCCCGCACGCTAACGCAAGCGAATGAATTGATCTTTTCATTGAGGTTCTTTTACATGCCTTGCTGTTCGGTTTACCTCGCCAGAACGCCTTTGATCTTTAGCGCGAAGGCATGATCACAAGGTTGCTTGTCCGGCATCTTCACTTTCAACCCCTCCCCGTCCTGCGACCAATCCAAATTGCCTTTGTAGCCGAGCAGCGACACGCTCGTAATTTTGCGGCCGGCCAACTGGGGAGAGTTTGTCGCCAGAGATTTGATGACGGCGGCCTTTTCACCGGGCCAGCCCAGCAGGAAAGCATAGAGCGTTCGTCCTTTGATCGTAAAGCGGACGTCCCCGGCGGTGAAGGGCTTGGCGTTTCTCTCGCCGAACATGCCGCCTCCCGCCTGCGTCGGTCCCTCGCCGCAGATTTTCCACGGCCGCGTGCCGAAGATCGCTTCGCCGTTCACGTCCATCCATTTCGCCATGCCCTGGAGGAAGGCGATCTCGTGGTCGTCAATCGTGCCGTCGCCGCGCACCGGGATGCTGAGGAGAAGGTTGCCGTTCTTGCTCACGATATCGACGAGCATGCGCACCACTTGGGCGACGGTTTTGTATTTGTTCTGCTCCGCAATCTCGCGGCTGTAATGCCACGAGCCGATGCAGGTGTCGGTCTGCCACGGCTCGGGACGGATGTCGGTGGCGACGCCCCGCTCGATGTCCTCGACCACCGCGGCGCGATGGCTGGGTGTCATTTTCTTGGCGGTAAGCACGGCATCGAGTTTGCCGCCGGTCCACTTCTGGTCAGCGTTGTAGTAGTGCGCCGCGATGTCGAGGCCGGCCTGGCCGAGCGGCAGTTCCGTGTCGTCAAAATAAACGAGGTCGGGGTGATACTTGTTGATGAGGTCCTGGCAGCGGAGGAACCAGTTCTCGGTAAACGCCGGATTATTCGTCGGCGGCGTTTCGGTCCAGACCCGGTCGTTCTTGTTGTGCCAGTCTTGGACGGCCTTGATGCCCTTGATGCCGTCCGGAATCACCATGTTCGGCCCGGTATAAAGTTCTTGTGGATCGAGTCCTTCCCACCATTTGCCTTTGCCATCGGCCTTGGTCAGCGTGAACGCATCGTAACGCACTCCGGCTAGCGGACCTTCGCCGTCGTAACCATACGCCGTTTGGAACCAGTGCCACGCGTGGGCCGAATGATTGCTGACGCCGAAGCGCAGGCCGTTCGCGCGTGCGACCTTTGCCCACGTGCCGACGATGTCCTTGTGCGGGCCGACGTTGACCGAGTTCCACGCGTGATACTTCGAGTTGTACGCGTCAAAGTTATCGTGATGATTGGCGAGCGCGACGAAGTATTTCGCACCGGCGCGCTTGTAGAGCGCCATCAATTTCTCCGGGTTCCAGTGCTCGGCGCGCCAGAGGTTGTCGATCTCCATGAAACCGAACTTCGACGGATGACCGTAGTGCGCGACGTGGTAGTCGTAGCCTTTGTCGCCCTGAATGTACATCCGTCGCGCATACCAGTCGCCCTGCTCGGGCACGCACTGCGCCGACCAATGGGCCCAGATGCCAAACTTCGCGTCGCGGAACCAATCCGGACACTGGTAGTGCTTCGTCAACGACTGCCAATTCGGCTGGAACGGCCCACGGGCGATGCGGTGCTTCGGGGGATTGTCCTGCCTGGGCGCCCGTGAGGACGGGAGCGCGAAGAGGCCGGTTGCGATCCAAGCCAGCGTGGTTACAGAGACGACTCCGAAGGTGATGAATCTCTGACGCATTCGCTTCATGCAAATTCCCCTTTCACTTCATTTTTCGTTACCGCCATGTCCGACGGAGTTGCTGTGAGGCCGAGTCCTGCCAGAGTAAGAACTGCAGGATTATTGCGCAACGACTTTCAGCGGCAACCGGAACAGGATGTCGTCCGACGCCGCGCCGACGAGAAGTTCGTATCGGCCGGGTTCGACGACGTATTGTTTCCGGGCCGTGTCCCAATAACGAAATCGTTCCACTGGAATCTCCATCATGACCATGATCGTCCTTTCTCTCGGCACGTAAATGCGTCCAAAACCGCACAGCGCCAGTTTCGCCTGAGGCAGTGCGGACTTTACGTGCCGAAAATAGACTTGCGCTACTTCATCGCCATCGCGCGAGCCTGCGTTCGCAAGATTGAACGTGAGTCTCAGAGTGCTGTTCGCGCTGACTTTGGTTTTGTCCAGCTTCGCACTGCGGTACTTGAATCGTGTGTAGCTCAGACCGTGGCCGAACGCGAAGAGCGGTTGGCCGCCGAAGTAACGGTACGTGCGATTTCTCATGGAGTAATCCTCGAACGCGGGCAAATCATCCGTGGAACGATAGAACGTGACGGGCAATCGGCCTGCGGGATTCGTGTCGCCGAACAACACTTCCGCCACGGCGCGTCCGCCTTGCTCGCCCGGATACCAGGCCTGCAAAATGGCGGGCAGGTTTTTGGTTTCCCACGGCATGGCGATGGCGCTGCCGCTGCAATTCACGAACACGATGGGCTTACCGGTCGCCCGCAAGGCTTTGAGCAAATCCGTTTGCACGGCCGGCAATTCAATGCGCGTGCGGTCGCCGCCCACAAAGCCGTCGTAGTTCACGCGCATCTCTTCGCCTTCCAGTTGCGGGCTGATGCCGCCGACGTAAATGACAACATCCGCTGACCGCGCCGCGGCGATCGCGTTGGTCAACATTTCGGCGCCGGGTTTGTCCGCGCCGTCCTTGCGCAGCGCCAGCGGGCAACCCGGTTCGTAAATCACTTCGGCATTCGCGCCCGCGACGCTTTTGATTCCGTCCAGAATCGTCACCGGATGCGACGGCGTACCGTTATAGTTGCCGAGCAACATGGCTACGGAGTTGGCGTTCGCGCCAATGACGGCGATGCGTTTGATCTTCGCGCGGTTGAGCGGCAGCAGGCCGTCATTTTTCAAAAGCACGATGGATTCGCGCGCCACCCGCAGCGCCAACGCCTGATTTTCGGGGCTGTCATTTTGCGCGATCGGAATCCGCCCGTAGGGCACCTTGTCCGGCGGATCGAATAATCCGAGTCGGAACCTCGCCTCCAACAGGCGACCGACCGCGGTGTCAATTTCCTGCTCCGAGATCAGCCCTTTTTTTACGGCGCGAACCAGGCTGTTGTAATCGGTGCCGCAGCATAGATCGCAACCCGCTTTGACCGCGCGCGCCGCGGCTTCTTCCGAGGTGCCGACAATTTTGTGGTTGGCAAAGATATCGTAGATCGCGCCGCAGTCCGACACCACGTGGCCGGTGAATCCCCACTGCTTGCGCAACAGTTCGGTGAGCAAAAACGGGTTTGAGCAGGCGGGCTCGCCGTCAACGCTGTTGTAAGCGCCCATCACGGCGCCAACGCGGCCTTCGCGCACAGCCGCCTCGAAGTGCGGCAGGTAGGTTTCATAAAGATCGCGCTCGGATGGAACGGCATCGAAATGATGCCGCGCAGGCTCGGGGCCGCTGTGCACGGCGAAGTGTTTGGCGCAGGCCATCGCCTTGATGTATTTCGGGTCGTCCCCCTGCAAACCTTGAATGAAAGCCACTGCAAGCCGTGCCGTCAGGAACGGGTCTTCACCGTAGGTTTCCTGGCCTCGGCCCCAGCGCGGATCGCGAAAGATGTTGATATTCGGCGTCCAAAACGTGAGGCCGTAATACCTCGCGCTGTCGCCGTCGTGATTGCGAACGTATTCATTGTGCTTGGCCCGCGCCTCGGTGGCGATGGTGTTTGCTGCGTCGTGCAGCAACGGCACGTCCCACGTGGCCGCCATGCCGATGGCTTGTGGAAAAACGGTGGCCACGCCGGCCCGGCCCACGCCGTGAAGGCATTCACTCCAATAATTGTAAGCCGGCACGCCGAGCCGGGGAATGGCCGAAGCGCCATTACGCATTTGCATTACTTTCTCCGCGAGCGACAGGCGGCGCACGAGGTCTTTGGCGCGCGCTTCCGGCGGTTGCGCCGGGTCTTTCCACAACTCCGGCACGCTGACCACGGGCGGCTGCAACGCGGCAGCGTCTTCGGCGTCAATCAAATCCGCCGCCCGCATGGAAATGATGGATTGGCCAGAAGCGTCCTTGAGTTCAAACGTGTTCAACTTCGCCGCGTTTGTGCGTCCAGTGAATGTGAGCGTGAGCGGCCCGCGCAGCGCGTCGCCCGGATGCGCGACCTGGGCGGTGACAAAATAGACTTTGCCGGCGCCACCCGCGGCGGCGAAAACATCGAGATTGCTCGCGAGCACCTGCTCGCCGCAGGCGATGTCAAACGCGCGTTCTCCAGCCTTTAGAAAATCGACTTCCGCAAAGCCAATTTTAACGGTGTATTCACCCGCCGGAAGATCGGGGACGGACAGCGTGAAATTTGTCCCGTAAATCTCCTCACGAAACGCTTCTTCGCCGCGCCGCGGCGCGCCTTCAATGGTCAAACTCTCGTGTCCCCGGCCGTGGCTGAACTGGCCGCTCACCACAACCTTCCTGTCGCAGGCAACGCAGACTTCTTGGTCCCCTAACGCGGCGGGAATTGAGAACCAGCCGGCAAGAATGACCAGAGAGCAAAGAATTACCAGGCGCACGTTTTGTGGATACGCGGCAAGCACATTAAATTCAACAAGATTCATTTCGCCTTCGTCTCCCGGTGGGCGACCTGAATGATCACGCCGAACACCAGCCTGGGTTGGCAAGCGCGGTTGAAAAGCAGCGGATAGCTGGTTCAGGCCTCGGTCTCGGTCATTGGCCGGAACGACGCTTTCGCAACTGGTCAACCGCAACGGTGATGACCTCGCAGGCTGCCAAAAAATGTTTCTCGGGGTGTAGGCCGCTTCTGCGAAGCGGCGAAGTCCTTGGGAAACCCGCCGACTTGCAGAGTCGGCCTACAACAATGACTTCATGAGCAGCCTGCCCGACCGTGCCGCTCGACACACCACCGTTTCGACTGCTATTGTTCGCGCCCGGTCAGAGTCTATTTTTGCGAAGGCCAGAATCTGATGACGTAAACGAGGCCGAAGACAAACAGTAACGCCCCCCACCAGATGTCGGCGTGAAGATCCCACAGGGCGACTTTGTGGGCCGGCGGTTGCGCCAGATCATAGATTCCCGCTGCCGTAATCAACGCGCCGTACAACGACAGGATGACGCCGATGAAGAACCAGATCGGAATTTGCTTGTCGTGATCGTGCATGGTCTCCTCCTCACCAGAAGATGATGTTGACGGCCACAAGCACAACGGCCACGACCGCGCACCAGAGTTTCGGGGACTTCCACCATGGGCACGGCCCTTCGTCGGGCAGCGGCGTCAGGCCCATCACCAGATTCTTGAGTTCCGCCTCGGGCTTCGGTTTCGTCACCAGGCTGACCAACACCGTTACCACGAGGCATACGACGAGCGACCACCAACCGCTGTACATGTTTACGGCCATCGGTTTTGCCTTCGGCGAACGCGCGATGAGCCTGGCGTGATCGGGATTGAAGGCGGCCGGCGCGAATTTCTCGCTCACCGTTTCCGCCCGCACTTTCACGCCCGGCTTCAACACGAGCGGAACGGCCTCGACACCGAACTTGGTCGTTTCCTGCGTTCCCGCCAGCGTCACTTCGTGCGCCAGGATTTGCACGGGAAGCTGCCCGCTCTTCTCCTGGACCAGTGGCGGCACCGGAGTCGGCTGACCGGCTTGCCGCGCCACCGGCACGTTCACCATTTCCACCTGGCCGCTCTCGACGATGATTCGGTTGACCTTGTGATCCGCGCCTCGCTCCAGCGTGACCACCGCGCCGTCACCGAGCACGACCTTGGGTTGCGGCCGGTAGCCATCGGGGAAACTGTGGACGTACGCCCACATGCTCATGGATACGAGGATCGCGCAGAGGAAACCCCAGAAGCCGCCCGCCGGCGTGGCCCGTTTCCAGAGCATGCCGAGGATCACGGTGCCGAACAGCGGCACGATGAAGAAAAAGACCAGCACCTGGAGATATTCAAGGATGTTGGAGAAATAAAACAACGTGTAAGCGGTGCCGATGGAGATGAGCACGCCCAAAATCGAGCACCACCGGCCCATGTTGAGGTAGTGATGATCGGGCGCGTTCTTGTGGATCAGGGGCTTGTACACGTCGTACGTCCACACCGTGGCGAACGCGCTGATGTTGCCCGCCATACCGGACATGAAACCGGCAATCATGGCCGTCACACCCAGGCCAAGCAGGCCGGGCCCGAGATACTGCCCCATCAAAAGCGGCAGCACGTCGTTGAAGGTCCGGTTGGTGATACCGGCGCGCGGATCACTTTCCGGCACCAGGACCATCGGCGAACCGTCCGGGTTCATCAGCACCGCCAAGCCCAGCAAACCCGGAATCGTCACGATGAGCGGCACCAACATCTTCAACGCCGCGCCGATGATCGTGCCGTTCTGGGCCGAACGCAGGTCCTTGGCCACGATCACGCGCTGCACTTGAAGGAAGTCCGTGCACCAGTAACCGAAGCTCACCGCCAGCCCCAGACCGAACACCATCCCAAACCAGTCGATGCCCATCGGGTTGGAATCGAACGAGCCGAGGTTCCGCCACAAGCTCGTGAAATCCGCATTCTGAACCGTCGGATGGATCACCTTCACGTTCTGCTGGATGGTGTCCATCATCTTGTGCCAACCACCGGCGTGGTAAATGCCGAGGATCGGAATCAACAGCGAGCCGGACCAGATCAGGAAATATTGCAGCACCTCGTTGAACACCGCCGACAGCAGTCCGCCGAGCGTCACATAAATCGCCACCGTGAGCGATGACACCCAGATGCTCGCGCTCATGTTCCAACCGAGCAGCAGGTTCAGAATTTTTGCCATTGCGAACATGCTCGCGCCGCTAACCATCACCGTCATAAACGTGAACGAGATACCCGCAATCGACCGCGGGCCTTCGCCGTAACGCAGTTTCAGGTAGCCCGGCACCGAGTGCGTCTTGCAGATGTAGTAGAACGGCATCATCACGATCGCCAGAAACAGAATCGCCGGAATGGCGCCGATCAGGTAGGCATGGGCACCGAGCATGCCGTACTGATAAGCCATGGCCGACCAGCCCATTGTTTCCAACGAACTGAGGTTGGCCGAAATGAAACTGAGCCCGGCAATCCACGCGGTCATCTTGCGTCCCGCCATGAAGAAATCTTCGCCGGTGCTGGCGTATTTCTTCAGGTAGAACCCGATGCCAAGACAGAACACGAAGTAAATGACGATGATGCTCATGTCAATCGGGGTCAAGGAGAGCAAACGCTCGGGCACTGCTGCGGCTAGGAGGAAGCTGTTCATAGTGGCGCAACCCTTATTGAAAAAGAGCGCAACCGTCAAAAATCGCGTTTCTTTCGGGCTGCGTCCCCGGGTGACACGTCACTGCAGTTGAGCCGAAGGTTCTGTTCCACATCACGGACCTCCGATGCGCCAATCGGCGCGTTAAGACTTGACGGCACAGACTAGCCAAGCTACTGCGACATAGGAAAGAAAAATCGAAATTCGCGTGTGTTGAGCGCATCGAAAGCCGGGTCAAATACTCAACCCTTCATGCCGACTCCAAAATGACGTTCGCATACTGGGTGGTGTCGCCCGTGCGGATGAGGCCGATAGCGTGTGGGACGCGTTTCTTGAATTCGGTGTGGGGCTGGTGCGTGATGCGAATGCCCTTGAGCGCCGCCGCAAACTGCGCCTGCGTTTTCTCCGTGTTGTGCTTCAGGAATTCCTCCGCCATCCACGCTGCGCCGATGACAAAGTTGGGACGAATCGACTTCAACACGTCGAGCACCGTCGGAACGTCGTCCACCAGCGAAATATCCACCGTCTCAATCTGCAGCCAGAACGGGAAACTGCGGTCTGCGATCACCAACGTGTTGGTGTGCCGCACCCGGCTCAGCAAAGAATTGATCTGTGGATTCAGGATGCCCGTCTTAAGCATGCTTGGTTTCTCCGTCGTTTGTCTACCGCATCGCAAACGGGGCGGCAATAGCTAGAATTGACTGACACATGGACATTCTTGACTTTGCCCACGACCGCGCGCCTGCGCGTCAGCGTCCTACCGCTCAGGATCGGTGTTGAAACCTGGCGAACTGGGCCGGCGAGAGGCGCATCACCTTCTTGAAGACGCGGGAGAAGTGAAAAGGATCGCTGAAACCGAGTTCAGCCGCCACTTGCTTGACCGAAGCCCCCGGAGCTTGGAGTCGTTCCGCCGCATGACTCATTTTCAGCCGAAGCAAGTACTGGTACGGACTCTGATGGTCGAACCGACGGAACAGGCGGCAGAGATAGGCCGGGTCGATGTGACATTCGCCGGCGATCTGTTCGAGCGTTTGCCAGTGCAACCAGTGGTCTTCAATCTCTTGCAGGCAGCGCCGGTACGTGGCAAAGGCAGGCGTCCCGGCTGACCCGTACGGGATGGCTGCCTCTGCGACCTTCAAGGCCAGGTGTTCGAGCAAGACCACCGAGATCCGCGGGCTGTAAGGCGTGTCGCGGAGGCCGTTGCGGATCAAATCATCGAACAGATCCAGAATCTCACCCGGTGCCGACGTTTGGAGGACGTGTCCCGGTGCCGGTCCGTAGCGTCGCAGGAGCGGCTCGGCTTGTTTGCCCGTGAAATCGACGAAGTATTTCACCAGCGTCTCGTGCGGATCCGAGCAGATGTCCTGGGAAATCCTCGGCCCGTACGAGAACAGCGTCCCCGGACCGAGTGGATAGGTCCTGCCCTTCAGCCGCAAGGTTCCTTTCCCCTGTGCCACAAACTCGATGGACCAATACGGGAAACCCGATCGATGAATCTCGTAGTCGGGGGTGCAATGTTCGCATCCGCCACAAACCACGGTCAACGGCCCGTGGCGGGAGGGCTTGAGATCGAGGTAAAACCGCCTCGCTTTCGCGACTTGAGCGGAGAAAAACTCCGGCGGCCTGGAAGCTTTATTCGTCACAGGAATCCACATACCGCTCTGGGATGCAGAAGTCAAGAATAGTCATGCGTTGGCCAAGATTGTCTATTGTGGCCCAACGATGGAGCGGGTATTGTCGAATCGCGTTCAATAACGAAGTCAGTTTTCGCCATGGCGAAGCCGGCAGGAACAGGAGAACCAGCGATGACCAAGCAAGCAGCCAGGAAAGCTTCGATGCCCGGGAAGGACGATTTGATTTTGGTGGCCGGTGCCGGCGGTTTCATCGGCGGCTCACTGGTGCGCCACCTCCACGAAACGGGTTTTATCCGGATCCGGGCGGTCGACAAGAAACCGCTCCCGCTCTGGTACCAGCGGACGCCCGGCGCAGAATCTCTGTGCATGGATCTGACCGAAGAAGCCAACTGCAAACACGCTGTTCGCGACGCGTTGGAAGTCTACAACATGGCTGCCGACATGGGTGGCATGGGATTCATCGAGCGGTTCCGCATCCTGTGCCAGCGCAGCATTCTCATCAACACGCATCTGATCGAGGCCGCGTACAACGCAGGAGTGGAGCGGTACTTCTTCTGCTCCTCGGCTTGCGCCTACAACACGAAGCTGCAGGAAGACCCCAATTGCCGGGCCTTGAAGGAATCGGACGCTTACCCGGCCTACGCCGAACGCGGTTACGGCTGGGAAAAACTCATGTCGGAGATGTTCTGTCAGGAATACTGGGCCGAGCGCAAGATGAAGACCTTTATCGCCCGTTTCCACAACGTCTATGGGCCGTGGGGCACGTGGGACGGCGGACGCGAGAAGGCGCCAGCCGCCATTTGCCGCAAGGTGATCGAAGCCAAGGACACCGGCAAGAAAGATATTGTGATCTGGGGCGACGGCCATCAGACCCGCAGCTTCATGTACATCAACGATTGCCTCAAAGGAATCGACATGATCATGCACTGCGACGACCTGATCGCCACGCCGATCAACCTCGGCACGAGCGAAATGATTTCGATCAATGACCTCGTCGGCATTATCGAGGAGATTGGCGGGATCAAATTGAAGCGGAAGTACGACCCGGACGCGCCGAAAGGCGTTGGCGGCCGCAACAGTGATAATACCTTCATCAAAAAGATGCTCGGCTGGGAACCGTCCACACCGATTCGCCAGGGCCTCAAGCCGACCTACCAATGGATCGAGCAGCAGTATTACGATCGCAAGGCCGGCAAGAAGACGGTCGAGGACGTTGCCTGACCGAGGGCCGCAACCATGCGCTCCAAGACTCGCCGTGTGATCGCCGACGTGATCGGGGAAATCCCTTATCGCATTGCCCTGGCGGGCGGATGGATTGATCAGCCGTTTTGCTCGAAGCTTAATCCGTCCCCTCCGGGCTCGATGGTGGTGATCGGTGTTGAGCCGACCTTCCCATGGTTGGAGCGGGCGGGGATCGCCACCGGCACACGCAAAGTGGCGATGCGATTCTGGAATGGCCGTTTGCCAAACGGCGACCCGGCCAAGTTGGTCAATCAGTTGTACGCGGAAGAAAACAAGGGCAAACCGGATCCCTCGGGAAGCCAAGACATGATCGGCCTGATCTATCCGGGGATGAACCGTCTGGATTACGACTATGCCTACAAGGGCGGGATCTTTCCGAAGCATATCGAGTCCAACAACGACCCGAAAGTTGCCCGCTGGGTGGAAAAGGTAATCCACGTGATCGCCATCACGCCTCGGCCCGATGGTTACAGCCCTCTCGGCGTGAAAAACCTGAGTCCGGAGTGGGTGGAACGTCTGGGTCAGACCGGCAAGGACTGCTACGATGCCATCGTGAAACGGGACGTCGCCGCCCTGGGCGCTTCCATGAACGAATGCATGTTGTGCTGGGAAACCATGCTGCCCCACGTTGTCCGTCATCCCACGATCAAGACCGATCTCGTCGCGTTGCTGCGGTACTACCAAACGAACTATCCCGGCGCCATGTACTCCGGTTGCGGCGGCGGCTATCTCTACGTCGCGTCCGAGGAACCGGTGCCGGGTGCGTTCCATTTTCAAGTCCGGCTCGTGAACAAGAAGCGGTCGGAAGCATGAAACGCGTCGTTGTCTCCGGCAGTTTTGACGATCTGAGGTCGAACCACGTCCGTTTCCTGGAGGAATCTTCCAGGCTCGGCGACCTGCACGTTCTGCTCTGGTCGGATGAGACCGTCCAGTCCGTGGAATGGAAAGCACCGCACTTTCCGCAAGCGGAACGGCAGTACTTGGTCGAAGCCATCCGGTACGTCCAAGAGGTCACACTCGTCAGAGGCAAGTTCGATCCCAACACACTGCCGCACCTTGATGCGATCAGGCCGGACATCTGGGTGACGTGCGAGATGCGCGACACGGCTGCCAAACAAGCGTTCTGCCAATCGCACGGCTTGGAGTGCCGCGTCCTGACAAACAAGAACCTGGCGGGTTTTCCAGAAGCCAAGCCTGAGCCGTCCGCACCGGGCCGCAAGAAGGTGATCGTGACCGGTTGCTACGACTGGTTCCATTCTGGTCATGTCCGCTTCTTCGAGGAAGTGTCCCAGTTGGGCGACCTCTACGTGGTCGTCGGCCATGACGACAACATCCGCCTGTTGAAGGGTGAGGGTCATCCGCTGCTCACACAGGACGAACGACGGTACATGGTCGGGGCCGTCCGTTACGTCAAGCAGGCGTTGATCTCCACAGGGCACGGCTGGATGGACGCCGAGCCTGAATTTGATAAGATCAAGCCCGACATGTACGCGGTGAACGAAGACGGTGACGTGCCAGAGAAGCGCGAGTTCTGCCAGAAACACAGCCTCCAATACGTCGTGCTCAAACGCACGCCGAAGGAAGGGCTGACCAAGAGATCAAGTACGAGTTTGCGCGGGTTCTAATGTTCCTTCAAAGTTGATTTGAATGATGTTTGGAGGGACGCGCTCCGTCGCGTCCGTAACAATCACGCAGCCACGACACAGCGCAACCCTCCAGATGAATTGTGACGGAGTACAAGTTCTGGATCGTTCGTGATACGATTCCAACAAAACAAGGATAACATCATGCAGCCTTGGAAAACAATCTCGCGCAAGGTCGTGCACCATTTCGGCAAGTTCCTCACGGTGGAGGCGCATGAGATTGAATTGCCGGACGGACGACGAGTCAAAGACTGGCCCTGGCTGGTCTCGCCGGATTTCGCGCTGGTGCTGGCCCGCACGACGAAGGGACGATTTCTCTGTTTCCGACAGACCAAATACGCCGTCAAAGGTGTCACGCTGGCCCCGGTGGCGGGACATGTCGATCCGGGTGAAGAACCGCTGGCCGCAGCGAAGCGAGAACTGCTTGAGGAGACCGGCTATGTCGCCCCGGAATGGCACGCGCTCGGCAGTTACGTAGCCAACGCGAACCGAGGCGGTGGACAAGGCCATCTCTTCCTGGCTTTGAACGCGCGGCGTGAACGCGACCCGCACTCCGACGATCTGGAAGAACAGGAGTTGCTGTTCCTGACTCAGCAGGAACTCGACACCGCCCTTGCCCGGGGCGAATTCAAAGCGCTGGCGTGGGCGGCTATGATCGCCCTCGCGTTAAGGCACTTGGAGAAGGGCGAAAGGCGCTGAAGCTCAAGAGCACCCAACAGAACCTTTGCAGGGAAGTGCAGGATCACGTCTCATCGATTCATCAATCGAGAGTTCGCTCACTCACGGAATTGACCGGGTTTCTTGTTGCGCGCTGCCTGCCCGGCCAGTAAGTCAGTTAGATGTCACCCCCATCACAGCGGTCTCCGCGTCGATCGATCGACGGCTAGTAACCTACCTCCAGCAAGCTGTTCTTGCCGCCATCGTGATGAGACACCGTGCCGAACGACTTTGGATCCAGCGTGTTGACACCGTCCACAAGAAACCGGTATTCGTAACGCCCCCGTTTCAGTTCGAGGGCGGTATGCCAATAGCCGTCGATGGCGCGCCGCATTGGGTGTGGCGCGCCCCCGTCAAACGTGCCGACAACCGAGACGCTTTCCGCGTGAGGGGCATGGTATCGAAAAGCCACCGGAAACATCGAAACCTTGACGCGAAGCCGGGGATGATGCGAACCGTGGGTGTGGTGTGATGTCACAACACACTAATATCCACATCCCGGCGCTAAAGTCCACTGCCGCCTGCCCGCTGGGACGGGGCAATCGCACGCCATCGCCATTCGGCGCATAGGAGATGCCCGACGGCAGCTTGTCGTCTGTTGTGGCCCGCGAGGGTCCCTATCAAAACGATCAACCCCGCTTGCGGAGCACGCTGGCTTCGTAGTTCTTCACGTCGTCCATCCAGGCGTGGTCGAGCGGTGCGTTGCCTTTGGCACAGAGGTAATCCCACACGGCACCGAACGGCATCGTCTTCATCTCGTCCATCATCGCCAAACGACCGGCGTTGTTGCCTTCGGCTTCGAGTTGCTTGAGTTTATTGGACGGATCGAGCAGCGCGTACAGAATCGCTTTGCGCGTGGCCCGAAGACCGATCGCGTACGCCGCGATCCGGTTGATGCTGGCGTCAAAGTAATCCGTCGCCACCGCAACGCGATCCCACGCGTTGCCGCGCTGGATTTCGAGGAATACGTGGCGCAGATCGTCGTTGAATATCACCACGTGGTCGCTGTCCCACCGAACCGCGCGGCTGACGTGGAGAAGCAATTTCTTGTGGAATTGCAGGAAGCTGGAGATCTTGTCGTGAATCGTCTCGGTCGGGTGCCAATGCCCCATGTCCAGGCAATACCCGACGCCGCGACTGAGCGCGTAGCTGCTGTAGTATTCGGCGGAACCGACGACGTACTCTTCGCTGCCGAGGCCGAACAGCTTGCTTTCGACGTAGTCCACGCACAGATTCTTGTTCACCGACTTCTCGTTGGCGATGGCCTCATCGAGCGACTCGGTCAGCAACGCGCGGTGCGTCCAGCGATCGGCGGGAAAATCTTTGCAGCCGTCGGGAATCCAGTGATTGATCAGGCTCGGGCCACCCTGGTTCTTCGCCATCGCTTCGGCGATCTTGCGGGACACTACGGTGTGGCGGACCCAGAATTTGCGGATGGCCTTGTCGGTGTGCGATAGCGTGAAACCGTCGTTGGCTTTGGGGTGCGCGAAGAACGTCGGATTGAAGTCGAGATGCACGCCGTGTTTCTTGCCCCAATCCATCCAGTTGGCGAAATGCTGCGGCTCCAGCGCGTCGCGATCGACAACTTTGCGGCCCGTCTCCGCGTATAAAGCATGAATGTTCAACCGATGCGCGCCGGCCACCAGCCCCAGCACCTTTTCGTAATCGGCACGGGCCTCATCGGCTGTGCGCGCGCGGCCGGGATAGTTGCCGGTCGCCATGATGCCGCCGCCGGAAAGCCCCTCTTCCTTGGTCTCAAAACCTACGACATCGTCCACCTGCCAGCAGTGTATCGAAACCGGAATTTTGAGAGCCTTGGCAACGGCCGCGTCTGCATCCACGCCCAACGCGGCGTACTGTTCCTTCGCACCACTGTAACCTTCCTGAACCCTTTTCTCTGTCGCTTTCATTCTCGTTCTCCTCCGAATTATTTCATTTGTTGCTGCCGATAAGATTCCACTTCCCAGTTTTCGATGAACTCACGCGCTGCGTCAACCAGAAACTGGATGCCGCCAAACGCCGCCGCCAACTGCATCACCAACGCGCCGTCCTGCGCCAGTTCCAAAGCCAGTTCCGCCTTGCTGCGCGTGTTGCCCACCCCGAACACGCCGGCAGCAGTGACGAAAATCTTCGGCCAATAACCCCGACGCTTTTGAAAATCGGCCACGCCTTCACGAGTCAACAAGCCGGCGTAAGGATATGATTTGGCATACACAATGTGGTCGGGCGAGATTGGTCCTGGCGCGACCTCGAAAGAGTCGCAACCCACGACGAAAGCGGCCTCTTCTCCGAGCAACGAACGCAAGGTCTGCCGCACCGATTCGGCTTCGCCCGGGTTGGATGACCGGACCACGCGCAATTCCGTGGCGATCCCGGCTTTCCTGTACTCCGCGCGCAACGCGTCCAGCACATGACCATACGCGGAGCGAATCTCCTCGGGCGTGTCACCGGCGACGAAGATCCCATGATTCTTGAGAATCAGCACAGCGGGTTGTTTGCCGTGCCGTTTGGCATGGTCACTGACGCGGCGGCGAACATCCATGCACAACGTAAACCCGGGGTCGATGTATGGGACCCACAGCGCGTCGGGAAAAAGACGCGCGCAGACCGCGGCGCCGTCGCGCGAGCAGGTCATGCCGTTGACCAGCGCGGGATGCGTGTGCACGACGAACGCACGTTCCAGGATGTCGTGCAAAGGCGCTTCGACCGAGGCGCGCGCCTTCTGCCCGGGTTTCACGGCGGCGGCCATCATGTCTTTCACCAACGCCTCGCGGGCTGTCGAATCGCGCGGGATTTCGGCCTGATACAGTCTGCCCAGCCTGGCTCTGTCCATTGCCACGAATGTTTCCGGGGAAAGTTGTGCCAAGCGCGTTCCCGAAGGCTTCACCCACAGCGTGTCAGCCATTTTGGCCGAGGTGTTGCCGCCGCCACCCTTCACGTAGTCGGGGGTCCCGAACTCGTGAGATAGTTTTGTGATTTCCGTTAAGAGGTCCATGTATGATTTCCGTGTTGTCCTTCGGCGGTGAAACTTGCCTCGCTGGGGCAAAGGTTTTCACAAACTCGAAGCGTTGGCAAGCCTTGTTGGTGAGGCGAGACTCACAGCGGCGGCCTGAGCCAGGCCGCCCTACCAACGACTCTCTCAAAGCGACGGTAGGGCGCGCTGGCCCAGCGCGCCGCCCCGTTCTCTTCACCGCGCACTTGTCCGGAACGTCCTGATTCTGATCTCGGTCTTGTAGTCCGTGAAATGAACGTAGCCGCCACGGTTGTGCATCCACATGACGCTGGTCGTGCCGGCGGGCGTATTGCGCACGACGACCGGGCGCACATTGTCGGCTTTCGAATCCTTTGTCACCGCTTCGGATTGCCACGTCTTGCCGCCATCGCGAGTAGTCCATCGTTCGATTTCGAAGATCCCCCTCACCGGCCGCGAGGCGTACACGGCTGTCGGGTTGGCCGGGTCGAGCGCCATGCCGCCCGAGTAGTGCGGTTCCCGCTCCTGCGCGGCCGGTGGCGTCCGCGGAAACCATTTGCCGCCCGGTGTGATTTGATGGTCCAACCACCGCTTCCCGTCCCAACGCGCATAATGATAGCGGTGATCTTCTTCCGCTGGCAGTCGGGTGTAGGCAACGACCGGGTTCCGGTCACGATCCTCGCACACGTCCCAAATCCACGCCCGCCCGGCCGTGGCCCCGTCGTAGATCCGATCGCACCGGGCCGGGTCCAGCGGAAGATCATTGATCGAACCAATGCGTGTGCCGTCGGCTTTGAAAAACCCGCCCTTCTCGTAACGCAGGAAATAAACGCTGTTGGTCGGCTCGTTCCGCGGATGTCCGTCGGTGAAAATGAAATCGATTCGGCCCTTGCCGTCGGTCCACAGCTTCACGTAGGGACGGACATCGGTGCCGGTCCCGGGACGTTGGATCAATGTCCGTGGTTTGCTCCAGGTCTTTCCGAGGTCGGGGGAGATCGAGAAGGCCGGTTTGTAGTCCGAGCCCCGCCAGAAGAGATAGACCGCGTTCGCCTCGTCGATCAGCATCACCGGGTTGGCGTACGTGACGCCCCGCGGGCCGAGGCTCGGGTTTTCGAATCCGAGCGTGCGGTCGGCCGACCATTCGCCGATGTCCTCCGATCTGGCAGTCACCCGCTGGTGCGTGTCGCCATTGGCGTGCAGAGAATAAAACGCCACGAGCCGGCCATCGGGCAGAAACAGCAGCGAAGGATGATCGTGATCGTCGCGCTCGAATTTCCCGGCCAGCGTCGCCACCGTCAGCGCGCCGGTCTTCTGGTCCCGCGCTCCGATTTGCACCGAGCCTTCGGAATTCATCCACCCGGCGTAGATTTTTCCGTTGCGATACACGGCGCGCGGATCGCTGAACCAACACCAGGCGCCGTCCGCCGTAAACGTCTCGCTGCCCTCGACGGGAATCGACTGGGCGGCGTCCGCAGCGCCAAAAGACGAGAACGGAAGCGCGGCCATGACCGGACACAACAGCATTCGTGGAATCAGATTGGACATCCTTTTGTCTCCTCGATCAATTCAGTTGGGAACCGGATCGTAGCTGCGAATCCCATTCGCGGAGTTTCCCTGCCGCGAAAGCCGAGCTTGCGAGACATGCGCAGCAAATGTTTCGGGGCTACAACAATCCCATGGCCAGCGAACAATTTCCGTTGTTCCCGCGCCAAGATTTTCATAGAGTCAAGGTTCTGGCAAGCTCTGTTGGGAAAAGGAAGAGGAGGCACACATGATCCGAAAAGCGTTCGTCATGTCTCTGAACCAAGGGCAAGAAACCGAATACGAGAAGCGCCACAGGCCAATCTGGAGGGAGCTGGAGGACACGCTCAAGAAGCACGGAGTCCACAACTACTCGATCTTTCTTCATCCCCAGACGCGCCAACTGTTCGGCTACGTCGAGATCGAGGACGAAGCGCGCTGGAACGCCATTGCGCAGACCCCGATCTGCAAGAAGTGGTGGGCGCACATGAAAGACCTGATGCCGTCCAATCCCGACAACAGCCCGAAGTCCCTCGAACTCCGCGAAGTGTTCCACATCGACTGACAATGGGATTGGCTCCAGGGCGATCGCCAATCCCTTCGGAGACTCGCCGCTCGTCCCTCATCACTCTTTTTGCCAAAACATTTCTGAGTTGTGCTCTCATTCCGGCCGGGATAAAAGCAGAACTGAGGGTAAGAAAAAGCAATCGCAACCAGCGGCTGCTGCCGAGCGCGTGGCGGTGGGCGCACACATCAATAGGGAGATAGCATGAGCGGCAAGACAATCTTGGTTCCCGTGGACGGGGCCTCGAACATCAAGTTGGAAGCGCTGGACTTTGAGACGTTGGCCACGGTGCATTCCGCGGCCACTGAAAGTCCTACCGCAAAATGGGAAGGACTGGCCTATAACGCCACCGGCAAGGAATTCGACTGGTTCGACGAAGCGATCCGGTCGCTGCCGGAGGGCTGCCGGGCGGCGGTGGTGGTCGCTCCAGTCGCCCGCGGCGCCTCGGGCGGTCTGGTGGACGCCGACAACACGCTGATGGAGGTCCCCGGTCAGCGGCTGACGCTTGCCTACACGCAAGCGTATCCCGATGCCGTCAACGAGCAGTTCGCCAAACTGGCCGGCTCGCGGGAAGAGTTCTTCCAGGAAACCGGATCGATCCGTGATTTCCCGGGCTCGCTGACGTTGTTGAAGCGGCTCGTGTTCGAGGAGATGATTCGTCCGCAGTTGCTGGCCAAGGCGGCGGGTTTCGCCCAGTACGGGGCGCTGATGAGCGGACACTTTCTCGGCGACGATTACCTCGCCGCCATCCGCCAAGCCGGCAACGAGCACAGCTACTGGATGTGCCATACCGGCACGCGGGACGTGCGCGCCAAACCCGGCACGCCCAGCCGGGCCGCCGGGAAAGTCGCGGCCTTTCGCCGGCTGGTGCCAGAGCTGCCGGCCGTGTGCTATAAATCCCTCGGCGCCATGCCCCGCGCGCAGGTCAAGCAACTGAAGTTTTCCACGCAGCCGTTGGTGGTTTCAGGCGGACACGACACGTGCCTCTCGCACATTCCCATTCTCTCGACGTTTTACCAGGCCTATCCCGCTGCGGTCGGCAAACCGGTGTTGCAGGTGGAAGCCGGCACCTGGACGATGATCGCCCAGATGGGCGGCACAGCCAGAGTGCCGGGCGACGGGTTTACTCGCGACATCATCATTCAGGGAACGGTGGACGGCGAGCCCGTCGTCACAGCCCGATACGGCGGCGGCGCGGATTTTTCGCATCTGAAGAAACTCGCCCAGTCCAAGGGGCGCGGGTTCGATAACTCCTGGGATGTCCAGCGACTGGCCAGGATGTTGAAAGACGCCGAGTGCTTCGTGCTGCCCAATATCAACCCGTCCAACCACGGCACCGGCCCGTTCCCGCAGGTCAAGGGCCGGATCATCAACGAGCAGGTGTTTTTCGGTGACGGCGTCACCGCCTACCTCGCAAGCAACCTGTTGACGGCCATGACCACGGCCCATCAAGTAGAGGCGATCTCTCAGGACGCCAACGTGCCGATCGTGCTGACCGCCGGCGGCTCGAAGGATCATCTCTTCGCGGGGCTGCTGGCGACGCTGACCGCCCGGCCGGTGTACGCCATGTTCGACAAGGGCGGCCAGGCCGTCACGGAGACGACCACCCTCGGGGCCGCCATCGCCGGCAAGGCAGCGTGCTTGGGCATCCATCCTTACAAAGTGGACACCGCTCCCTTGGGCGTGAAGTATCGCCAAGTGGAAGCCCTGACGAGCGATGTGGCCACGGCTCTCCAAGCCTACCGCGCGAAGTGGATGCAGCAGATCAAGGCGGGCTAAAAGGACTGAGGCGGCCTCAAATCCAACTTCCGCGTGCCTGCGCAGTGAGTTAGAGCGCCTAACAAAAACTGTAGTCGCAGGCTTTATGCCTGCGTTCTATGCACCCATAAAGGGTGCGGCTACCATGCGAGATGAGTTTTGTTAATGGCTTGGCCCTATTTCGTCAGGACGGGTGCGGGTTTAGCTTTACCCAGCTTGCCGCTGTAACCGGAGATGACCGCGGTCAGCACCAGCAGCGTCAGTCCCGCTGCCAGCAGCCCCCGCGTGCGTCCGCCGGTGCCCTTCCATTCGCCGAGGACAATGCCCAGCACGGTGCTGAACAGGATGGCGCTGGCCATCAACACGGCCCAGCCGACGTAACTCTGACTGCCCATCTGCGGCTCGCCCGTCTTGAAGCAAACGAATTGGCAGACCCAGATTGTGCCGGCGATAGCAGAGAATACCCCATTTGACACCAGCCATGGCCCTTCTGGAGCTATATAGTCACCCAATGATTTGTTTTTGATGTTTAAGATGAGGCACCAGAGGAAGTTCACCGTGAAACAGCCAAGCAGGGCGATCACCAGCACCGGCATGCCTTTCCACGCCATCGCCGTGACCGGCTGGGTCGTCAACGCCAGTTTTTCGATGGTGGGACCGCCGACCAGTCCGAAGCCGAGCGCGGCGCTCATCAAACCGGAAAACAGGGCGACCGACATGCCTTTCCCGAAGTTGTATTCCGCCACGGATTTTTTCTTTTCCTCTTCCGGCAGCTCTTTTTCCTTGGACATGCCGGCCATGCCAACCAACACGATGCCGACCAGGGAAACAACCACCCCAACAAGAGAAACTTGTCCACCGGCGCTCTGAAACAATTCATTAAACTTGATGCCCTCCAAACCGAATAACTGCCGTAAAATGGGAGGCACCAGCGTCCCCGCCGCCGAGCAAAGGCCGCAGCCCATGGCCAGACCGAGACCGACGCCGAGGTAACGGATCATCAAACCCCAGGTCAATCCGCCAAAGCCCCACGCCGCGCCGCAAAGGTAGCAATACCACAGTTCCTTGCTTGGAGAATTCTGAAGGACGCTGAACGTGTTGGGTGACTTGATCAGGGCCAGCATCCAAGGGACGATGAGCAGGGCAAACAGCGCATACACAAGCCAGTAGCTCTCCCACGCCCAGTTCTTCACTTTCTTGAAGGGCAGGTAGAACACCGCTCCTGCCAGACCACCGAGCGCGAAGATCATCACACCGAGGATTGGATTTGGTTGCATGGTTCTAGTCCTTTCGAAGGGTTAACTTACTCGTGTGTACCAGATACCCAGAATCACCGCAATTGCCAACTAAAAACGATTCCCCACCAGGGCGCATCTTGATACCACCACCGCAAGAACCTGATTCTGGTGTAGCGGCGCTTCTGTGAAGCGCCGAGTCGTTGATTTCTTGGGGATTTCGGCGGCTCACAGAGCCGCCGCTACAACGGGCAATCGAGACAACGGTGGCGGTAACAAGAGGTGCCGCCACGATCCGCACGGGGCCGAGCAGACCGGACTCCATCAGTGGCGTGTTCTTGGTGAGCTTGCGGATGTTGGTCTTTGTGAAGCGCTTTTCCGGCGGCAGGAACTGGTCGCCGATGATGCGATTAGGCCAGAAGTTGACCACTTCGATTTCGAGTTTGTTGCCCGCCGGTCGAATTGCATCCGTCACATCCACGCGGAACGGCACTGTCCAGAGAATGCCGAGGTTCTTCCCGTTCAACTTCACCTCCGCGAGATTCTTCACGTCGCCGAGGTCGAGGAAGATTCGTGAAACGCGATTCGTGAAGCGTGATTCGACGGGAAGGTCGAACGTCTTATGATAGATCGCGGCGCCGGAATAATATTTGATGCCGTCTTCCGGTCGGTGAGGCCAACTGACCAACGTCGCGAACTCCACCGACGCCGGTCCGCCCCACTTCGGATCGAAGTTCACCGTCCACGGGCCGGTAATTTCGAAAGGCTCGGAGAACGTCGGAAAATTCCTCGTAGCCGTGCCCGCCTGGTTTGCCGCCGGTTTTCGGAAGATGACAAACAGCGACCCGTAAGGCGCAAACTCCAGCGGCAACGTCGTCCGTCCTTCGCTCTGCGCGAACGCTGCCGCCAGACGCGTCTCGCCGGTCACCGGGTCCCACAATTCCGGCGTCTTGCCGCTGACGCGGAAGGTGCAATCGATTTCCTCCCAGCGGTTCGAGCGGTTTGCAACGAAGTAGATCTCCGTCTCTCCGTCTCGCCGATGGATGTAGTCCAAAAACGTGTCCTTCTGGCCGCCGCTGAATTGAAAGTCCGGTTTCACGCTGTCGCCAGCAAAAACTTCACGAGCAGTCCTGCCCCAAATCACACGGCCTTTGCCAAAGGTGTGTTCGGTGATGGATTTCCCGTCGCAGTTGCCCCAGAGTTCGTCGGCCAGTTGCCGCACCTCGTCGTCGCATTGCGGATAGTTGGTCAACCCGGTCGCCCGGCTCGGCTTCGGCCCGATTACCGTTGCGCCCGCCGCGACCAGTTCCTTCAACTTGCGGAGCACCTCCAGCGAGATCATCGGATGGTCCGGCAGCACCAGCACACGGTAGCTCATGGCGTCGGGCAACACGATGCGCCCGTCACGAACCGACATGCGGGTGAGCACGACCTCTTTCGTCGCCACGTCGTAGTCGTAACCCGGCAGGACTTTGGCCGGGTCGGAGCGTTTGAGCTGCGCGAAGTTCGGCACCATGTCCCCGTAGTAGTAGCAGGCATCCCCAACGAACAGACCCTGCTGCAGTAGGAACTGGCAGCGATTGAGGTAGCTGAGGAACGGCGCGGACTTGGCCCACCAGGTGGTATTCGGATTGAAATGGGTACCGGCGAAGTACTGCTGTCCGGGCACGCCCATCTCGGCGGGCGAACAGACGAAGGCATGCCACACCAGCCGGTTCAGACCCTCACACGCGGCCTGGTCGAACGACGGTTTGAGGTTGTCCCAGAGTGTCTCCTGCCAGTGCGGCCCGACCGTGGTGAACCCCTCCGCCGCCACGATGCGCCGGCCATACGTGTGCGCGGCGCTGGCGGGTTGCTTCACGAAGAAGCGCACCTCTTCCGTGCGGCGGTGCGTGGTCGAGGCCGCCCAGAATTCCGACATCGGCACGTCGGTCGCGCCGAAACATTCCTGCGCGTCAATCGGAGTGAAATGCGGCCCGCCGGCCTCCGGGTGGATGCCGAGTCCGTGGCGCGCGGCCCATCCGTGGAACAGGCGGTAATGATTGTCCACGGCGAGATCGCCGAGCGTGCGGCGGAAATCGTAAAGGAACCGGTTGCTGGCCTCGCGGCTTTCCACGATCCGCCCGGCGAACACCGGGAACCAAGGCAACGGGTCGTAGCCGCGCCGCTTTTTGAATTCGTCGCAC